>NZ_SMOA01000009.1 GCF_004353985.1 Paracraurococcus ruber | reverse complement strand
CGCCCGCCACGGCGCGGCGCAGCGCGGGCGATGCCGCCAGCAGGCGCCGCAGCGGGTCGCCGGCCAGCGCCGCCAGCAGCGCGGATTGCGGCGCCAGCGCCCGGAGCGCCGGGTCCCTGTCCTCGTCGAGTGCGGCGATCCCGGCCGCGTTCATGCCGGCCAGGCGGGTGAGGCTGGCTTCGGGCAGCGCCGCCAGCGCCTGCCAGGCCGCATCCTCGGCGACCCGCGCCCGGTCGCGCAACAGCCGCAGCGCGGCGGCGTCGAGGCTCGCCACCCCCGGCTCCGCCGCCAGCGCCCCCACCGCCATGGCGAGCAGCGCGGCCGTGTCCTGCGGCAGGCTGTCCTGCGCCGCCCGGGCCCAGAGCGCGATGCCGCAGCCCGGCGGGATGGCCGCATCCAGGTGCAGCCGGTGCCAGACGGTCTCCGGCTCCTCGCCGTCCAGCGGCACCAGCGGCGTGGCGGCGAGCACGGGATGCGCCGGGTGGCGCAGCAGGGCGAAGCGGCGCGGCCCGTCGGCCGTCGCATAGGCCGGCTCGCCTTCGGCGGTGGCGACGAAGCGCGCCTCGGGCGGGGCCAGCATGGGCCAGCGCTCGCCGGCCGGGGCCAGCGCCGGACCGGCGTGCAGGAACACGGCGCAATCGCGTTGCGCGAAGCCGGCATCCGCCGCATCGGCCGGCGCCAGCAGCGCCAGCCGCCCCTCCGGCAGCAGGCCGAGATCGGCGAAGAAGGGCCCGGCCCCCGGCCCATGCGGCGGCAGCGGCAGGGCCTGCCAGGCGGCCGCGGCATCCGGCCGGTCCAGCGGCCGGCGCCAGACCTCCTGCGGCGCCGCGCCGCGGTCGCGCAGCAGCCAGGCGGCGGCGCCGTCCACCGCCAGGGCGATCGCGTCCTCCCCGCCCGGCAGGGCGATGCGGCGGAGGATGCGCAGGCCGCGGCGGGTCACCGTGACCGGCTCGAACCGCGCCGCCTCCGGCCGGTAGTCCTGCGGCAGGGGCTGGCCGGCCAGTGCGAGCAGTTCCGTGCGCGTCGCCACCCACACCGTGCCGTCCGGCGCCGCCGCCAGCAGCCGCCCGGGGGCGGGGAGGTCGGCGCGGGTCTCGCCCGGGCGATCCACCGGCCAGCGATGCCGGAGGTGGAAGACCTGCAGCCCCTGCGCGCCGGCGCCGTTGTCGAACAGCAGGGCGAGGCGCGCCTCCGCGCCGCCGCCGAGCGCGAGCGCGGTGAAGCGGCCGGCTGCGGGGGCAAGCGGCGCGCCCTCCCGGTCCCGCACCTTCTCCCAGGCGCCGTCGATCAGCACCTCCACCGACAGCCCGTCCGGCGCCAGCCTTCCCTGCTGGCCGAAGCCGTCCAGCACGCGGAAGGGCGCGGCCTCGCGCGCCGCCAGCACGTCGGTCCGCAACGCCTGCGGCAGGCGCGCCATGGCGGACTTCGCCAGGCGCAGGGCGCGCAGATCCGGGTCCCAGCGCAGGCCGGGCGCGCGCGGCGCCAGGTCCCGGGGCCCGATCAGCGGCAGGAAGCGTGTGCCGTTGGCGTCGCGCATGCCTGCCTCAGCACCGTTCGGGGATGAAGGGCACGGCGACGCCACCGCCGTCGCGCGGTTCCGGCGCGCCGGCCGGCGGCGTTGGCGGCGCCGTGCCGACCGACAGGCCGACAAGGTCCGGCAGCTGGTAGCGCCGCAGCCCGAGGCCGCCCGCCGGCGCCGCCCGCCAGCCGCCATCGGGGCTGGGCAGGTACAATGCCACCGCCTCGATCGCCAGCACGCCGGGCGCGGCGCCGGCGCGGGTGCGGATCTCGTCCGGGTCCACGCCATAGCCGAGCGGCCAGCCTTCCCCGCGCGGGCCGCCGGGCGGCAGGGCCCAGAGGTAGTCCAGCACCGCCCGCTCGACCGCCCGGAGGGTCGCCGTCCGCGCCGTCGCATCGACCACCGAGACCTGCACGGAGACGCCGATGGGCACGAATTCCGGGCTGAGGACGGTGAGCTCCGTCCCGATCAGGGTGCGCGGCCGCAGCGCCGCATAGGTGTCCCGCAGCAGGCCGAGGCTGGGGCGCGGCGTGTTGCCCAGCGCGCGCTCGGCCGGCGGCAGGACGAAGACGGCGACGGCACCCGGCACATCCTCCCGCACCGCCGCCAGGCTGGCGCCGGGGACGAGGCCGGCGACCACCTCGGTCCGGGCGATGCTGGCGCCCGGCACCTCTCGCGCCAGGGCGGCGAAATCCTCCACCGTCACGGCGCGCTCGCGATGCGCCAGCGCCGCGGGCAGGCGGCGCTCGGCCGCGGCCACCGATTCCGCCTCCGCCCCGCCGGCCAGCGGCAATTCCTGGCGCGGCGTCAGGTCCAGCGCCATGCCGTCCAGCGCCACCGATTTCAGCGCGCCGGGCGGTAGGTTGCCGGCGGCGCCGCCCCCGAAGGCCATGAAGGCGGCGACCACCCGGGCGCCGGCCGGCAGCCGCATGCCGCGCAGCCCGTCGCCGAAGCCGATGGTCCCGGCCTCCGCATCCAGCACGAAGGCCGGCTCCTCCGGCCCCGCGCCGGCCAGGTGCGGCAGGCGGCGCCAGGCGGCGGGCACGCCGCCCTCCCAGACCTCGACGACTAGGCTGTCGGGATCGACGCTCGTCTCGCCGAGTGACAGCACCTGGTCGGGCTGGCCGGTGCCGAGGCCGAGGACGCGGTCGCGCGCCACCTGCCGCGCCTCCACCCCGACCGCGTTCACTCCCAGCCAGGCGAGGGCGAGGTCCGGATGCTCCGGGCAGGTCAGCCGCAGCCAGAAAACCAGGCGCGCGGGATCGGCGGTCGCGGGCAGTTCCGGCGGGGCGCTGCCGCGGCCGGCATCGCGCGGGTCGTCCTGCGGCGGCGGCGCGAAGAGCCGCGCGGCGCGCGGCAGCTGCAGCTGCAGCACGCCGGCGCGACGCAGGCCCTGGCTGCTGTCGGCCAGCAGGGCGAGCGGCAGGAAGCGCAGGGGCCCGCCCGCGTCCTGCACCGCGATCTCGATCCGCGGGGTGCGGTCGGGCAGCGCGGCCGCGACCTCGCCCGGCACCTCCCGCGGCGGCGCGACGCCCAGGGACAGCACCGCGCCGGCCAGCGCCTCCCGCAGCTCCGGCAGCGGCTGGTTGACCCGCTTCGGCAGCAGGAAGGCGAGGTGGAGCGCGCGGTCCAGCGTTTCCGCCAGCGCGACCGGCGCGCCATCGGCGAAGGCGGGTTCCGGCACGAAGGGCGTCAGGTCGCTGCGGCCATAGAGCCGGGCGAGCTCGGCCAGCATGGCGTCGCGCTTCGCCCGGTCCGGCTCCCGCCAGGGGCGCTTGAGCATCGCCAGCAGCTCGAGCGGCAGGGGCTGCAATTCGGTGGTGTTGGTGACCGCGACCGGGCCGGCGCGCAGCACCGCCTGGTGGCGGGCGATGGCGGGCATGGGCGCGCGCGCCGGCGCCTGCGGGTCGAGGCAGACGAGGCCCCTTGCCGGCGCCGCCGGCCGCAGCGGCATGCCCAGCAGGTTCAGGAAGGCGCGGCGCTGGCGTTCCGGGATCAGGTTGGCGCGGTAGAGGATGGTCTCGGTCAGCCAGGCGAAGAGGTCGATGATCGCCTCGGCCGGGTCGCCGGGCTGCACCACCAGTTCCGGCGTGTAGGCCGAGAGGCGGGCGCGCGCCTCCGCCACCAGGTCCTCGAACCGCCGGTCGTCCAGGTTGGGCAGGGGCAGCGGCATGGCGGTTCCCCTCAGCCCTGGCCGAGATCGAGCGCGAGGGAGAGGCCGCCGGTCTCCCCCGGCCGGCCGCGCCGCTGCCAGCGCAGGGTCAGCCGCAGCCGCCCGGCCTCCGGCCCCTCGGGCGAGGGGCTTTCGACGCGCACATCCTGCACGACGATCCGCGGCTCGGTCCGCTCCAGTGCCTCCTTCGCCGCGGCGGCGACCAGGCGGCGGGTGGATTCCGTGTCCGGCTGGTGGATGAAGGCCGACAGGCCGGCGCCGAAGCCGGGGCGCATCAGCCGCTCCCCCGGATTGGTCGCCAGCACGGTCCAGACAGCCTCGGTCAGCGCCTGGTCGCCGCGCGACCAGCGCAGCCTTCCATCCGCATCGGCGCCCCCGAGGGGGAAGCCGGCGGGCTCGGGCAGGACGCCGCTCATGCCCGGGGGCTCATCGCGGCAGCGGCAGGCAGATGATGACCCAAGGCAGCCACCAGAAGATCAGGTTGAACAGGTTGATCACGATCATCAGCAGGATCAGCGCGCAGAGCGTGATGACCGGGATGCTGAAGGAGCAGATGAAGTCGAGCCCGAGCGGGGATTCCGCCGGCATCTCGCCCTTCAGCGCGCCGGCGGCGCCGTCCTTCGACCGCAGGCCGGAGAGCTTGGCCATGACGTCGCGCGGGATGGCGAAGGCGGCGCCGCGCGCCGCGCCGCGCCTGAGGTCCGCCAGGCTCGGCATCTGGATCAGCACCGGCCGCGTCGCGTCGGGATCGAAGGGCAGCGCGACGCGGAAGGGCGCGCTCTCCCCGCCCCAGGCCAGGCGTTCGCAGCCATCCTCGCAGCGCACCCGCAGGAAGGGCCGCGCCACGCAGGTATCCTCCCGCCCGAAGCGCGGCACCGGCAGCGCGCCATCCAGCTGCCGCAGCGCCGCGGCGCCGCGCAGCGACAGCGCCGCGCGCAGGGAGGACGCATGGCCTTCCGGCACCAGCAGCGACGCCTCGGCCAGGCCGGGCAGCGCGACGCTGGCGGTCGGCGCGGCGTTGCTCAACGCGCCGATCAGCGTATCCCGCGTCGCGCCGTCCAGCCGTCGCAACCAGCCGGCCAAAGTCAGCGGGCGACCGTCGCGCAGCAGCGGATGCGTCGCCGCATGGGTGCGTTCCTGCATGGCGGACAGGCCGCCCGGCGCCGGGCGGCTGAAGGCGATGCCGTCCAGCGCCGCCCACAGCCCGTCATTGGCCGGCGCAACGCCTTCCGGCAGTCCGAGCTGGAAGCGGAAGACCAGCACGCGCAGCAGCGCGGCCAGCGCCGGCGCGGCGAGGCCCCGCGCCACCTGCCGCTCCGCCTCGATGCTCCAGGACGGCGGGCCGCTCGGGTGGTTCACCAGGCCGAAGGGCCAGGGCAGTTCCTCCGGCGGCGGGCCGGACAGCGGGCCGTCGCTGCGTGGGGCAGTCGGCAGCGCCTCCCCGCCCAGGGAGAGGAAGCCGAACAGGATGCAGCGCAGCCTGCCGCCGCTGTCGCGCACCAGCAGGGGGTGCAGCGGCCGCACCTCCTCCCCCGTATAGGCCGATGGCGGCCGGCCCTGGCGGTGCGGCGGCAGGCGGCGCCAGGTCTCCGGATCGCCCTCCCCGTCCAGCGGCCTCCAGCCGAGCGGCAGGCCGTTGGCCAGCATCCAGCCCTGCTCGCCCAGACGGGTGCGGCGGCGGATGACGAGGCCTGCCGCGGCGATGTGCTCCGGCCCCAGGGCGGGCAGGCCGGGCCGGTCGCAGACCGCCTCGCAGGCGGCGATGTGGAAGGCGCGGTGGATGGGACGGCGCAGTTTCAGCAGGCCGGGCCCGGCCACGTCCTCCGCCCGCCAGGCGGACAGCGCGGCGTTGGCCTCCGGCCGGTCCTCCAGGTCCTGCCGGAAGCGCTCGACGAATTCCTCGTCGAGGTAGCGGTGGAGGACCAGGCCGGGGCTGCCCGGCGCCTCGTACCAGGGGGCGCGCAGCAGCGCCTCCCCGCGATGCGGGCGCGGCAGGGCGCGGCCGGCGGGGCTGGCGAGCGCTACCATATGTTGCCCGCCCCCGGCGTGTAGCTGGTGCCGACCACGCTGGTGGCGATCAGCGTGTCGCATTTCACCACGCCGCTCGCCTTGGTCATGGCCGCGTCGAGGGTGACCAGCGGCGCGCTGACCGTGACCTTCGGCGCCTCCACCTTCACCTCCGACGTGGCGGTCAGGGTGATGGTCGAGGTCGTGACCTTCACGGTGTTGCCGGCGACCGTGCCGGTAATCTCCCCGCCGCCGCTGTCGCTCAGCTTCAGGGACACGCCGCCGGGCGTCTCGACCAGCAGCGACGGCCCATCGGCATCGTCCATCAGCATAAGCGTGCCGGAGGGCGTGCGGATGAGGTAGCGGTCCTCCACCGGCGCGGCGCGGTCCGGCTGGCTGTCGTCGCCGGACCAGAGCGCGCCGAGCACCACCGGCGTCTCGGCGCCGAGGAAGCCGACCACCACCACCTCCCCCACCTTCGGCAGCAGCGCCGCGCCATAGCCGCGCCCGGCCGAGGGCATGGCGACATTGGCCCAGAGTTCCACCTCGAGCGGCACCAGGCTGAGCCGCACGCGGCCGCGGCGCTGCGGATCCTGCGTGTCGGTGACGCGGCCGAGCACGAGGCCGGAGGGCGGCGCGGCGGCATGCCCGGGGGCGGTCATGGCCAGTCCGCCCGCGCCAGCCGCGCGAAGGTCTCGTAGCCATGGCCCAGGTCGAAGTGATGCGTCGCCTCCGTCACCCGGTAGATGCCGGCGAGGCGGGACGAGACGCCGGCGATCTCCACCGCCGCCCCGGCGATGACGGCGGGATTGCCGTCGCAGATCATGTCGCCGGAGAGGAAGCGGCGGGCGGTGCCGGAAAAGGCGGCCGCAGCCTGGTCGTCCGCCAGGCCCTGGGTGGCGGGCGGCGGCGACACCAGCAGGTCGTCGCCCGGCCAGCCCAGCCGGCTCAGCAGGTCCTTCGCGCCGGTCCGCTGCGCCGGCGGCGTGGCGCGGTCGGCACGCGCCGTCACCACCGCATCCGCCTTCAGGTCCCAGCCGCGCACCGTGGCCTGGCTGGCCTGGCGGGCGAGGTCAGCCAGGATCCGCAGCTTGCGGATCTCCGCATTCACGCTGAGCGGGATGGTCGTGAGCGGCGCTTCTTCCTGCCGCGCCACCAGCCGTCCCTGCCGCAGCCGCGGCGTGACGCCGAAGCGGGCGAGCAGCCGGCGGAGGAAGGCCAGGTCGCTCTCGTTCATCTGGTGCCAGGTGGCGGCGGCTGACGAGACGCGCGCATCCGCCTGCAGCCCGGCCTCGGCCGCCATGGCGCCGACCACTGCATCGGCCGACTGGCTTTCGAACACCCGGCTGCGGCGCTTCCGGGCCAGGCGGTGCAGCCGGTCCTCCGCCAGCACCACCAGTTCCGGCGCGGCGCCGCCATAGCGTTCCTCCAGCCCCGTCACCTCCCCGTCGAACAGCGCCGGCGCGCCGGGTTCGCCGACGAAGATCTCGATGCGGGCGCCGAGCGGGATGTCGGCGAAGGGGAAGTCCGGCGGGTCGGTCGCGGTGGGGCTGAAATTCACCAGCCGCATCTCCGCGCTGTCCATGCCCGCCGCCGGCTGGGCGATGGTCAGTTCCAGCACAGCCTGTTCCAGCGCCGGGCGGTCCTGCCCG
The DNA here is from genome assembly GCF_004353985.1 of Paracraurococcus ruber. Lineage (GTDB taxonomy): Bacteria > Pseudomonadota > Alphaproteobacteria > Acetobacterales > Acetobacteraceae > Paracraurococcus > Paracraurococcus ruber. The sequence goes on along the minus strand of NZ_SMOA01000009.1, from coordinate 61,459 downwards.
TCGATGCGCGCCGTGGGACGGATATTGGCGAGGGCGAGGGGCGGCATGCCGGTCAATCCACCAGCAGGCGCAGCAGCCGCGCTTCCCGTGCCGCGGCGGCGGCCAGCGCCTCCAGCAGGCTGGCCTGCGGCCGGTCGGCCGGCTGCGGCGGCGCTTCCGTCGGGTGCGGCACCTCCGCCTCCACGCTCGTCTCGCCGATCACCACGGGCATGGCTGGTTCCTCATCCGCCGCGTCCCAGCCGCAGCGCCGCCGTGCCGCCGAGCGAGACGCCGCCGCCGAAGGCGCCCTTGATGCCGGTGCCGAGCGAGGCCGAGGCGCCGAAGGACAGCCCTACCGAGCCTTCCAGCGACAGCCGCGGCACCGCCAGCGCCGCGGCATCCGGAAAGCGCGGCGTCTCCAGCCCGTTGAACAGCGCGGTGTCGCGCCAGCCCGTGGGGTCGCCGCCGCCGGCCTGCGCCGCGTCCGGCGCCGTGCCGGCGAGGCCGACCGGCACGAAATCCGGCTGCGCGCGCTGCATCTTCTTCACCGCATCCGGCGTGAAGTCGAAGCGGTCCTCGGTCATCGAGACGGCGAGGACGCTGCGCAGCGGCACGCCGTTCGGGCTGAAGAACTCCACCGTCTCGTTCATCGATTCGACGATGCCCGTGAACCAGAAGGCCCCCCAGGAGAAGACGCAGAGCGGCGCCGCCACCGGCTTCGGCGCCTTGCCGCCGGAAGCCTGCGGCTCCCCCGGGTCCATGAACAGCTTGACCAGCTTGCGGGTCACCTCCCGCACATCCTTGAAGCCGGTCGCCTCGTCCTCCTCGAGCGTGGTGTCGAAGACCAGGTCGAAGGCGAGCTTGGAGGAGCTGGAATCGATGTGCTGCGCGGCGTTCTGCCGCTGGCCGCTGCCCTTGGTGTCGGCCTTGATGCCGTTGCTGCGGGTGAGCTTCAGCGATTCCGGGTTGAAATGGACCGGCACCGCATCCGCCGGCTTCGCCTTCCGCGTCTTCGGATCGGCCGGGATCAGCTTGGCGCGAAGGAAATCCTGGTCCGGCATTCAGCCGCCCTCCGCCGGCCGCGGCTCGGCCGTCAGCCCTTCATGCACCAGCTGCAGCTCCTCCACCGCCACCTGACTGGCGGTGGCGGACAGGTCGGGGGCCTTGAAGCGGATGGGCATCGCATTCTCCACCCACCAGCGCATCAGCGTGCGCGGCCGGCCATTCTCCACGGCGTCCACCACGTCGATCCGGCCGGTCATCCGCAGGGCATAGTTGGCCCGGCGCGCCACCACGTCGAACCAGACCCAGAGATGATCCACCGAGGTGACGCCGCGCTTCAGCACCAGCGTGCCGAAGGCGGTGTTGCCGGCGCGCTGGATGGCGCCCCAGTTCCGCCCGCCTTCCTTGATGGTGCGCGGCGTCATGGTGGCTTCCAGTCCGCCGACATCGCTGAAGGCCCCGGCGCAGAGCAGGCTGGCCGGCATGGATTGCCCACCCGCCCCCTGGCCGGGAAACAGCGCGACCTGGAAGCGGAAGGGGATGAAGGGCGCGGTCTCAGGCAAGGCCGGCCTCCACCGTCAGGCCGGCCGGGGTGGCGACGAGGCGGATGGCGATCGCCTCCACCGGCAGGCTGGGCGCCAGGCGGATCTCGAACCCCGCCGCGCCCTCCGGCAGGAAGCGCAGCGGCGCCAGGCGGAAGGCATCCTCCGCCGTCGCGCCGCGCAGCGCGCCGCGCGCCAGCAGGTCCAGCAGGAAGCCGCGCAGCGCGATCTCCGTGCGGCCATCGTCGGGCAGGGTCTCGAAGGCCAGCGCTTCCCCCAACCGGCGCAGCCGGCGCTGCAGCCAGCCGAGGAAGCGCACCACCTCCGCCGGCCGGCCGACGGCACCCTCCGCCGGCGCCGGCGTCGCCTCGTCATCCAGCCGCAGCAGGCCGGCGCGGCCGGTGAGCACGCCGATGCCCTGCGCCCGCAGCGCCGCGACCGTGGCCGGGGCATGCGCCAGAACCGGCATGGCGGCGAGCGCGAGCGGCCGGCCGGCGATGGAGCGCCAGGGCCCGTCCCGCGCCGCGCCGGCGGCGATCGCGCCGGCGATGGCGCCGCTGGCCGTGCCGGTCTCGCCATCCGTGCCGCGCAGCAACGGATGTAGCAATTGCAGCCGGTCCAGCGCCGCCAGCCGGCCTTCCGGCGCCAGCCTGTCGCGCAGCGCCGCGACCGCCGCCGCGGGCGGGTCCGGCAGCGTGATCAGCGCCTGCATGTCCGGCCGCCAGCGCGCCAGCAGCAGGGCAAGGCGCGACAGCAGCACCGCAGGCGCCGGCGGCGCATGCGCCGGACCGTCCGGCGGCAGGGTGAAGAGGCGGGGCGGCGGCGCCGGCCTGTCCGGGCGGAATTCCGGCGGCTCCCGCGGCGGCACCGGCGCGTCGGGCCGCGATGCCCCGGCGGCGATGAGCAGGCGTTCCAGGTCCGGCAGCGCGACGAGCGCGGCGTCCGGGATGGCGAGCGCCAGGCCGATGCCGGCCAGGCTGCCGGGCCTCGCCGGGTCGCCGGGCCCGGCCGCACCCAGGCCGAGGCTGTCGAGGACCGCGTCGGCCTCGGCGCCCGGTGGCGGTTCGGCCACCGTCACCACCCAGACGCGGCCGGCGCCGGCGCGGAAGGCATCCCGCACCGCGCGCGGCAGGAAGGCGCGCCGCCCGGCGATGCGGCTGCCGAGCTGGGTCGGCGTGCTGTCGGCCGCCGGGAAGATGCGGGCGAAGCTCTCGGCATCCGGCAGCGGCAGCGGCACGCCGTGCAGCCCGCCGGGCGTGCTTTCCGCGCCCCGCAGCCGTGCCGCCGCCGCGTCGAAGCCGGCCAGCGCCACCGCATCGGCCAGCGGCCGCGCCGCCTGTGGCCGGTGCAAGCCGGGCGCATGGCCTATCAGCACCAGGTCGAAGCCGGCTTCGGCGCGTGGCCGTGCCGTCGCGTCCAGCGACAGCCGCAGGTCCGGCGTGGCGAGCAGCGTCGCGCTCATCGCCGGGCGCCCTAGCTCTCCATCTCGATCGATTCGACCGAGAGGACCAGCTCCTCCATCGCCACGTCGCCGCCGCCCTTGGCGTTCAGCGTCGGGCCGGTCCATTTCAGCGGCATGGCGCCGCGCAGCTTCCAGGAGACGACGACATTCGCCCGCTGCTCGTCCAGCATGCGGATCATCACCTCCCGCTTCACGCCCGGCGCCGCTTCCCCCTGGCGGATCTGGGTGATCCAGCCCCAGATGTCGTCGGCGCCCATGATGCCGCGCTTCAGGGTGACGTCGCCCGACTTGTAGATGCCCGGCAGCTTGCGGACATGGTTTTGCGGGTCGTTGCCGGCGCGGTATTCCGCCACCGTGATCTCGGTGTTGAGGCCGGAGACCTCGGAGAAGCCGGCGCGCGGCTCCTTGCCCTGGCCGCGTTCGAGTTCGACCAGGAAATTGAAGGCGCCATAGGGCGTCTCACGGAAGACGGGCATCGGGGCCTCCGGCGTCGCTCATCGGGGTCGGGTCAGCGGGCATCGGCGGTCTTCTGGCCGATGCGGAAGATGACGAATTCGGCGGGACGCAGCGGCGCGACGCCGATCAGGCAGACCAGCCGGCCATTGTCGAGGTCGTTCTGCGTCATCGTGCTGCGGTCGCAGCGGACGAAATAGGCCTGTTCGGTGGTGGCGCCGAGCAGGTGGCGGTTGAACCATTCGTTGTAGAGGAAGTCGTCCACCGTGGCCCGGATATTGGCCCAGAGATCCTCGCCATTCGGCTCGAACACCGCCCAGGCGGTGGCGCGCTCGATCGACTTCTCCAGGAACAGGAAGTAGCGGCGGACATTGACGTATTTCCAGTCCGGGTCGTCCGCCAGCGTCCGCCCGCCCCAGACCCGGTAGCCGCGGTTGGGGAAGAAGCGCAGGCAGTTGATGCCGAGCGGGTTCAGCAATTCCTGCTGGTACTGGTTGATGTTGGCCTCGAGCCCGATAGCGCCCAGCACCACCTCGTTCGCCGGGGCCTTGTGGACGCCGCGCCGGACATCGGTGCCGGCATAGATCCCGGCGAGATAGCCGGAGGGCGGCAGCTGCACCTCGTCCCATTCCGCGGTCAGGCCGCCGGCGCGGATCCAGGGATAGTACAGCGCCAGCCGGTCGTCCGAGATGTCGGCGCGGAAGTCGCGGATCTCGGAGATCGTCATGTTGCGCTGGCTGTCGATTACGCCGATGCGGTAGCGCATGCGGCGCAGGTGCGCCTGCATCTCGGCGATCACGGCGCGGTAGACCTTGCGGTCCAGCGCCGCGGCGAAGGGCGCGAGGACGATGGCGATCTCGTCCACGTCCTCAAGCGCGGCGAAGCCGGTGCTGCCGCGCTGCTCGTCCTGGTCGCCGCGGAAATCGGCGGCGTCCGGCAGGTCGCCATCCGTCCCGCCGGCCAGCCGGATCACCAGCCGCGCGGCGATGGCGGGGCTGACCGGCCGGCGCGCCGAAGGCTCGAAGGCCGCTTCCAGGGCGGCGACCACCGCCGCCTCGGCCGGCGCGGCGCCATCCAGCGCGGCGGCGGCGGGCTGCACCACGTCATCCGCCAGCTTCTGCGGCTTGGCCGGCATGGCGCGCGGCAGGAAGAGCGGGCTGGCCGGGTCGGGGGAGACGGTGCCGTATTCGAACAGCGCCTCCCCGTCCAGCTCCGCCGTCACCGCATAGTCGCGCCGCCAGACCTTGGCGGGGTCGCGCGTATCCGCCCGCGCCAGGGCGGTCAGCGGCAGCGTCACGTCCTTCGCCAGCCCGTTCGGGTCCTTCGCCAGGGCAAAGGACGCCTTGTCCTGCGACAGCGTGCCGACCAGCAGCGCGCCGCGCCCCGCCAGCGCATCGGCCGGCAGCAACGCTTCCACCCGCGCATCCAGGCCGATGCTGTAGACGCCCCCCGCCACCGCGGCCGCGGCATTGCGGAAGCGGACCGTACCGAGCGCATCCGCCGCATCCGGCTTCAGGCCGAGGATGCCCAGCGCGGCGGGCGTGTCGTTGAAGGTCTTCCCGTCCTTGTCCACCACCAGCAGCCGGCTGTCCGTGGTGAAGCTCCACTGCGTCTCCGTCGGCTTGGTGGCATCCGGCACGGCCAGGGCGGCGGTGCCGGAGAGCGACTTCAGCGGCAGGCCGATGCCGGCGGCGAGACCGCCCGGCGCCAGGACCAGCCGCGGCTGCGCCACATCCGCCGCGGTGACCAGCGCCGCGTCGCCCTCCTTCGCCTCGGCCGGCACCGCTACCGTCACCAGATTCTCCGCGGTGCGCGGGGTGAAGACCAAGTCGAGGTTGCCGGCGGCGCCGGGGAACCGCGCGCGGAAGGTCAGCGTCGCGGCAGCCTGCCCGGTGCCGATGGCCAGCGCGTTCGCGGCGAAGCTGGCGGTGCCCAGCGCCGCCCCGGTCGCCTGGCCGCCGCCGCCATTGACCACGCGCGTGACGAACAGCTGCTTGCCGCCATTGTCGAAGAAGGCGCGGGCGGCATAGGCGGTGTGGTTCACCGCGACGGCCTTGGCCGCGCCGAAGACCAGGTTGCGCGCATCGCCGAAATACCGCTCGAAATCCAGATAGCTGGTGCACAGCAGCGGCTTGCCCCGCACCGGGCCGAAGCGGGTCGGCCCGACGATGCCGGCGACGCTGGTGCCCACGCCCTCGATGGATTTCTGCCGGAAGCTCACCTCCTCCACGAAGACGCCTGGCGCAAGGTATTCCGGCATGCATGCCTCCTCGAGGTAGCGGGCGATCAGACGGGTTTCAGCAGCAGGATCCGCGGGTCGTCGTCGGCCAGGCGCAGCACCTGGCCCGGGGTGAATTCCACCGGCAGCGCATCGGCGAAGGCGGCCGCCCCCTGCCGCAGCAGGCGACAGGCGGCGAAGCCGGTCGGGTCGGGCGCCATCGCATCGGCCTGCCCAGGGTCGCCGGCGGCGGTCAGCGCCAGCGCATGCGGCCCGGCATCCCTCGGCCGCGGCGGCAGGCCGCGCAGCGGCAGAACCAGGTCGCCATGGCGGTCGGCCTGGGCGCGCCAGCGCCAGGTATCGCCGTTCACCGGCAGCGCGAGGGTGATGATCGCCCAGGCGGCCGGCGGGCCGATGCCGCCCGCCGCCTGCGCATCCTGCCAGCGCAGCGTCAGCCGCAGCCCGCCGCCGGCGCCGAGGCCGAGCGTGGCTGGCGTGCGGTGCAGCGAGACCGGCATTTGTCCCCGCGGCGGCAGGGTGGCGGCGAAGCGGAGCGGATGGAACCGGCCATCCCGTGCCCGTATGGTGCCGGAGACGGCGAGCGGCGGCGCATCCGGCGCGGCGCGCTCCGCCTCGTCCGGCCAATGCGGCAACGGCTCGGCCGGCGCCCGGTGCAGCACCAGCGCGCCGCGCCGCGGCTCGGCCCGGACCAGCCGCGGCAGCGGGTCGAGCGCGAGGTCGAATTCGCCCTCCGCCGGCGCCGGCGCGAGCCCCGCGCGCTCGATCATGCCATCGACCCAGACCAGGGCGCCGGCGACGTGAAGGCGCTGCGCCTCGATCATCGCGCCGCCTCCTCATCGCCCGCCACCAGGATGCGGCTGGTGACCGCCGGCCATTCTTCGCGCGGCGCATCGGCGCGGACGCGCACCGCGCGCGCCACGCAGGGTACCGTCAGGTGATACTCGATCTTCAGCGCATCCCAGATGCGCAGCAGGTCCTCGGTCGCCATCTCCTCGGTGGCGAGCTGCACCACCTCCGCTTCCCGCCAGGCGAAGGCGGGGTCGTTCAGCTGGTCGATGTCGAGCTGGCCGATGGCGAGCAGCTGCTGCAGGCCCCAGGCCATCAGGTCGATCTCGGCCCTCGCCGTCTCGCCGAAGGCGATCATCAGGAAATGCAGCCGCAGCGACACCTCCGGCTCCCGGCGCGCGGGCAGCGTGGCGCCCGCGCGCACCCAGCCGCCGGGAATGGTCGGATCCACCGTCAGCCGGTGCAGGTAGAGCGCGAGGCGGTTGCCGGCCGGCGCGGTCAGCAGATCCTTGCTGCCGACGACGACCGCGCGCGCATCAACCCTGTTGGCCGACAGCGCAGCCGGCATGCGCACGTTCAGCAGCGTTTCCAGCGCATGCATGACACCGTGGACGGACTGGTACCCGGCCATGCCATGCTCCACCGAAGTCCGGTCGCGGAAATGCGGCCGGCAGGAACAGGCACACCGCAACGCCGTGCGACCGATCCCGCAGCGATTCGTACCGCGTGTCACTTCAGTTCGGCAAGAATGAAATGTCCGATATGCACGCATCGCGCGCGCGCTGTGCGCGTCGACACATGCTGCAGCGCCGCATCGCACGACGCGCCGCGGGCCTTGGCGCCGTCCCGCGCGCCCGGCAGGATCGCGCCCTTCAACGAGTCAGGGGAGCGAGTTCCATGTCATGGCAGCCCAGCGAACGCTATCCGGACCCCGCCATCGTCGCGCTCGACCCCAGCTTCAAGCGCTACCACCTGGCGCTGTCGGCGGTGGAGCGGCTGTGGACCGGATCCCGCTGGGGCGAAGGCCCGGTCTGGCTGGGCGATGCGCGCTGCCTGCTGTGGTCCGACATCCCCAACAACCGGGTGCTGAAGTGGGACGAGGAAACGGGCGCCGTCAGCACCTGGCAGAAGCCGTCCAACAACGCCAATGGCCATACGCGGGACCGCCAGGGCCGCATCATCGCCTGCGAGCACCAGGGGCGGCGGGTGGTCCGCTTCGAGTATGACGGCGGCATCACCGTCCTGGCCGACAGCTACCAGTGCAAGAAGCTGAACAGCCCGAACGACGTGGTGGTGAAGTCCGACGGGTCGATCTGGTTCACCGACCCGCCCTTCGGCACCTATGCCTTCTACGAGGGCATCAAGCTGCAGGCCGAGCTGCCGCACACCCATGTCTACCGGGTGGATGGCCAGACCGGCGAGATCGCCCTGGTCACCGACGACATCGATCATCCCAACGGGCTCGCCTTCAGCCCGGACGAAAGCATCCTCTACGTCATCGAAAGCCGGGGGGAGCCGCGCAACATCCTGGCCTATGACGTCGTCGGCGGGACGAGGCTGGCCAATCGCCGCGTCTTCTACCGCTGCCAGCCGGGGGAGACGCCGGACGGCTTCCGGGTGGATGTGGACGGCAATCTGTGGTGCGGCTGGGGCATGACGGCGGAATACGACGGCGTGCGCGTCATCGACGCCGCCGGCACGCCGATCGGGCATGTCCATCTGCCGGAACGCTGCGCCAATCTCTGTTTCGGCGGCCGGCACCGCAACCGGCTTTTCATGTCGGCGGCGCAGTCGCTCTTCTCGCTCTACGTCAACACGCAGGGCGTTGCCGGCGGCTAGTCGAGCGTCAGCCCCAGCGCCTTGATCAGCGGCCAGTAGATGGCGCGGTCGGCCGCGATCAAGGCCCGATAGGCGGCGGCGTCGCCCGTCAGCGGCTCCAGCCCGATCTCCCGCATCCGGGCCTGGACCGGCGCTTCCCCGAGCGTCGCCGCAAGTGCGGCGGCGAGGCGCGTGGCGGCCGCATCCGGCGTGCGGAATGGCGCAGTCAGGCCCTGCCAGGCATAGGCTTCGAAGCCCTGCAGGCCAGCCGCCTCGGCCACCGTCGGCACCTCCGGCAGGGTCGGGTGCTGCGCCGGCGAGCAGACCGCGAGCGGCCGGATGCGGCCGCTGCGCAGCGCTTCCCCGCCCGCCGCCAGGTCCAGCACCGCCGCTTCCACCGTGCCCGCCATGAGGTCGTTCATCACCGGCGCCATGCCGCGATAGGGGACGTGGTTGAGCCGGATGCCCGCATCCCGCGCCAGCCGCTCCATCGCCAGGTGGTGCGGGCTGCCGATGCCCGGGCTGCCATAGTCCACCGTGCCGGGCGCCGACCTGGCGCGGTCCAGCAATGCCGGCAGGGAGGTTACGGATGCGGCGGTGCGCACCGCAACCACCAGGTGGAACCGCGCCATGAGGCCGAGCGGCCGCAGATCCTGGTCCACGTTGAAGGAGAGGTTGCGGTAGAGCGCGGGATTGAACACCAACGTCTCGTTCCCCGCGGTGAATACCGTGTGGCCGTCCGGCTCGGCGCGCGCGGCCGCTTCGGCGCCGATATTGGTGGCAGCCCCCGGGCGGTTCTCCACCACCACCGGCTGGCCGAGCTTCTCCCCCATGCCGTTGGCCAGCAGCCGCGCCAGGACATCGGTGCCGCCGCCAGGGGGATAGCCGACGATCCAGCGCAGCGGCCGCGCCGGGGCCCATTGCGCGCGCGCCGCCGGCGGCAGCGTGGCGAGTGCCGCGGCAAGGGCCGCGCGGCGGGACAGCGTCATCGTGGTCTCCGTCTCAGGCGAGCCGCACGGGCAGGCTCAGGAAGCCGCGGAAGCGCGCCCGGCCGCCCCGCACCGGCGCCCCGGCCGGCGCATAGCCAGGAAAGCGCGCAAGGAAGCGGCTGATCGCCACGCGGCCTTCCAGCCGGGCCAGGGCGAGGCCGGCGCATTGATGCGCGCCGGCGGCGAAGGCCAGGTGCCGGTTCGGCGTGCGGCCGATATCGAACCGCTCCGGCTGCGGGAATTGCTCCGGGTCGCGGTTGGCCGCGCCGATGCAGAGGGTGATCAGGGTCCCGGGCGCCACGGCGACGCCGCCGATCTCGGTCGCCACGACCGCGGCGCGGTTGCCGAGCTGGTTGCTGCTCTCGTAGCGCAGCACCTCCTCCACGGCGCTAGCGGCCAGGGCGGGGTCGGCCAGCAGCCGCGCCTTCTGGTCAGGGAAGCGCAGCAGCGCCTCCAGCCCGTTGCCGATCAGGTTGGTCGTCGTCTCGTGCCCGGCATTCAGCAGGAAGATGCAGTTGTGGAGCAATTCCTGTTCGGTCAGGCGCTCGCCGCTCGCTTCGCCCTGGATCAGCCGCGTCAGCACATCGGTCGCCGGGTCGCCGGGTGCGGCGCGCCGGCGCGTGACCAGGGTGCCGAGATAGTCGAGGAACGCGCTGACGGCGGCATTGCCGCGTGCCGCCATGGCCGGCGTCACCACCGGCTCCAGCGCGCCGAGGATGGCGAGCGACCAGTCCCGCAGCGGTCCGCGTTCCGCCGCCGGCACGCCCAGCAGGTTGCCGATGACCTCGATCGGGATGGCGGCGGCATAGTCCTCGATAAGGTCCGCCTCGCCTTTCGCCGCCATGGCGTCCAGCAGCCGGTCCACCAGCGCCGCCAGGGCGGGTTCCATGCCGGCGATGGCGCGCGGCGTCAGGGCGCCCATGATCAGCCGCCGCACCCGCGTGTGCAGCGGCGGGTCGTTGAACACCAGGCTGGTGGTGTGGTGCCGGTACAGCGGCGTGTCGCCGTATTTCGGCGCGAACTCGACATGCTTGTCGGAGGAGAAGCCGCGCGTGTCCCGGTACACCCGGTCCAGGTCGGCCCAGCGCGTGAGGAAGAGCGAGCCGTCCGGCATGCGCCTGACCGGCGCCGCCTCCCGCAGCGCGCGGTAGATCGGGTAGGGGTCGTCGTAGAAGCCGGGGGGCAGGGCGCGCAGGTCGAAGCCCTCGGCCAGCACCACGCTCATGGCGCCAGGTCGCGGGGCACGACCACGGTCAGCGCCAGCAGCCGGAAGGACTGGCTCTTGCCATGGCCGTCGAGGTTGAGGCTGCCATTCACCCCGCCCTCGAGCACGTCGTCCACCACGAAATTGAAGGCGTGCAGCAGCGGCAGGTCGTGGCGCGTGACCCGGGTGGCGCCGCGGTGGCGGAAGAGGTCCAGCACGCGGGCCTCCGTCACCTGCTCGGCCAGCAGGGGGTAGAGGCGTGGGTCATAGGGGATGAGCGAGAGGTTGCAGCGGTTCCCCTTGTCGCCCGCCCGGCTATGCGCCACGGCGTGCAGTTGCATTTCGATACCGTCCATGCCGCCCTCCCGGTGCAACCGATCAGATGGATTGTCGTTCATGTTGGCGTAAGGCATGGGCAAGGAACGGCACGGCGCCGCGGCTCCGCCCGCCTTCGCTGGAGTAATGGTTGACCCCTATGTTCATGAAGAGCCTGACGCTTCCCGTCCTCGCTGTCGCCCTGAGCGCCGCGGGCCTGCCCGGGAAGGCGGAGGCGTATCCGCAACTGCTGGGCGGTGGCCGCGATGCTGCCGTCAACTACGGGACGGCGATCCCCGGCGACACCATCGTCGGCGGCGCGGCGGCGCGCATCCAGGGCGGCGGCCGCGACCAGACCGGCTACCTCGCCCTGCCCGGTGGCCAGGCGCGGGAAGGCCGCGTCGGCGTGCTGCTGGGTGGCGGCCGCGATGCCGCGGTGCAGTATCTGGACGGCATGCCGGACCGCTGGGCGGGCACCGCCGCCGATGTGGACGAGCTTGGCCATGGCGGCTGAGGTCTAGCGAGCCAGGGAGGTGGCGGTCGCCATCTCCCGCGCCGCCTTCACCACCACGTGCGTCGGCACCCGTTCCCGCAGCACCAGGTAGCTCCGCGTCAGGATGCGCGGGGTCAGGCGCCAGCGGGCGCCGCCGGTGCCGGCGGTGCCGCAGCAGAGCAACGCCAGCACCTCCCGCGCCGCCTGGTCCACCGCATCGCGGTCGCTGCCCTCGGCGGCCAGGCGGATGCGCACCTCGGGCGGTTCCGGCCCCTGGTAGCCGCGCCACAGCGCGCCATCGTCGCTGTCATGCACCGAGGCGACGCCGATGAGGTCGACCCGCGCCCGGACCGGCAGCCCGCGCATCGCCAGGCGCCGGTGCAGCACCTCCGCGGTCGCTTTCGCGCGGGCCAAGGCGTTCGGCCCGGCGACGGAGACCTCGCCCTCCCCCAGCCAGGTGCCCTCGAAGCAGGCGGTCACCTTCAGCGTGTCGGGCCGGGAATGCCCGCGCATGCCGCGCAGCGCGACGCGGTCCTTCCCCACCTGCTCCGCCGCGCAGCCGGTGATGTCCAGCACCACGTCGGGCGTCACGTAGCGCGCGGGGTCGTGCAGCTCGTAGAGCAGCTGCTCCTTCACCGTGCGCAGGTCCACCACGCCGCCGGTGTCCTCCGGCTTGGTGATGACGAGGCCGCCTTCGGCCGAGACCTCGGCGATCGGGAAGCCGATGTTCCAGGGGTCCGGGATGTCCTTGCAGCCGGGGTCCCAGAAGACGCCGCCGGTCACCTGGCTGCCGCATTCCAGCAGGTGGCCGCAGGCGGCGCCCACCGCCAGCCTCTCCCAATCCCCGAAATCCCAGCCGAAATGATGCGCCAGCGGCGCGATGGCCAGCGCGGGGTCGGAGGTGCGGCCGGCGACCACCACATCTGCGCCCTGCCGCAACGCCTCCACCAGCGGTTCGGCGCCGATATAGGCATTGGCGGAGACCAGCCGCGCCGACTTCATGTCCAGGCTGTCATCGGCCTCATGCACCGGCAGCTGGTCCAGCGCGATGCTGGTGGTGACGTCGTCGCCCGTCACCACCGCGATGCGGCACTCCGGCAGGCCGAGCCGCATGGCCAGCCGCGCCACCAGGCGCCCCGCCGCCGGCGGATTGGCCGCGCCGAAATTGCCCAGGATGGGAATGCGGTGCGTGACGGCGTCGCGCAGCACCGGCTCCAGCAGCCGTTCCAGCATCGGCTCGTAGCCCAGCTCGGGGTCGCGGCGCCGTTCGAGCTGCGCCAGGGCCACGGTCCGCTCGCCCAGCGTTTCGAAGAACAGCGCCGCCGGCAATCCGCGCGCGACCAGGCTGCGCATGACGGGGATCGGCGCATCCACCCGGTCGCCGGAGAAGCCGCCGCCATTGCCGACCAGGAAGGTATCCAAGATCGTTCCCCCGTTTCGGCGCATCATCCGCCGGGCGGGTCGTCCCCGCAACCGGCCAGCGCCCGGCCGACCAGCGCCGCATCGGCATCGGCCAGGGCGATCGGGTTCACCGCCAGCACGCCCTGCCGCAGACGCGACGCATCCAGGTGGATCGCCGGGCTGTGCGCCCGCAGCCTGGCCTCCGCCCGCGCCGCCGCGGCGGCATCGGCGAAGCGCAGCAGCAGCAGGGGCAGGCCCGGCTTGGCGCCGTCGGGCGCCAGTGTCAGCGCGATGCCGGGCACGGTGCCCGCTGCGTCCATCACCGCCCGCAGCCGCGCGGTCCAGCGCGCGGTGCGGTCGGCCGGATCCTCCGCGACGAAGCGCCGCAGGGCGACGAGCAGCCCGACCACCTCCTCCTTCCCCGCCTTGCAGGACCGGCCGATGCCGTGATGCGGCAGGCCGCGCAGCTGCGCCAGCGGTGCGAATTCCCGCGGCGGCGCGAACTGCTCCTCCGGCAGGTCGAGGTCGAGCATCTGCAGCAGCGCGGAGCTCACTAGGTCCCGCCGGCCGGCCAGGATGCCGCTGGCCTGCGGCCCGCCGATGGCCTTGCCGCCGGAGAAGCACACCAGGTCCGCGCCCTCCGCCAGGAAGCGCCGCAGGTTCTCCCGCGGCGGCAGCTGCGCTGCGGCATCCACCAGCACCGGCACGCCCCGCGCATGCGCCACCTTCGCCACGGCGGGCAGCGGCGGCAGGCTGTCCGGGCCGGCCAGCCAGAACACGGCCGCGGTGCGCGGCCCGATCGCCTCGGCGATCTCCCATGGCGCGGCGTCCCGCACGCCGGGGCCGCTGATGCGGTCGGGGATGCCGACCTCGATGATCCTGCCGCCGGCGACACGGATCGCGCGGTCGTACATGTTGCGCTGGCTGCGCACCGTGACGAACTCATTCGGCAGCCCTGCGGCATCGGGCAGCTGGTTCATCGCGCCCGGGTCCAGCCGCGCCATGCAGGCGGCGGCGCCCAGCAGCAGCGCAGCAGAGGCGCCGCTGGTGACGATGCCGGCCTCCGCCCCCGTCGCCTCGGCGATCACGCGGCTGGCGGCGGCCTGCAGGGACGGCATCTCCACCGTGCCGCGCGCCGCCTCGGCCATCGCCGCCAGCACCTCCTCCGCCAGCAGCCCGCCGGACAGGCGGGTGTTGGTGCCATAGGCATTGATGATGCGGGGGATCCCCAGGCTCTCGAGCAGGCCGGTCATGCCGGGAGCATACCCATGTCCGGCCGCCTCGACACCAGGCCCGTCCTGCGCTTGCCTGGGGCGGATCTGGCCGGAGCCTCCACCCATGCCCATCCTCAACCGCATTGCCGACCTGACGCCCGAGATGACCGAGTGGCGGCAGGACTTCCACGCCAACCCCGAGCTCGGCTTCCAAGAGCATCGGACGAGCGACATCGTCGCCCGCAAGCTGGAATCCTGGGGGATCGAGGTGCATCGCGGCATCGCCACCACCGGCCTCGTCGGCGTGCTCCGCAACGGCGGCAGCGGCCGCAGCATCGGGCTGCGGGCCGACATGGACTGCCTGCCGATGCAGGAGATGACCGGGCTGCCGCATGCGTCGAAGGCCGATGGGCGCATGCATGCCTGCGGGCATGACGGCCATACTGCGACGCTCCTGGGGGCCGCGAAATACCTGGCGGAGACGAGGAATTTCGACGGCACCGTCCATTTCATCTTCCAGCCGGCCGAGGAAGGCGGCGGCGGCGGCAATGTCATGGTGCAGGAAGGCCTGTTCGACCGCTTCCCCTGCGACACCGTCTACGGCATCCACAACGACCCGACCCTGCCGCTGGGCCAGGCGAAGGTGGTCCCGGGCACCGTCCTCGCCGCCTCCGACCGGGTCTACATCACCCTCCGCGGCATCGGCGGCCACGCCGCGCGGCCGCATGCGACGGTGGACCCGGTGCTGGTCGGCGCGCATGTCCTGGTGGCGCTGCAGGCGCTGGTCGCGCGCCGGACCGACCCGCTGGACAGCGCCGTGCTCAGCATCACGCAATTCCACGCCGGCAGCGCCAACAACGTGATCCCGGAGGAGGCGAAGCTCAGCGGCACCGTCCGCACGCTGCTGCCGGAAACGCGGGACATGATGGAAAGGCTGATCGCCCAGGTGGCGCAGAACACCGCCGCTGCGCATGACGCGGTGGCCGAGGTGCGCTACGACCGCCTCTATCCGCCAACCGTGAACCATGCCGCTGAGACGGCGCGCGCCGCCCAGGCGGCCGCCAGGGTGCTGGGCGAGAGCAAGGTGATCCGCGACGCCCCGCCCATCATGGGCGGGGAGGACTTCTCCTTCATGCTGCTGAAGCGCCCCGGCGCCTTCGTGATGATGGGCCAGCAGGGCCCGGACAAGGGCGGCGTGCCGGTGCATCACCCGAAATACGACTTCAACGACGACATGCTGCCGGTGGGGGCGAGCTTCTTCGCCACCCTGGTCGAGCAGGAACTGCCGCGGTAGTCCCGGGGAAGGCGCTGCCTTCCCCGGACCCCATCCGCCAAGGGCCGAAAGGCCCTTGGAACCCTCGAGTCAGGGTTCGCGCCGCAATAACTCCAGAGCCGCCAGCAGCATGCGCTCGTACTTCTCGCGCGCCGCGGCCGTGCTCTCCGGCGTCCATTGCCAGAACCCCTCGCCGGTCTTGGCGCCCAGCTTTCCCTCCGCCACGAGCCGCGTGATGGTCGGGCCGGGCTCCGCGCGGTTGCAAAGCGAGGGATAGATCGTCGCCTGCGCCGCCAGCTGGGTCTCCAGCCCCGCCAGCTCCTTCTGCAGGATCGGCCCGGCGCCCATGATCCGCATGCCGAAGGTGAAGCGCACTGCCTTGTCCACATCCTCCGGCGAGGCCAGCCCCTCATCGATGGCGTTGAACGCTTCCCGCACCATCGCATGCTGAATGCGGTTGGCGAGGAAGCCCGGCACGTCGCGCGCCACGCGGATCGCCACGCGGCCCAGGCTCTCCATGATCGCCGCCAGCCGCTCGCAGGCGGCATCCGCGGTATGCTCACCCTTCACCACCTCCACGCCGGGTACGAGATGCGCCGGCAGGAAGAAATGCAGGTTCGCCATCCTCTCCCGCGTCGCGCAGTCGCCCGCGATGTCGGTGATCCGGAACCCCGACGCATTGCTGGCCACCGGCACGCCCGGCGGCACCAGACGGTCCAGCGCGGCGAAGACCTGGCGCTTCAGGTCCAACCGCTCCGGCACCGCCTCCACCACCACATCGGCATCGGCGAAGCCGACATCCTCCAGCGCCGCGACTAAATCCAGCGCCTCCACCCGCGCCGGTGCGGCGCCGAGCTGCGACAGGGACAGGGCCACCCGGTCCAGCCGCGCCGGCCAGGCGGCGCGGGCGGGCTCCACCGCTGTCACCCGCCAGCCGCCGGCCAGGAAGATGGCGGCGATGTCGCAGCCCATGAGGCCGAAACCGATGATGGCGGCATGACCCTTCACGGGATCTGGTGGCATGCGCGCGTTCCCTCCTGGCTTTTGCCGGGAGGTTACCGCGGATCGCGGCCGCAGGCGAAGGCGGCGGGGCCGGCGCCGAACGAAGGTCCGTCGGCTCCACCGGGGCGCGATGTCGTTGCGGCACGGCCGTGGCCTGCCTGGCGCGCCCTGCGTCGTCCAGGCCGGCTCGCCAGCCATCCGTGGATCCTGCGGCGCCGGCGCGATGGTCCCGCGACCGGCACCGGCGATGCCGCGCAGGCCAGCTACCCCGCGGCGCCCGCGCCGCGACCGGACCCCGGCCGGGCCGCTCGCGTCGTCGTATCGCCCGCCGGTCAGACGCCTCGCAGCATCTCCGCCACCGCATCCGCCAGCTGGCCGAGCGCCGTGCTCATCGCCGCCACCATGGCGGGCGTGTCGCCGGCGGCGGCCGGCACCGTGATGCGCAGGGACCGCGCGCGCGGCGCCGCGCGCCGGCTGCCGCTGCGGCGCACCGCCACCTGCGCCAGCAGCGCCACCAGGCCTGCCGCATCCGCATCGAAGCGCTGCACGTCCAGCTCCACCACCCCGTCGGCATCGGCCGACAGGCCGCCTGCCTCGGTGAACACGGTGCTGCCGGGCAGGCGCTGGGACAGGTTCTCCGCCAGCACGCGGCCCAGCATGTCGCCGAAGGGCTCCGCCCAGCGCTCGGCGCCGGCAAGCCCCACCTGGTAGGGGCCGGCCGCCCGCACGATCTCCGGCCGGTCGAGATAGCCGGCCAGGCCCGGACGCCGCAGCTCGATCGTCGCCGGCCCGCCGGCCCGCGCCTCGCCCGGCCGCGGCGCCAGGGTGAACAGCCGTGGCTCCGGCGACCGGGCGCAGCCGGCCAGCAGGGCCGCGCCCAGCAATGCGCGCCGCCTCATCGCAAGGCCTCCCCGCTGCGCCCGCGCAGCAGCGCCTCCGGGTGGCGGTTCAGGTAGTCCGCCAGCAGCCGGATGGACCGCGCCGCATCATTCGCCTGTTCCAGCATGCGTTGTGCCTCCCGCCGCACGCTGCTGTCCTGGCCATAGCCGCGCTCGGCCGAGCCGATCAGCGCCGTTGCCCGCGTCAGCGTCTCGTTCATCCGGGCCAGGGTGCGCGGCAACTCCGCCATGGCCGGGCCGACGCCCTGGCTCACCTGGCGGATCAGCCCCTGCGCCTCCTCCAGCGTGCCGGCGGCGTTGCGCAGCGCCTGGTCCAGGTCCGTCGCCAGCCGGTCGAGCGGCAGGGCATTCACCTTGGCGGCGATGGCGGCGAGCGAGCTGGTCAGGTCGTCCAGCCCGCCACCCTGGGAGGGCAGGACCGGCACGCCATCCTCCAGCGCCAGCTCCGCCGGTGGCGCGGCCGGGTTGAAGTCCAGCGCGATCAGCTGCTGCCCGGTCAGCAGGTTGGCGCTGGCCAGTCGGGCGCGCAGCCCGCCGGCCACCAGCCGGCGCGCCGCTTCCGGGACATCCCGCGGTTCCGGCGGGTTGGGACCCATGAAGCGCTCCGGCTGGATCTCGATCCGCACCCGCACCCGCGGCCGCTCGCCGCGCGCCAAATCCTCGGTCAGCCCGACCTCGGTCACGTTGCCGATCTGGATGCCCAGCATTTCCACCGGCGCGCCTGGCGCCAGGCCGCGCGTGGCGCTGTCGAAATAGGCCAAGGCCGGGATGCGCTGCCGGTAGCCGGCGGCACGCGCTTCCTCCTTCGACTGATAAAGCCGGAATTCCCCGCTGGCCGGCACCGGTTCCTGCGCGCCTTCCGGTCCGGTCTCGAAGGCGATGCCGCCGGCGAGCACCGCCTGGATGGATTCCACCTCCACCCGCACGCCCTCGGCGCCGACGCGGACCGCCAGGCCGGAGGCGTTCCAGAACCGGGTCCCGCCATGCACCAGCCGGTCGTAGGGCGCGCGGATGAATGCGTTGAGCGTCACCGGGCCCTGGCCGTCATCCGGCAGCTCGTAGCCCAGCACCTCGCCCACCGCGATGTCGCGGGTGAAGATCGGCGACCCGCTGGCGAGCGAGCCGATGCGGTCGGCCACCAGCCGCACCGTCCGCCCCGGCTCGCCCGAGCGCACGCCGGGCGGGGATTCCAGGCCGGTGAAGGCGCGCTTTTCCGCGCCGCCGGGCTGGCCCGGATCCATCTCGATGAAGGCGCCGGAGACCAGGGTCTCCAGCCCCGAGACGGTGCCGGCGGTGACGCGCGGCCGCACCACCCAGAACCGGGCGCGGTCGGTCAGCCAGGGTTCGGCATCGCGGGTCATGCGCAACTCGGCCACCACATGGTCTAGGTTGTCGGCAAGCCGGACCGCCGAGACGGTGCCGAGCTCGACCGCCTTGTGCCGCACCTTGGTCTGCCCCGCGGTCAGGCCGTCGCCGGTCTGGAAGCTGATGGTGATGGTCGGCCCGCGGGCCGACAGGGTCTGCCAGGCCAGCCAGGCTGCGACGAGCGCCGCCACCAGCGGCACAAGCCAGATCAGCGACCAGCGGCCGCGCGGCGCCAGCCGCGCCTCGGGCAGGGGCTGCTCCATCGGGGTCATGCCGGGCTTCCGTCCCGCGCCGGTTGCCGTGCCGCGGCATCCCAGACCAGGCGCGGGTCCAGCCGCTCCGCCGCCAGCATGGTCAGGACCACGACGGCGGCGAAGGCGGCGGCGCCGGGGCCGGGGGTGATGGTCGCCAGCACGCCCGCCTGCACCAGCGCCACCAGCACTGCGAGCATGAAGACGTCGATCATCGACCAGCGCCCGACCAGGTCGACCAGGCGGTAGAGCCGTGTCAGGTCCCGCAGCCGCCCGCCCGCCCCGCGGCGGGAGGCCACCAGCAGGACCGAGAGGCCGAGCAGCTTCAGCACCGGCACCGCGATGCTGGCGATGAAGACCAGCAGGGCGAGCGGCCAGAGCCCCGCCGCCAGCAGGTCCTCCGCCCCGCCCAGGATCGTGTGCGGGGTGCCGCGGCCGAGATAGGTGACCGTCATCACCGGATAGGCATTGGCCGGCAGGTAGAGGATGGTCGCCGCCGCCACCAGCGCCCAGGCCTGCCCGACGCTGCCCCGCCGTCGCTCATGCAGCACATGGGCGCAGCGCGGGCAGCGGGTGCCCTCCTCGGCGGCGTTCACCAGGCCGCAGCCGGTGCAGGCGATCAGCCGCGGCCCGGCCAGCGGGGCACGGCCAGGGGTGGCGCCGCCGGCCTCCAGCGCCGCCCAGGTGGCGCGGGGATCCTGTGCCGCATCCGCCGCGCACATCGCCAGCATCACGCCACCCAGCGCCCAGAGGGCGGGGCCGACCTCCACCTCTGCCATCGCCACCAGCCGCGTGTAGGCGACGAAGAGGCCGAGCAGGAACACCTCGACCATCGCCCAGGGCCGCAGCGCCCAGTACCAGCGATGCAGCCGGTGGAGACCGCGCGGCGGGTCTGCCAGACGCAGGCCGAGCAGCACGGCCAGCAGCAGCAGCAGGCGCAGCACGGGCAGCAACACCACCGTGGCGGCGGTCAGCAGCGCGAGCTCCTGGAAGCCCGGCCGGTCGAAGGCCAGCGGCAGGCCCGGCAGGGTGGTGGCGAGGCTGCGGCCGCGGATGTCGATCGTCAGCAGCGGCAGGGCCAGCGCGGCCAGCATCAGGGCCAGCGCGGCCAGCGCCAGGGCCAGCGGCGCCCCCAGCGGGTCTCGCCGGCCACGCCGCAGCACCGCATCGCAGCGGCTGCATTCGGCCGCGGCGCGCGGCGCCAGGCGGTCCGGCAGGCGCTGGATCAGGCCGCAATCCGGGCAGCCGGCCAAATGGGGAAGGCCGAGGCGGCCCGGCGAGGCGTGGGTCATCGGGGGAAGAAGCGCGGCGGGGCGATTTCGTTGCGCGCGACTCACCCCACAAGCGCGCCAAGCGCCAGCGGCGCCCCGGGAAAGCAGGACCCCGCATGGTCCGTGGCCCTGGACGCGACTTGCGGGAGCGGCCCCTGCGGCGCCGGACCAGGGCCTGGCAGGGCATGGCTTCCCCGGCCTGCCGTCTCAGCGCGGCCGCGCGGGCAGGACGAGGCCTGGCGGCGCCGCCAGGCCGGTGCCGTCGCGCCGGATGACGGAGGTCTGGCCGCGCCGCTCGAAGACCAAGTAGCGCACGGCGGCGAGGTCGGTGACGCCGTGCTGGCGCAGGATCACCAGCAGATCGTCCTGCGTCAGGCCGCAGCGGCGCAACTCGGTTGCCACCGGCTCGCCATCCGCCACCAGGATGCGCGGCGGGTGGTCGATGGCGCGGGCCAGCCCCGGCAGCAGTCGCAGCCGGGTCAGCGCCGCATGCGCGCCGAGCACCGCGACCAGCGTGACCAGCCCGTTCAGGTAGGTGCCGTCCTGGGCATTCGGCACCCGCCCGACGATGGCACCGACCGCCACGGCGGCGACGAAGTCGAAGGGCGAAAGCTGCGCCAGGGTCCGCCGTTCGCCCAGCCGGAAGCCGATGACGGCGGTCAGGTAGAGCAGCAGCGCCTTCAGCGCGACCCAGCCGACGTCCGCGGCATTGCCGACCATGAAATGCATCGCCCGCCCCCATGCCGCCAGCCAGTTCCATTCGCCGGTTTTCCCGGCTTGGCAACCGACGCGGCGAAGGTGGCTGCGGCGGCGGGCCGTGGCCCGTGGCACTGGCATCATCCGGGCCGCAGGAGCAGAGGCTCAAGGGCTTTGGCATCGAGGAAGCGGCGACGGCAGGCCCCGTGGCGGCCCGCCGCCCCGCTGTCCCGGCGGAGGGGCGGCCGCTGCGCTCAGGCGGGCGCGGCGGCGATGCCCAGGGTCGGCGGCTCGGGCCTCGGCGCCGGTTCGGTCAGCACCGTCGGGGTCGCCGGGGCGGTGCCCGCCTGTTCCGCCGCCAGATCCGCCGCCTCGGCCAGGCTGGTCGCCAGCAGCAGCGGCGCCGACTGGCCTTCCGTGCGGAGCGCCGGCGCCAGGGTGCCGTCGCCGTCCGGCGACCAGGCCAGGGCCAGCGACGGCACGCCGGGCAGACGACGGCGCGCCCGGCGCAGCAGGTAGCGGGCGGTGGCGGCGCTGCTGCCGCCCTCGATCAGGCAGAGGCAGACGAGGCGCGGCGGCGCCGCCGGCCCGGCCGCCATGCCGCCGATCCGCACGCCGAAGCCGCGCCGCTGCAGCACCTGGCCGAGCATGACGCTGGCCAGCGCGTCGAAGGGCCCGCGGCCGGGCAGCACCAGCACCGCGCCCGGCACCTGCCAGGGGGCCGGCAAGGCGGCGGGGGCATCCCCCTGGCCGGCCTCGTCGGCCGGCTTCGGGTCCTCCTCCTCCTCCAGGTCCTCGATCAGCGATTCCACGCTCCGGCGCAGCGCGTCGCCGCGCTCCGGCGACAGCGCGCCATGCACCGCATCCGCCTGGGCCAGTCGCAGCGCCGGCACGGCCACGGCATCCAGGTACTCGGCCAGCGGCTTCTCCTTCAGGCAGGTCTCGGCCTGCTCGGCGAGCGCATCGGCGTCGCCGGCCAGGGCGCGCTGGTAGAAGGTTTCCTCCGGGTCGAGCGGCGGGCGGTCGCCGAGCATCACCTCGAGGAATTCGAGCCGTTCCACATGCCGGCCCAGCACCACCAGGCAGACGGTCAGCGGCACGGCCAGCAGCAGCCCGACGGGACCCCAGAGCCAGGTCCAGAAGGTCGCCGCCGCGATGACGGCGATGGGCGAGAGGCCGGTGGAATGGCCGAAGACCAGCGGCTCGAACACTTGGCCCATCGCCCCCTCGCTGACTGCGAAAAGGACGAGGACCCAGACCAGGGTGCCCCAGCCCGGGTCCACCGCCAGGGCCAGCAGCAGCGGGAAGCCGGCGGCGATGAAGCTGCCGATGAAGGGCACGAAGCGCATCAGCCCGGCGACGAAGCCCCAGAGCAGCGGGTTGGGGATGCCCAGCAGCCAGAGCATCCCGCCGATGAACAGGCCATAGACCGTGTTCATCCCGGTCTGCGCCAGGAAGTAGCGCGACAGGCGGTAGGCCGCGTCGTCCATTGCCGCCATGGTGCGGTGCAGGTCGCGCGCGCCCACCAGCCGGATCAGCCGGTCCCGCAGATCCTCCCGATACAGCAGGATGAAGATCACCAGGATGGCGACGATGCCGGCGGTGGCCAGCGGCGCCAGCAGCGGTTCGGCGACGCGCTGGATCACCTCGAAGGCGGTCGGGTTGGGCTCGTGGATCTCGACCGGGATGGGCTCGCCGTTCCGCTGCGCGGGCAGGCCGCGCGGCTGCGCCTGCGCCGCCGGCTGTTCGCCGCCCGGGCCGCGCGCCATGTCCTGGAGCGTGCCGGTGATGCGGTCCAGCAGCCCGCCGGAGGCCTGCAGCCCGGACAGCTTCTTGCTGATCGCCGCCTGGTAGCTGGGCAGGTTCTCGGCCAGCGAGGTCGCCTGGGTGCCGATCAGCAGGCCCATGCCGCAGATCACCGCGCCGGCGAAGACGACGGCGACGAGGACGGAGGCGGCGCGCGGCACATGGATCCGCCGCAGCCAGCGGGCGATCGGCGCCAGCACGAAGGACAGCAGGACGGCCAGCACGAGCGGGATCAGCATTTCCCGCGCGAAATAGAGGACGGCGACGACCAGCAGGCCGCCCTGCAGCATCTGCAGGCCGGAGCCGGGGACGCCGGCGCCAGCGATGCCGCGGGCGGGCGGCGGTGTTGGCAGCGTGTCGGGCATGCGGTCGGCTGGTCCCCCCGGGCCAGAAGCGGCCGGCAAGTGGGAACGCTCCACCGACGGTTTTGTTGCTTCTTGGTAGAGGGCCAGCAGGTCAAGGTCGCTTCAGCACGACCTAGGGCCCGGTCGTCGGGCGGCGCATGGCACCCATCCAGGCCTGGTCGGTGGCGGCCGCGCCGGCCGAGCGGTCGATCCGGTGCCCGGCCTGCAGGGCGCGGCGCAGCGCCGCCTCCAGGCTGTCCCCCGACTGGTCCAGGGCCATGTCCTGCGCCTGGCCGGCCATGGCATCGGCCGCCCGCACCGCCATGCCGGCATCTGACGACAACCGGGCGGAGACCGCCACCGCCTGTTCCGCCAGCTGCCCGAGGTCCCGCGACAGGCCCAGGATCCGATCCTGCAGGCCCGGCCCGCCGGCGGCGGTGAGGGTGGCGGCGCGGCCGGCCATGTCGCGCGCCCGGTCGGCCAGGCCGCCAAGCTCGGCCGAGCGTTCCCGGCCCGCCTTCAGCCGGCCCGGGATGGCGTCCAGCGTGGTCACCAGCGGGCGCAGCCGGGCGCGGATGACCGAGAGGTCTTCCGCCATGCCCTGATTCTCGGCCAGCGCCCGCAACTCGGCGCCGTGATGCCCCAGCGCCTCCGCCACCGCGCTGCCCAGCAGGCTGTCCTTCTCGACCCGGGCGGCGGTCTCCGCCATCTCGGCGGCGAACTCGGCCAGCGCCCCGGCCAGGACCCGGAGGCGGGGGAGGCGGTCCGGCTGGGCGCCGAAGGCGAGCCGGCGGGCCTGGCCGGCCAGCTCCTCCGCCCGGCTGCCGAGCGCGGCGACATCCGCCGCCGCCCGCTGCTGGCCGCGCAGCTTCTCGCCCAGCGCGGCCAGGGCGCCCGCCAGCTGCGCCAGCATGGCCTGGCGTGGCGCGAGCGGCGGGGCGGGGTCGGGCAAGCGGGTCTCCGGTCGGGTGAGCGGCCATCGCATGCCATGCGGTGCAAGCGGTTGACCGCGGGTTAGGATGGCCGCACGTCGGCAGGCCCCGGACGAGTGCCGATCCGCCCCGGAATCAGCGGTAGCGGAGGGTCACGGCGGTCCGCGTCTCCCCGCCGGCCGCGACGGCGACCGCCGCTGCCTCCCACCCCGGCGGGCCGAAGCGGCTGACCGGCGCATCGTTGCCGAAGCCGATGCCCTCGGTCGGGCGGCCGAGCCAGTCCCGCCCCAGCCGCCCGTCGCCATCCGCGTCATGATAGGCGGACACGCCCCAGCGCCCTGCCGGCAGCCCGGAGATGCGCAGCTGGACCCTGCCCGCCCGGGCCGGCGCGCGGGCGATGGTCTGGCAGGTGCCGGCCGGATAATCCTCCGGCGGGCAGGCGGCGACGCGGATGATGCCCTCGTCGGAGGCGACACCCTGAACGGTGACCAGCAGGTCGCCGGCCAGCGCCAGGCGCGGCAGCAGGAGCAGGAGGGCGGGAAGGCAGTCACGGATGCGCATCGGTCGAACCTACAGCGGATGGCATGCGCCGTTGAGCGGGCGAGCCACGCCCGGCCGTCCTTCACCGGGCAGCCCGCCGGGTGCGGGCCTTCACGTTTCACCGGGAAGCGTAACCGATGTCCTGCCGCGACCCGACAATCCTGCCACGGACGGGGGAAATCCTCTTGCCGGCTGCCGCCCGGGCGGGTGTAGCCTGGGCGGTACGGCGCAGAGATGCCGGCGACAACCGGAGGACGGACCATGGATGGCAGCACCGCGGGCGGCGCACGCCCGGCGATGGCATTGAAGATCGCCAGGAAGTCGGAGCAGCCGCTGGTCGGCGGCCGGCGCAAATTCTTCCGCTACCGCGACCTGGGCGTGGCGGAGGCCACCGGCGGCGCCATGCGCGCGCAGGTGATGCAGGCGATCACCGGCATGACCGAACCGACCGGCTGGCATGTCCACCACTGCCAGGCGCAGTTCATCTACGTGCTGAAGGGCTGGGTGGAGCTGGAATTCGAGGACGGGTCGCGGCACCGCATGGAAGCCGGCGATGCCGGGCTGATCCCGGGCGAGATGAAGCACAACGAGATCGGCACCTCGGACGACGTGGAGATCCTCGAATTGTCGATCCCCGGGCCGATGGGCACGACGCCCTGCGAGCCGCCGCAGAGCATGGTCTAGGGCGGCTGGCGCCCGGGCCTGCGCGCCCGGGCGCGTGACGCCGCCCGGCGGATGACGGACGGCCGCGATGCGGTGCCCGCCCAGCGCGCGCGACCGCGGCAAGGCTGATCGCGGCAGGGCGTCAACGCGCCGGTGCGGGCGGTTGCCCGGCAGACCCTGCATCGAGGCGGATCGCGCGGGCGGGACGACACGCCATGCGCCTCGGGCATTCGGAAGCCCATCCGCCGGATGGCCGCGGGGCCACCGGTGTCCTGGGCAGGAACGACGCTCCAGGGGCCGCGCGGTCCCTGGCGCGGGCGTTCGAGGGGGCGGCATCCGCCCGATCGAGGGGAGGAAACGTCATGAACATCGCTCGTCGCGCTCTGGTGCTCGGCGCCGCCACCCTGCCGACCCTGGCGCGCGCCCAGGCGCAGCAGACCATCCGGCTCGGCATCATCTCGGACATGAGCGGCGCCTTCGCCGACCTGTCGGGGCCCAATTCCGTGCTCGCGGTGCGGCAGGCGATCCAGGACGCCGCCTCGCTCGGGCTGCGCGTCGAGCTCGTCACCGCCGACCACCAGAACAAGCCGGATGTCGCGGTGAACATCGCGCGGCAGTGGTTCGACCGCGACGGGGTGGATGCCCTGATCGACGTTCCCGCCTCCTCCGCCGCGCTCGCGGCGAACGCAGTGGTACGGGAGAAGAACAAGGTCTTCCTCGCCAGCGCGCCCGGCACCGCGGAACTCACCGGCGCGCAGTGCAGCCCGAACACGGTGCAGTGGACCTACGACACCTGGATGCTGGCGAATTCCACTGCGCGCGCCATGGTGCGGGAGGGCGGCGACAGCTGGTTCTTCGTCACCGCCGACTATGCCTTCGGCCATTCCATGGAGGTGGAGGGCGCGAAGATCATCACCGCGGAGGGCGGGCGCGTTCTGGGCAATGCCCGCTTCCCCTTCCCCGGCACGACGGATTTCTCCGCCTTCCTGCTGCGCGCCCAGGCCAGCCGGGCGAAAGTGGTGGGCCTCGCCTTCGGCGGGACGGACATGGCGAATGCGGTGAAGCAGGCGACCGAGTTCGGCCTGCAGCGGCGCGGGCAGAAGCTCGCAGCGCTGATCCTCTTCATCTCGGAGGTCCATTCCATGGGCCTCGCCACCGCCAAGGGCCTGGTCTGTTCCGAGAGCTTCTACTGGGACCTGAACGACCGCACGCGCGCCCTGACCGCCCGCCTGAAGCGCAACTTCAACGCGCCGCCGCCCACCATGGTGCAGGCCGGCTGCTACGCCGCGACGCTGCACTACCTGAAGACGGTGGCCGACATGGGCGTGGCGGAGGCGAAGCGCAGCGGCGCCGCGACGGTGGCGCGCATGAAGGCGATGCCCTGCGACGACGATGCCTTCGGCCCCGGCACGATCCGTGCCGATGGCCGCAAGCTGCACCCGGCCTACCTGCTGGAAGTGAAGGCGCCCGAGGAAAGCCGCGGCCCCTGGGACTACTACAAGGTGCTGGCGACGGTGCCGGGCGACCAGGCCTTCCGGCCGATGGCGGAAGGCGGCTGTCCGCTGGTGTAGCGCGCGGGCGACGTGGTCCACGGTCGCCCGCCGGCCGCGACCCGGCCCTGCAGGCGACGTGGGCCGCGTCGCCTGTGGAAAGGGCGCGACAGCGCCGCGGCTTTGGCGCATGACAAGGCCCGGCCCGAGCATTGCGGGTCCGGGTGGCAGGGCCGGCGGTGGTCCCTGCGCGGCGACCGGCCTGCCCGTGATCCTTCCTGCGATCGTGCCTGCAACGGCCGCTTGGCGGCTATCCTGCCGCCTCGTTGTTCCGGAGGCCCTCAGCATGACCATCCGTCCCGCTCTGTTCGGCCTTGCCCTTCTCGCCGCGCCGCTCGCGGCCCGGGCCCAGCACGACCATGCGGCGCATGCCGGCCATGGCGATGTCGGCAAGGTCGCCTTCGCCAATTCCTGCGCGCCGACGGTGCAGGCGGACTTCGCCCGCGGCGTGGCGATGCTGCATTCCTTCTGGTACAGCGCGGCGGAGGAGACCTTCCGCAGCGTGCTGGCGCGCGACCCCGGCTGCGCCATCGCCACCTGGGGCATCGCGGCCATCCTGATGCAGAACCCGCTGGCCGGCATCGGCGCCTCGCCGCAGGGCGCGGCCGCGGCCCAGGCTGCGATCGACCAGGGCCGCCGCATCGGCGCCGGGACCGCGCGGGAACGCGACTACATCGAGGCGGTCGCCGCCTATTACCGGGACTTCGCAGCGCGGCCGGAACGCGAGCGGCAGGCGAGCCGCGCGCAGGCCTTCGAGGCGCTGGCCAAGGCCTATCCCGATGACGACGAGGCGCAGGTCTTCAGCGCGCTCTACATCGCCGGCACTCAGTCCCAGGCCGACCAGAGCTACGCCGCCTATGCCCGCGCGGCGGCCATCCTGCAGGCGCAGGCGGCGAAGCATCCGGAGCATCCCGGCATCTCGCACTACCTGATCCATGCCTATGACGCGCCGCCGCTGGCGGCGCAGGGCGTGCCGGCGGCGCGGACCTATGCCGGCCTGGCGCCCGATGCGCCGCATGCGCTGCACATGCCGTCGCACATCTTCACCCGCGTCGGCGCCTGGGCGGAGTCTGCCGCCACCAACGAACGGTCCTTCCATGCCGCCATCAAGGGCGATGAGCGGACCGAGGCGTACCATGCGACCGACTACCTGGTGTATGCCGACCTGCAGATGGCGCGCGACGCCGCCGCCCGCGCCGCCATGGACCGCGTCTTCGCCGTGACGGTGCCGGCCAATGCCGGGCCGGTGGTCGCCTACCCGGTGGCGGCGATGCCGGCGCGCCTGGCTGTGGAGCGCGGCGACTGGACGGCGGCCGCGCGGCTGCGCCCGCCAGCGGATGGCCTGCCCTTCACCCAGGCCCTGGCCTGGTATGCCCGGGCGCTGGGCGCCGCCCGCAGCGGCGATGTCGCCACCGCCGAGGCCGCCGCCGCGGAACTCGCCGCGCGGCAGCGCGCGCTGGCCGCCGCCGGCAATGCCTATTGGGCGAAGGAAGTGGAGATCCAGCAGATCGCGGCCACCGCCTGGATCGCCTTCGCGCGGCAGGACCGGGACGCGGCGCTGGCGCGGATGCGCGCCGCCGCCGACCTGGAGGACCGGAACGAGAAGCACATCGTCACCCCCGGCCGCATCCTGCCGGCGCGGGAACTGCTGGGCGACATGCTGCTGGAGGCCGGCCAGCCGGCCGCGGCGCTGGCGGAATACGAGGCATCCCAGCAGCGGGAGCCGAACCGCTTCCGCGGCCTGTTCGGCGCGGCCCGCGCGGCGGAGGCGGCGGGCGACCGCGCCAAGGCCACGGCCCATTACCGCGCGCTGCTGGCGCTGGCGAAGGATGCCGATGCGGAGCGCCCGGAGCTTGCCCGTGCCCGCGCCTATGTGGCGGGCTGATCCGCCGGCCTGATGACGGCGGGCGGGAGTTGCGATAGCCGCTGGCCGCGGCAGCGGTGCGGCCGCCGGCAGGATCGCGCCTGTTGGCCTTCATGTCGGCCGGCATTGGCGCGGGCGGCAATGCGGTGGTGCCGATATGCGGATGTCCTGGTTCATGCACAGCGGTATCGCGCGCAGGTCGGCGCGGTGCGCCGAGGGTGTGGCGGTTGCGTGCCGGACAACACGACCATACCCGTCGGCATGCGTGCGGGCCGGCAGGAGGGAGGTGGCCGGCGCCCGGCGCTGATCGCATCGGGGGGGCGGGCCCCCCGATGCCCGGCGCTTTCCTCGGCCCGGCCGTCCGGGCCGAGGCCGCGTCAGGGTGAACGCCCCGCCCGGCGCCCTCAGCCGCGGGCGTAGTTCTTCAGCTCGCCCTCGGCCCAGGCCATGGCCTGGTCGATGCTCTGCCCGCCTTGCGCCACGCGCGCGATCATCTTGGCATTGATCGCCTGGACATAGGCCTGCACCGCGATCTCGGCCGGCGCGGGGGCATAGGCGACGTGCAGCTGCGCCTGGTGGTGCGGCTTGTCCGGGTAGTTGAAGGCGAAGCCGGCGGGCGGGCCTTCCGTCTCCCAGGTCCTGAAATCCGTCATGCTCTGGAAGGGCGGCAGGTCGAAGCCGCTGGTCGCCGCCACCTGGCGCTCGGCACTGGCGCGGTCCGAGATGTGCTCGAGCAGCGCCTTGGCGGCCGACTTGTTCCGCCCGAAGCTCCAGATGCCCCAGAAGGCCGGGTTGTAGGGCGTGAACCGCCCGGCCGGCCCGGCCGGCATCGGCGCATACCAGCATTTCTCGGCGACCTGCGGCGCATCCCGCTTCGCGACCACCCAGGCGGAGGGCGGGTTGAGGATCAGCGCCGTCTTGCCGGCGATCAGCGCGCGGTTGTTGGAGGCATCGTCCCAGGCCCAAACATCGCGCGGCAGGAACTGCGACAGGCGCACGGCATACTCCATCGCCTGCCGGATCTTGTCGTTGCCGCGGACGGTGACGCGCCCTTCCTCATCCATCAGGCTGGCGCCGAAGCTGCGGTAGAGCGAGCCGAGCCAGTCCACCGCATCGGGGAACTGCCCCATCGGCAGGCCGAAGGACACGCCGGCGGCGTGGCACTTCTCCGCCGCCTTGAGGAAGGTGTCCCAGTTCCAGGTGTCGGCGCCCGGGCCGCGTTCCGCCTTCGCCGGCCACATGGCGCGGATGTCGATGCCCGCATGCTGTTCCAGCAAATCGAAGCGGATGCAGGGCGGCTTGGTCTGCGTGCCGGCCACGGCGGGAACCGCGCGCCAGGCGCCGTCGCGCTTGCCGAGATATTCGGCGGCCGGCGTCACCTTGCCGTGTTTCTGCTGCAGCCGGGCCATGACGTCGTCCACCGGCTCCAGCAGCCGGGCGTGGGAGGACGGCTCCCAGGGCGGGAAGGCCAGGATGTCGTGGCCGCTGCGCGACTGCGCCTGCGACGCGATGGTCATCACGTTCTGGTTGCCGACCGAGCTGACCGTGTCGACCTGCACATCGACCCGGTTCTTCTCGCCCCATTCGCGGCAGAGCGCGGCGAGCGCGCCATTGCCGGCCGGGGCCCAGTGGTCCCAGAAGCCGCAGCGCAGCGTGCCGGCGGAGCCCTGGCCGAAGACATTGGCCACCGGCAGCGCGGCGCCCGCCATGCCGGCCACGCCCGTCCGCAGCGCCGCGCGCCGCGTCATCCCGTATCGCGTCATGCAGTTTCCCTCCCGCCGGCGGCTTGCCGCCCCTCGGCCCGGGAAGCTTAGACAGGCGCGGGACCGTGGCGGTAGCGAAACCCGCCGGGGAAGGACGGTGGCGGGATGCGGCCCGGCGCTCAGCCGGGCTTGGCCAGTTCCTTCTCGACCACCGCGGCCAGGATGCCGGCGCCGTAGGGGATGGCGGCGTCGTTGAAGTCATAGCCGGGGTTGTGCACCTCGCAGCTGCCTTCGCCGGTGCCGTTGCCGACCAGGATATAGGCCCCCGGCCGCTCCGCCAGCATGTAGGAGAAATCCTCCGATCCCATGGCGGCGACGCGGTCGCGATCGACATGGCCCTCCCCCACCAGCGCGGCCGCCGCCTCGGCGATCAGCGCGGTCTGCTCGGGCGCATTGACCGTCGGGATCGCCACCTCGTGGAAGGTGAGTTCCGCGGTGGCGCCGAAGCCGGTGGCGATGCTGGTGGCGAGGATGCGCATCCGCTCCTCCAGCAGGCGCATCGTCGCCGTCCGGAAGGCGCGGATGGTGCCGCGCAGCGCCGCGCTGTCCGGGATGACGTTGTAGGCGGTGCCGGCGGCGAAGCCCGTGACGCTGACCACCGCCGTGTCGGCGGCGGCGACGTTGCGGGCGACGATGCTCTGCCAGGCGGCGACGATCTGGCTGCCGCAGACCACCGGGTCCACCGT
Organism: Paracraurococcus ruber; assembly: GCF_004353985.1. Classification (GTDB taxonomy): domain Bacteria; phylum Pseudomonadota; class Alphaproteobacteria; order Acetobacterales; family Acetobacteraceae; genus Paracraurococcus; species Paracraurococcus ruber. Next base: position 30,657 of record NZ_SMOA01000009.1, on the reverse strand, counting down.
GCTTTCGGGCCGCGCGCCATGGCCGCCGCGGCCCTGGATCACGAGGTCGAAAAAGCCGCAGCCGGCCATCATCGGCCCTGGGCGCAGGGCGTAGTGCCCGACCGCCAGGCCCGGGCGGTTGTGCAGGCCATAGACGGCATCGCAGGGGAAGCGTTCGAACAGCCCGTCCTCGATCATCGCCCGGGCGCCGCCCTGGCCTTCCTCGGCGGGCTGGAAGATGAAGTGGACGGTGCCGTCGAAATTCTTCGTCTCCGCCAGGTACTTGGCGGCGCCCAGCAGCATGGTGGTGTGCCCGTCATGGCCGCAGCCATGCATCTTGCCCGGCACGGTGCTGGCATAGGGCAGGCCGGTCGCTTCCGGCATGTCGAGCGCGTCCATGTCCGCCCGCAGGCCGACGGCCCGGTTGCCGCGGCCGCTGCGCAGCGTGCCGACCAGCCCGGTGCGGCCGATGCCGCGCTGCACCTCGATCCCCCAGGACTCCAGCCGTTCGGCCACCAGGGCGGCGGTGCGGTGCTCCTCGAAGCCGGTTTCGGGATGGGCGTGGAAGTCGCGGCGCCAGGAGGTGAGCTGGTCGTGGAAGCCGCGGATATGCTCGATCGGGTTCAAAGGCGGTCTCCTGCCACGGGCAGGGACCGCGGCGCGGGTTCATGGACTGGCAAGGCTTCACGGGCGGGATCGGCCGGGGCCAGAATAGCGGCGCGCCGCGGCGCCGGGCAAACCCGCCGGGCCGCGGCACCGGCTTCGAGCCAGGGCGTTCGCGGTGGGGGACGGGAAGGGCCCATCGCCCGGCGGCGCGGGGGCGGTTTCACCCGCCCGGCGATCTGCTCTATCCCTTGGGGCAAAGGACGGAACGGCGCCTCGCCATGGAACAGCGCACGGAGGAAGCGGCCAAGCCGCAACGCGTGGTGCAGGCCCCCCCGGGCCTGTCCCGGGGTGCGCCGGTGCCCTGGTGGGTCAAGCTGGGGGTGAAGCTCGGCCTCGCGGCGGTCGGCGTGCATGGGCAGCGGGCGCGGTCCCTGGGCATCGCCCGGCCGTCCTATGCTGCGGCCGACCCGGCGAAGCTGCTGGAGGCGCCGCGCGCCTGGCTCGAGCATGCCGAGGCGCTGACCGGCCGCCGCCCGCGCACGATGTTGGAGATCGGGCCCGGCGGCATGGTGGTTCGGGCGCCGATCCTGGCGGCGCTGGGCCCGCAGCGCATCTGGTTCGCCGACCCGACGGACAGTGCCCCGGTCAGCCCCGCACCCTATTTGGCGGCCGCTGCCCTGGCGCGATCCCGCGGCTTGGCGCCGCCGGACCTGGCGGATTGCCGCGACCGCGGCGCGGTGCTGGCCCGCTGCGGCGCGGCGCTGGTGATCGGCGGGCCGGCGGCGTTGGCGGTCATTCCCGATGGCAGCGTGGACCTCGTGGTCAGCGAAGCGGTGCTGGAGCATGTCCGGCGGGAAGACCTGGCGCCGCTGCTGCTGCAGCTTCGCCGGGTCACGGCGCCGGGCGGCATCGGGCTGCACGCGATTGATTTCCAGGACCATCTGGGCGGCGGCCTGCAGCACCTGCGGTTCAGCGACAGCTTCTGGGCCAGCCCGCTGGTCGGGCGGGCGGGGGTGTATGTGAACCGCCTCGGCCTGTCGGCGATGGTCGGGCGGTTCCGTCGTGCCGGCTTCGGGGTGACGGTGACGGAGGCGGTGATGTGGCCCCGCCGCCCCGCCGGGCCGGCCCGCCCGCATCCGGACGCGATGCGGCCGGCGGCCGATGACCTAGTGGCGCGGGCGGCGATCGAGGTGCGGCCGGACTGAGAGGCATCGCTCGACCGTCGCCGGGATGCGCCGGCGCGGGAGGCTTGCCGCTCGGCCCCGGCCGCCGCTTCCGTCGATGGCGGTCGCAGGCGCGGCACGCCGACACTGCCGGGCGGGGAGGGTCCGACCGGATCGTGCCTCGTCGCCCCTTGGGCCAGGGTCCGGGGCCAGCGATCATCCTGGCCACGGCGGAGGTTTCGTCGATCGCGCCCGTCGCCCGGACACGACCGACCGGGTGGCGCAGGGTTTGTGTTGGGTGGAGCGTCCGCAAGGCTGGGCGAGGAACCGTCACCCGCTCGGGTGGGTCATGGCCCTCCCCGTCCCTCCGCGGCCAAGCCCTGTTCCGCCGGCATGGCCGCCACCGCCTCCCGCGCCCGCTGCACCGCTGCTGCCAGCACTGCCATGTCGCCGACATGGTTGGCCAGCAGCAGGACCAGCGCGGCATCCAGCCGGCGGGAGGCATCCTCGTCCAGGCCGCGATGCGCCTGCATGAGCAGGGCGTAGAAGGCATCCGGATCGGCCAGGTTCGGCGTGGTCGCCAGCGTCATGCGGCATGCCCCATGGCACGGCGATGGGCGGCGGCGATGGCGTGGGTCTCGGCGACGGCGAACCGTGCCGCGACATGCTGGTCCGGCCGCAGCAGCACGGCCTCCCCCGGCGCGAGGCCCCAGCGGCGGGCCACCAGCCCGGCATGGTCGAAGAGGCCGCCGGTCGTCTCCGTCTCTCCCACCACCAGGCGGGCGATGCCCGGCGGGGCCTCCGGCGGCGGGGCGCCTTCCCCGGCCAGGGCCAGCAGGGTGAAGCCGGTGCCGCCGAGATGGCGCAGCAGCCAGTCTGCCCGGCCGCGGTTCAGCACCGGCGCATCCACCGCCGGCGCGCCGGGCGGCAGCGGCGCGTCCTCCCCGCCCGGGGTGCCGAGGGGGCTGCCGCGCAGCACCGCGGGGCGCGACAGGCGGCCGGAATTCACCCAGGGCCGTGCCGCCGGCGTCGCCGTGGTCAGCGCCAGCACGGCATCCCGGTAGGCGCGCGCCGCGCCGTTCTTCGGCGTGATGAAATCGGTGCTGCGGGTGGAGTTCAGGATGTTCTCCTCGGCCGCCGGGATGCGTTCCGCATCGTAGCTGTCCAGCAATGCCTCCGGCGCCGCGCCGCGCAGCACCGCATCCAGCTTCCAGGCCAGGTTGTCGGCATCCTGCACGCCGCCATTGCCGCCGCGCGCCCCGAAAGGGCTGACCTGGTGCGCGCTGTCGCCCACGAACAGGATGCGGCCATGCCGGAACCGCTCCAGCCGGCGGCAGCGGAAGGTGTAGACGCTGACCCACTCCAGTTCGAAGGGAATGTCTTCGCCCAGCATCTGCGCGACGCGGGCGCGCACCTTCTCGGGCCGCTTCTCCTCCTCCGGATCCGCATCCCAGCCGAGCTGGAAATCGATGCGCCAGACATCGTCGGGCTGCTTGTGCAGCAGCACGGACTGGCCGGGATGGAAGGGCGGGTCGAACCAGAAGCGCCGTTCCGCCGGGAAGGGCGCGCGCATGACGATGTCGGCGATCAGGAAGCGGTCGCGGAAGACCTGGCCGAGGAATTCCAGCCCGAGCTGTTCCCGCGCCAGGCTGCGGGCACCGTCGCAGGCCAGCAGCCACTGCGCATGCAGGCGGTAGGGACCGTCCGGCGTCTCGATGCCCAGCAGCGCGCCGTCGGGCCGGCGTTCCACGGAGGCGACGCGGTTCTTCCAGCGCAGGTCGACAAGTCCCGTTGCCTCGCAGGCCGCGACCAGCCACTCCTCGGCATAGTATTGCTGCAGGTTCACGAAGGCGGGGAATTCATGGCCCTGCTCCGGCAGCAGGTCGAAGGCATAGGCTTCCCGGTCCTGCACATAGACGCGGCCCTGGTTCCAGGTGATGCCCTTATCCAGGAAGCGCTGCCCGAGGCCGAGGCGGCCCATGATCTCCAGCGTGCGCTTGGCCCAGCAGATGGCGCGGGACCCGAAGGAGACGGTGTCGTCCTCGTCCAGCAGCACGCTGGCGGTCCCGCGCCGGGCCAGGTCCAGCGCCAGGGTCAGCCCGACCAGGCCACCGCCGGCGATGACCACCGGCGCCTCCTCCGGCCCGGCGCGGCCGACGGCGTCGGGCCGGCGATAGGCGTAGCGCGGGTTCTGGTAGGTGACGGGCACCGCTTCGTCTCCCCAGTGAGCATGGCGGCCGGCCCGGCCCGCCGCGGGGCGGCAAGGCGGCTACCCCGCCCCGCCGCTTTCGCGGCATTCTCCGCTGCCGGAGGCTGCGGGGCAAGTTTCGTATGAAACCAAAATCGAACGAGGCCGGCGCGGCGGATTTCGCGTTGGAGGAGTTCCTGCCGTATCGCCTGTCGGTGGTGACGAACCGCGCATCCCGCCTTTTCGCCCGGCGCTATTCGGATCGCTTCGGCCTGACCATTCCCGAATGGCGGGTGCTGGCGGTCGTGGGGCGCTTCGGCGGCTTGTCGGCGACCGAGGTGGTGGAGCGCACCGCCATGGACAAGGTGAAGGTCAGCCGCGCCGTCCGCGCCCTGCTCGATCGCGGCCTGCTGGCGCGGGAGGAGGATGCGGCGGACCGGCGGGTGCAGCGCCTGGGCATGACGGCGGCCGGGCGGCGGGTGCATGCCGGGGTGGTGCCGCAGGCCCGCGGGCTGGAAGCCGAGTGGCTGGCACCCCTGTCGACGCAGGAACGGGCGACCCTGCACGCATTGCTCGACCGGCTGGACGCCCGCCTGGCGGAGATGGGCGCCGGGGCCGCCGGCGGCCCGGATTGACCGCCCCATTGCCGCCCGGTGCTATGCGTAACATCTGCTGCGCGCCCGGCCGGCTATGCTGGCCGCGACCCGCGCCGAAGGAGGAATGCCCCATGCCGCGCCGCGCGCTGCCCGTCACCCTGGCCGCAAGCTTGCTCGCCCCCCTGGCTGTCCTGCTGGCCCTGGCCGGCCCGGCCGCGGCCCAGGCAACCGACCCGTCCTTCCGTGTGGTCAACAACACGCCGAACGTGATCAACGAGGTCTATGCGTCGCCCTCCAACGAGAATGCCTGGGGGCATGACCGGCTGGGGTCGGAGGTGGTGGCGCCCGGCGGCCGCCACATCATCCGCCTGCCGCAGGACGGCAACTGCGTCTACGACATCCGGGTGGTGTATCAGGGCGGCAATGCGGAAGAGAGGAGGCGGGTCAACACCTGCGCGCTGACCGATGTGGTGTTCGGTGGCGGCGGCGCGGCGCCGCGCAACGCCCAGCAGGGCAACCCGTCCTTCAACCTGGTCAACCAGAGCGGGCGGGTGATCGAGGAGTTCTACGCCTCCCCCTCCTCGCAGCAGAACTGGGGCCCGGACCGGCTGGGCGATGCCACGGTGGCGCCCGGTGCCCGGTTCGCGGTGCGGCTGCCGCAGGGCGAATGCAGCTACGACCTGCGCATCGTCTGGCAGGGCGGCCAGTCCCGCGAGCAGCGCAACGTGAACACCTGCGCGCTCAGCGACTACACGGTGCGGTAGACTTCCGGGTTCGGAGGGCCTTTCGGCCCCCGGCCGGTCGGCGGCGCTGTCGCCGGCCGGCGAGGGAGGCAGGGCCTCCCTCGCGTCGCGCCGTCAGGCCGCCTTCGCGCCGCTGATCGCCTTCCACACCGCTTCCGGCGTCGCCGGCATGTCGATGTGCTGCACGCCGACGGTGGACAGCGCATCCACCAGCGCATTCATCAGCGCGGGTGGCGAGCCGACGGCGCCCGCCTCGCCGGCGCCCTTCACGCCCAGCGGGTTGGTCTCGCAGGGCACCTCGATCAGATCCACCTCGATGTCCGGCAGGTCCTCCGCCCGCGGCAGGGCGTAGTCCATGAAGGACGCCGAGAGGAGCTGGCCGCTGTCGGGGTCGTAGGCCGTGCGCTCATGCACCGCCTGGCCGATGCCCTGCGCCACGCCGCCATGCACCTGGCCGCGCACGATCAGCGGGTTGATCGCATGCCCCACATCGTCCACCACGATGTAGCGCGGCACGGTGATCAGGCCGGTATCGGGGTCCACCTCCACCTCGGCCACGTGGCAGCCATTGGGGAAGGTGTGGGACTTGATCTCCGCCACCTCGGCGGCGTCGAGCAGCGTCGCCGGCTCGCCCTTCGCCGCCCGCTCCTTCTGGATGCGGGCGAGGTCGAGGATGCCGACGCCGCGGTCGGTGCCGACGACGGCGAACTTGCCGCCGGCGCCGGAGCCGAAGCCGCCGGGGGTGAACTCGATATCGGCAACCGCGGCCTCGAGATGCTCGGAGGCCGCCTGCTTGCCCTTCTCGATCACCGTCGCGGTGGTGAGCAGGATCGCCTGGCCTTCGGAGTAGAGGCTGCGCGCGCCGCCGGTGCCGCCGCCCGTCGGGATCTCGTCCGAATCACCCTGGATGATCCGGATCTTGTCCATCGGGATGCCGAGCTCGTTCGAGGTGAGCATGGCATAGGCCGTCTCATGCCCCTGGCCGGTGGACTGGGTGCCCACCAGCACCTCGGCATGGCCATCGGCGGTGAAGCGCACCTCGGCCCGTTCCGTCGGGCCGCCGCCGGTGGCTTCCAGGTAGTAGGCGAGGCCGATGCCGCGCTTCTTCCCCTTGGCTTCCGACGCCGACCGGCGGGCGGCGAAGCCGGCCCAGTCGGCCTTCTGCAGCGCGGCGTCCAGCACCGTGCCGAACTCCCCGCTGTCGTAGCGCTGGCCCATGGCGGAGACGTAGGGCATGGCGCTGGACGCGACCATGTTGCGCTTGCGGATCTCGACCCGGTCGATGCCAAGCTCCCGCGCCGCGGCGTCGATCAGCCGCTCCACCACGTAGTTGCTCTCGGGCCGGCCGGCACCGCGATAGGCATCCACCGGCACGGTGTTGGTCAGCACGCCGATGACGCGGGCATGGATCGCCTGGAAGTTGTACACGCTGGCCAGCACCTTGGTGCCCGCCATGGTCGGGATCATCGGCGCGAAGGTGTTCAGGTAGGCGCCCATATTGGCGTAGTTGCGGGTGCGCAGCGCCAGGAACTTCCCGTCCTTGTCCAGCGCCAGCTCACCCAGGGTGATGTTGTCGCGGCCATGGGTGTCCGACAGAAAGGCCTCGGTCCGCTCGCTCGCCCACTTGACCGGCCGGCCGAGCCGGCGGGCCGCCATGCAGACCAGGGCGTATTCGGCATAGAGATACAGCTTCATGCCGAAGCCGCCGCCGACATCGGGCGTGATGACGCGGAACTTCTCGGGCGGCAGGTTGAAGACGTTGCCGGCCAGCAGGTTCTTCACCAGCCAGGAGCCCTGGGTGCCGCAGGTGAGGGTGAACTTCTCCCCCGCCTTGTCGTAGCTGGCCATGGCGGCGCGGCCTTCCATGGAGGCGACGACGACGCGGTTGTTCACCACCGTCAGCCGCGTCACATGCGCGGCCGACTTCACGAGCTGTTCCGCCTTCTCCTTCTCGCCGGTCTCCCAGTCGAAGGCGACGTTGCTGGCAATGCCGTCCCACACCAACGGCGCGCCCGGCTCATGCGCGGTCGCGAGGTCGGTGGCGGAGGGCAGGATGTCGTAATCCACCATCACCGCTTCGGCGCCATCGCGGGCCGCCTGCGGCGTTTCCGCCACCACGAAGGCGACGGGGTCGCCGACATGCCGCACGCGGTCCGACGCCAGGGCGCCGCGCGGCGTCTCCGCACGCGGGGAACCATCGGCGTTCTTCAGCGGAATGACGCAGGGAATCTCCCCCAGCCCTTCCTCCTGCCACTCCTTCGCGGTGATCACCGCCAGCACGCCCGGCACCGCCAGCGCCGCCGCCGTGTCGATGGACAGGATCTTCGCCGCCGCATGCGGGCTGCGCAGCACCACGCCATGCGCAGCATCCGTATTGACTGCGATATCGTCCGTGTAACGGCCGCCGCCCTTGAGCAGGCGCGGATCCTCGATCCGGCGCAGCGGCTGGCTCAGCCCGAATTTGGCCATGGGGACCTCCCGCGTTTGGTGTTCCCCCATCATCTGCGGAGGAAGGGGGCCGCGTGAAGGGGGAAGCGGCCGAAATAACGAAAGGGCGGCCCGAAGGCCGCCCCCTGATGCCCGGCCGGTGCCGGTTCCCGCTACCCCAGCCGCGCGGCGCGCGTCATTTCGCCAGTTCCGAGACGCGCTTGTCGGCGATCGGCGTCGGCCCTTCGCCCGGGCCGGCCGAAGGCGGTTCCACCGGATGCACGCCGAACCAGCCCTTCACCTTTTCCCGGGTCCACTGGAAGGTGACGTAGAGCATCGGGATCATGAAGATGCCGAAGAGCGAGGCCGCCAGCATCCCGCCGAAGACCGGCGTGCCGACCGCCCGGCGGGACAGCATGGCCGCGCCTTCCGCCGTCACCAGCGGCACTAGGCCGAGCACGAAGGCGATCGAAGTCATCATCACGGCCCGGAACCGGAGGCGGGAGCCTTCCACCGCGGAGTCGCGGATGGACATGCCCCTCTCCCGCGCCTCCTTGGCGAATTCGATGATGAGGATGCCGTTCTTCGCCGCCAGCGCGATCAGCACCACCAGTCCGATCTGGGCATAGACGTCGAGGCTGAGCCCCGCCACCAGCACGGCAATGAAGGAGCCGAGGCCGCCCACCACGACCGACATCAGCACCGGGATCGGAATGGTCCAGCTTTCGTAGAGCGCGACCAGGAACAGGTAGGCGAACAGCACGGCCAGCGCCACGACATAGGCGGTCTGCCCGGCCGCGAGCTTTTCCTGATATGCCGTGCCGGTCCATTCGTAGCTGTAGCCGGCCGGCAGCACGCGGCCGGAGAGCTGCTCCATCGCCGCCAGCGCATCGCCGGAGGAGACGCCGGGCCGCGGCGATCCGTTGACCAGGACGGCGCGGACATTGTTGTAGCGGCTGATGGTCTGCGGCCCGACGACGATGCGGATATCGGCCAGCGCCCGCAGCGGCACCATGTCGCCGCGGTTGTTGCGGACCCGGATGCGCCAGATGTCGCTGATGTCGTCGCGGTCCTGCGCCTCCGCCTGGATGTTCACCTGCCAGGTGCGGCCGAACAGGTTCAGGTCGTTCACGTAGAAGCCGCCGAGCGAGGCCTGCAGCGCCTGGAAGATGGCGCTGACCTGCACGCCCAGTGCCTGCGCCTTGTCCCGGTCCACGTCGAGATAGATCGAGGGGTTGGAGGCCGAGAAGGTCGAGAAGACCTGCTGCAGCCGGGGATCCTGGTTGGCGGCGACGATCAGGCCGAGCATGGCGCTGCCCAGTTCGGCGGGATCGCGCCCTTGCAGGTCCTGCAGCTGGTATTCGAAGCCGCCGCCGGTGCCGAGGCCGATGATCGGCGGCAGGTTGAAGGCCACCACATTGGCCGTGCGCACCGCGGCGCCGGCGCCGAAGACCCTTCGGATCGAGTTGAAGACGGAATCCTCCGCCTTGGTCCGGTCCTCGAAGGGCTTGAGGCGGGCGACCATGAAGGCGGAGTTGGACTGCGCGCCCTGGTCGATCAGCGAGAAGCCGACGATGGAGAGCACGTTCTCCACCGCCGGGATGCCCTTCAGGATGCCCTCCACCTGCTCCACCGCCGCCCGGGTGCGGGAGAGGGAGGCGGCCTGCGGCAGCTGGACCTGGACGAAGAAGGTCCCCTGGTCCTCCTGCGGCAGGAAGCCCTGCGGCGTCTTGGCGCCGATGGTCCAGATGGCGAAGGCAAGGCCGGCGGTGACGGCGAGCGAGAGGACGGAGATGCGGACCAGCCGCCGCACCACCGCGGCATAGCCGTCCCGCACCTTGTCGATGCCGCGGAGCACGTACTTGATCGGCCCGCGCTTCGGCCCGGTATGCCGCAGGAACAGCACGCAGAGCGCGGGGGAGAGGGTCAGCGCGTTGACGGCCGAGATGACCATGGCGGCGCTGATGGTCACCGCGAACTGCCGGAACAGCACGCCCGACAGGCCCGGGATGAAGGCGATGGGCACGAAGACCGAGAGCAGCACGAGGGTGATGGCGATGATCGGCGCGGTGATCTCCCGCATCGCCTGCTTCACCGCCTCGGCCGGGGTCCAGTCCGGGTGCTCCTCCATCACCCGTTCCACGTTCTCCACCACCACGATGGCGTCGTCGACGACGATGCCGATGGCAAGAACCATGCCGAGCAGGGAGATGGTGTTGGCGGAATAGCCGATGGCGAGCAGGATCGCGAAGGACCCGATGAGGCTGACCGGAACCGCGATGGTCGGGATCAGCGTCGCCCGCAGCGACCCCAGGAACAGATAGACGACGATGACGACGAGGACGAAGGCCTCGAGCAGCGTCTTGATGACCTCCTGGATCGTGTCCACGACGAAGGTGGTGCTGTCGTACAGCACCATCGCCTTCATCCCCTGGGGGAAGCGGTCGTCCAGCTCGTCCAGCGTCCGGCGCATGGCGCCGGCAACCGTGACCGCGTTCGCCCCGGGGGACAGGTAGACGCCCATGGTGACGGCCGGCTGGCCGTTGAGGCGGGAGACGGTGTCCTGCGCCTGCGCGCCGAGTTCCACCCGCGCCACGTCGCGGATCCGCAGCAGGGACCCGTCGGAATTGGCGCGGATGACGATGTTGCCGAACTGCTCCGGCGTCACCAGGCGACCCAGCGTCTGGATGTTCATCTGGAATTGCTGGGTGTCCGGGATCGGCTGGGCGCCCAGCCGGCCGACCGCGGCCTGGATGTTCTGGCTCTGGATCGCCGTGATCAGGTCCTGCGGCGTCAGGTTCAGGTTGGTCAGGCGGTCGATCTCGAACCACACCCGCATGGAGTAGTTCTGCGCGCCGAACAGGTTCACCTGGCCCACGCCCGGCACCCGCGCCATGCGGTCGATCATGTTGATCGTCGCGTAGTTCGACAGGAACAGCGGGTTGTGCTCGGGGCTGGTGCTGGTCAGCGCGACGAACTGCAGCACGGCAGAGGACTGCTTGCGCACGATCAGCCCGGCCCGCTGCACCTCCTGCGGCAGGCGGGCCAGGTTGGCCTGGATGCGGTTGTTGACATTGACCGTGTTGATGTCGGGGTTCGACCCCAGCGAGAAGCTGACCGATAGCTGATAGGTGCCGTCATTGGCGCTGTTCGAGCGCATGTAGATCATGTTCTCGACGCCGTTGACGGCGGATTCGATGATCTGGCCGACCGTCGCCTCCACCACCGCGGCGGAGGCACCGGGATAGGTCGCCTGCACCGAGACCTGCGGCGGGACGATGTCCGGGAACTGCGCGACCGGGATGCGCAGCAGGGCGAGGGCGCCGGCGAGCGTGGTGACGATCGCGATGACGATCGCCAGCCGCGGCCGGTCGACGAAGACGCCGGAGATCACGGCGCGTCAGCCCTGCCGGCCGCCGGGGGCCGACCCACCGGGCGGCCCGCCCGGGGCACCGCCGGGCCGGGCGCCGGGCGGCGGGCCACCGGCCGGGGCCGCGTTCACCTCCTGCCCTGGGCGGACCCGTTGCAGGCCCTCGGCGATCACCGTCTCGCCGCCTTCCAGCCCGCGCTCGATCACCACCTCGTCCCGGATGGTCTGGCCCAGCGTCACGGGGCGGCGCTGCGCCTTCTTGTCGCCATCCACCACCAGCACGTAGTTGCCGCCCTGGTCCTGCAGCACCGCGGCGCGCGGGATGACGATGGCCTGCACCGGCTCCGCCCCCTCGACGAACACGGTCACGAACTGCCCGTCGATCAGCTCCCGGTCGCCGACCACGCCGCGCACGCCGTCGCGCCGCGGGTTCGGCATCAGCGCGCGGATCAGCAGGCTGTCCGTGTTCCGGTCCACCTGGGTGTCCACGAATTCGATCCTTCCGCGCTGCGGGTAGACGCGGCCATCGGTGGTGCGGATGCGGATCACCACCGCATTCACCCCGCCGCGGCCTTCGTAGCGGTTCCGCAGCTCGACGCCGGCGCGGGCGCTGACGGTGAAGACCACGCGCATCGGGTCCTGGCTGACGATGATCGCCAGCGGATCGGCGAGGGTGGGAGAGACGACGTTGCCCGGCGTGTAGGTGGCGCGGCCGATCTTGCCGTCGATGGGGGACAGGATGTCGGTGTAGCCCAGGTTGATTTCCGCCACCCGGACCTGCGCCTGGGCCGCCAGCACCTGGGCATTCGCCGTGCGCTCCTGCGCCTGGGCATTGTCCAGCGCCACCTGGGTGCCGGCGCCGGTCTGCCGCAACTCCCGCGCGCGGGCCAGCGACACCCGGGCATTCTCGAGCGTCGCCTGGGCGGAGGCGACATTGGCCCGGGACTGCTCCAGCGCCGCCTCGAAGGGTGGCTTCTCCAGCCGGAACAGCACATCGCCCGCCTTCACTTCCTGCCCCTCGGTGAAGGCGCGTTCCTGCAGGAAGCCGGTGACGCGGGCGCGGATCTCGACGCGGTTCACCGCCTCGATCCGACCGGTGAATTCCGAAGTCTCGGTCACCGGCTTGCGGTCCGCCGTCACCACCCCGACCGCCGGCGGGCCCTGCGGTCCGAACTGGGCCAGCGCCGGCCCCTGCGCGAGCAGGAGAAGAAGCAGGGCGGAGGCCAGCGGGGCGGAGCGACGGCGCATGCGGCGGGAGTCCGAGACAAGGGGGTAGCAGGACATACTGCACCCGCGAAATCGGGTTTGGCATCTGGCCATATGGCGGGCTACCGCCAGCCGGCAGCAAGCCGATGACAATTCCTCCATCACCGGCTTGCCGGCAACGGTTCCCGCGCGCAGGCTTGCCCCATGTGGTTCGTCCCGCCGCGCGAGATTCCGGTCCGCCTGTTCGCCGCCTTGCCACCTGCGCTGCGTCAGCCGCGCCGCACCGAATGGGCCGATGCCAACCGCGGCGGCGCCCCGATCGACAGCTTCCTGGAAGGCCCCTGCTTTGATGCGGCGGGACAGTTCCTCGTCACGGATATCCCGAATGGCCGCGTGCTGTGCGTCGGCGCCGCCGCTTGGGACGTGCTCGCGGCCTGGGATGGCTGGCCGAACGGCATGGCCGTCGCGCGGGATGGCGGGTTGCTGATCACCGACTATCGCCGCGGCCTGCTGCGGCTCGACCCCGCGACCGGCACCGTCACGCCCGTGCTGGCCAGCGTGCTGTCGGAAGGCTTCAAGGGGCTGAACGACCTGGTGCTGGATGCCGCCGGTGCCGTGCTGTTCACCGACCAGGGGCAGACCGGCCTGCAGGATCCGTCCGGCCGCGTCTTCCGGCTATGGCCGGATGGCAGGCTGGACCGGCTGATCGGCAACGGCCCCAGCCCGAATGGCATCGCGTTGAATCGCGCCGGCACGCATTGCTACGTGGCGATGACCCGCAGCTGCGAGGTCTGGCGCTTTGCCCTGCGCGCCGACGCGCAGGTGGGCAAGGCGAATTGCTTCTTCCGCGTCCCGGCCGGCACCAGCGGGCCGGACGGCATGGCGGTGGATGCCGCGGACCGGCTCTTCATCGCCAATCCCGGCCATGGCCAGGTCTGGGGCGTGGATGCGCATGGCCAGCCGCTGTTCCGGCTGGACTGCACGGAATTCGGCCGCACGCCGACGAATTGCTGCTTCGCGCCGGATGGCAGGACGCTGATGATCACCGAAAGCCAATCGGGCGCGGTGCTGGCGGCGGAGATTCCGCCGGCCTGATCCCGGGCGGGATGAGGACCAGCGCCGAGACCGCCGCGACCAGCGCGCAGGCGGCGCCCGTCCAGGCTGCGGCGCGCAGGCCGGCCAGGAAAGCCTCCGCCCCGTCCAGCGCGAAGACGAAGCCCAGCAGCGCCGTCGCCAGCAGCCCGCCCAGGCGCGCAACCGCGCTGTTGACGCCCGACGCGGTGCCGGTATGCGCCGCATCGACCGAGGCCATGACGGTCGTGGTCAGCGGCGCGGCGCAGAGCGCCATGCCGAGGCCGACCAGCAGCACCGTCGGCAGCAGCATGCGCGGGTAGTCCAGCCCGCCCGGACCGACACGCGCCAGCAGCGCGAAGCCCAGCGCCACCACGGCGGCGCCGATCGCCAGGGGCAGCCGCCCGCCATGCCGGGCCGTGACCTTCCCCATCAACGGCGATCCCAGCCCGATCAGCAGCGGCAGCGGCAGCAGCGCCGCCCCGGCCTGCATCGCCGGCCAGGCTTCGATGCGGATCAGCAGGTACGGCAGCAGCACGATCAGCCCGCCCAGCGCGCCATAGAGGAAGAAGGTGAGCAGCGTCAGCCCGACGAAGGCGGCGGAGCCGAACATGGCCAGCGGGATCAGGGCGCGTGCCCCGAGCAGCGCCTGCCGGCGGAGGAAGCCCCCCAGCAGCAGCCCGCCGGCCAGCGCCGCCGACAGCACCGGGGCCAGCCCCATGCCCTCCGCCGCCGCGGTCAGCGCCCAGGTCATCAGGCCCAGCCCCAGCGTCGCCAGCGCACCGCCCAGCCAGTCGAGCCGGGCGGTGCCGCCTGCCGCCCGGCTTTCCGGCACATGCCGCCAAGCGATCGCGGCGGCGGTGGCGGCGATCGGCAGGTTCACCAAGAAGATGCTGCGCCAGCCCAGGGTTTCCACCAGCCAGCCGCCCAGCACGGGGCCCACCGCCCCCGTCAGCGCCCCGGCCGCCGCCCAGGTGCCGATGGCGCGGCCCCGCGCCTCCCCCCGGAAGCCGGCGCCGAGGATGCCGAGGCTGTTCGGCATCAGCATCGCCGCGCCCATGCCCTGCAGCCCGCGCGCCGCCAGCAGCCAGCCCATGGAAGGCGCCGCGGCACAGGCGGCCGAGGCCAGGGCAAAGACCGCGATGCCCGCCAGGAACAGCCGCCGCCGGCCGAAATGATCCCCCGCCGCCCCGCCCAGCAGGATCAGCGCGCCGAGCGGCAGGAGATAGGCACTGACCGCCCAGGACAGCTCGCCCGGCCCGGCGCCGAGGTCCTGCTCGAGCGCCGAGAGCGCGACATTGACTACCGAGCCGTCGATGAAGGCCAGGCTGGTGCCGAGGATGCAGGCCGCCAGCACCCACGGGCTGGCGTCGCCCTCGGCGCGTGCGGCCGGCGGGAAAGGAAGGTCCATCCGCCTGCAAGTGGGGCCCGGTGGACGAGGCGCCATCGCGCCACGGCAATGTCACGCAAGATGCGGGCGGGCATCCAGCATGGCGGATCGCCCGCCTCGGGCGGCGGCCGCGCGTTCAGGCCCCGGGTCTGCCCGGCGAGGGCTGCGGCGCGTCGGGCTTCCACGCGGTCCGCCCGGCAACCGCATGGCGATCCGGTCCCGGCGGGGCATTGCCGTCCTGGCCAGTCCGAAACATGCCTCGCGGATACGTCGCCCGCCCCTTCGCGGACATGTTCCCGCATGGCCTGCGCCTGCGGTTCGCCACGCGAGCCGTTCCAGGTCCTTGCCTACCGGGCGGAGTCCGACGCCGCGGCGTTCACGCCGCGCCGCGACCCGCTCCGGCCGCCGCGCCGCGCCTGCAGCCACAGGTAGCCGAGGCTGCACAGCAGCAGCGCCAGGCCGAAGGTCGCCAGCGCCGCGCCGGTGCCGCCCCAGCCGGCGGCGAGGCCCGAGACGGCCTGCAGCACCGCCGCCCCGCCGAAGAAGGCGATGTTGTTGGCCGACAGCGCGCGGCCGGTCTGCTCCGCCGGCACCGCCGCCCGGACCTGGGCGAAGATCAGGATCTGGAAGGAGATGACGAGGCCGATCGCCACCATCACCGCGGCGTCGAACCCCGCCGGCTGCAACCCCAGCCAGCCGCCCGGCCCGCCCGCCGGCAGCAGCAGCACCAGCAGCCCGACCAGGATATGGCTGCCCGCCAGCAGCACCACCGGGCGCCCGACCAGACGCTGCACCAGGCCGGCGATGGCCGGACCCGCCACCAGCGCCAGCGCCACCAGCAGCAGGACATTGCCGGCCTCGATCCGGGTCAGGCCCTTCGCCTCCATCAGCCAGGGCCCGCCCCAGAGCCCGCGCACCCCCAGCACCACGGCGAAGCTGGCGAAGGCGATGGTCATCGGTGCCCGCAGCCCGGGCGAGGCGGCGATCGCCAGGATCTCCCGCGTGTCCTGCCAGGCGGAGCGGTGGCCGGCCCGCACGGGCGGCGGCTGCCGCACCGTAGCGGCCACCGCCAGGAAGGCCAGCGCCGCCAGCCCGCCGCAGGCCCAGAACCCGGCGCGCCAACCCTGCCATTCCACCAGCAGGGCGAGCGGCGAGGCGCTGAGCAGCATCCCCGAGTTGCCGACCGCCTGGATGACGCCGGACCACAGGCCGAAGCGGTGCGCATCCATGGCCCGCGCGGCATAGGTCATCGGGCACATCAGCGCCCCGGCGCAGCCCATGCCCAGGACGCATTGGGCGATCAGCATGGTCGCCGGGCCTGGTGCCAGCGCCGCCAGGGCGCAGCCCGCCATGCCGATCGCCATCAGCACCAGCGCGGTGCGCCGCACGCCCCAGCGGTCCAGCCCGACGCCCACCGGCACCATGGCCAGGGCGAAGGCGGCGGGGAAGGCGCCGGTCAGCGCCGCCAGCGCCTCCGGCGCCAGGCCGAGGTCGCGCGACAGGACATCGGCCGCCACCGCCGGCAGGGTGCGGACGGCGTTGGAGAAGACATGCCCCAGGGTGAGCGCCAGGATCGGCAGCCCGGGGCCGCGCAGAGACGACACGTTCCCTCCCAGCAGCCGCGCGATCGGAACGCCGCGCGGGCGGTGTTCAGTTCCGGAACAGCTTGCCCGGGTTCAGGATGCCCTTGGGGTCGAGGCTGGCCTTGATCCCGCGCATCACCGCCAGCGCCTCCGGCCCGTGCTCCTGCTCCAGGAATTCCCGCTTGCCGAGGCCGACGCCATGCTCGCCGGAGCAGGTGCCGCCCAGCGCCAGGCCGCGCGCCACAATCTTCCGGTCCAGCTCCCAGGCGCGGTCGAGCCCGGTCGGGTCCTTCGGGTCGAACAGGATGATCTGGTGGAAATTGCCGTCGCCGACATGGCCGACGATGCAGGTGGTGAAGCCGGACGCCACGGCATCCGCCTTGGCGCCCAGGATCGCCTCCGCCAGCTTCGAGATGGGAACGCAGACATCGGTGGTGATGCCGCGATAGCCGGGGATCAGGTTGATCCCGGCCCAGTAGGCGTCATGCCGGGCCTGCCAGAGCTTCGTCCGCGTCTCGGTATCCGTCGCCCAGGAGAAGCCTTCGCCGCCGTGATCCACGGCGATCGCCTCCACCGCCTCCGCCTGCTCCTTCACCGCGGCATGGGTGCCGTGGAATTCCAGGAACAGCGTCGGAGTCGCGCGCAGCCCTTCCAGCTTGCTGTACCTGATGCAGGCTTCCATCTGGTCGGCGTCGATCAGCTCGATCCGCGCCACCGGGATGCCGGACTGCATGGTGACGATGGTGGTGTTCACCGCCGCCTCCAGGTCCGGGAACTGGCAGACCGCGCTGCTCATCGCTTCCGGGATGCCGTGCAGCCGCAGGCGGATCTTCGTGATGATGCCGAGCGTGCCTTCGGAGCCGATGAACAGCCGGGTCAGGTCGTAGCCATTGGCCGCCTTGCGGGACCGCCCGCCGGTCTGGATGACGCGGCCATCGGCCAGCACCACCTCGAGGCCCAGGACATTCTCCCGGATCGTGCCGTAGCGCACGGCGTTGGTGCCGCTGGCGCGCGTGGCGCACATGCCGCCGATGGTGCAGACGCTGCCGGGATCCACCGGGAAGAACAGGCCCTGGTCGCGCAGGTAGTCGTTCAGCTGCTGCCGCGTCACCCCCGGCTCGATCAGGCAGTCCATGTCCTCCGGATTCACCTCCAGCACCGCCGTCATGCGGGAAAGGTCCACGGAGATGCCGCGCCGCACCGGGTTCACATGCCCTTCCAGGGACGTGCCGGCGCCGAAGGCCACGACCGGCACCTCATGCCGGTGGCACAGGGCGAGCAGGCGGCTCACCTCCTCGGTGGTTTCGACGAAGGCGACGGCGTCGGGCAGGGTGGGCGGCGTCTGGTCCTCCCCGCGCGCATGCTGTTCCCGGATCGCCTGGGCGGTGGAGAGCCGGTCGCCGAGGAATTCGCGGGCGGCGGCGATGACGGCGTCCACCGGACGCGCGGCGATGGTGTTCATGGCGGTTCCCTCGGCGGGGGCTGTCGGGGCGTTGTAGGGCGCGCGCGCGCCGCGGTCACGCATGACCCCGGGCTCAGACCGGTCCAGGGGTCGCCTGACCCCTGGTGGCGGGAGTTCGAGGGGGCAAAGCCCCTTCGGTGTCACCCGTCCCGCAGCAGCGGGCAGGTCAGGCAATGCGGCCCGCCGCCGCCGGCGGTGAACAGCGACAGCGCCGGGTCGAGCACCGTGAGCCCTTCCGCCCGCAGCGCCGCATTCAGGTCGTGGCTTTCCGCCGCCGAAATCACTCGGTCATTGCCCAGCGCCAGGATGTTGCAGCCCAGCCGCATCGCCTCCCGGTAGGGGACGGGGATGCAACGGATGCCATGCCCGGCCAGCCAGCCGTGGAACCCCTCGTCCAACCCGTCGAGGCAGGCGACGGCGAGGCCGGGCGCCGCCAGGCAGAACAGGACGTCCAGATGGAGGAAATGCTCGTCGAAAGGCTCGACCCGCACCTCCCAGCCTTCCGCTCGCAGCCAGCCGGCAAGCTGCTCGGCCCCGGCCAGGTCGGTGCGGCCGCCGCTGGCGCCGATGCAGGCGAGGCCGGGGCGGAGGATGTGGATATCCCCGCCTTCCAGCGTGCCGGCGGAGGATTTGCGCCAGAAGCCGCTGCCCTGCGCCGCGTGCCAGTCCAGCAACGGGGCATATTCGCCGCGCCGCTGCGGCCGTTCCAGCTGGCACAGCACCGGGCCGCGATGCGTCACCACCACGCTGTCGCGGGTATAGGCCATGTAGGGCAGATGCGGCTCGGGCCGCAGGTGGTGGACGGTGGCGGCAGCCTGCTCCAGCGCCGCGACCAGTTCCCGATGCTGCGCCTGCAGCCCCTGCAGGTCGGCCTGCCCTCCCGCTGCCAGCGTCCGCCGGGCGATGGCATTGGTCGGGATCCAGCGGTAGTGGTCGGGCGGGCAGACCAGCACCTCCCGCAGGGGGCCGGTTTCGGAGGCGACGGTCCAGGACGGCGGCATCCGCGCAGCCTGACGAAGGCTGGCCGCCGCGTCCAGGACGCCGCGCCGGCGCGGTGACCTGCCCGGCGATGGCCTCTGCCCCCGCGGCGGCCGGCGTCCGGCCGGTGGGCACTGTCGATCGGTTCGCGCCGCCTGCCGCGATGCCGAAGGTGGCCGACTGGCCGCGCCGGTTCGCCGGGCCCGAGGAGCCGTACCCGGAGGCCTTCGCGCCCGACATCCGCCGGCGGGTCGCCCGGTCATCGCGCGCACGACATGGGCCTGGGTAGGAGGGTTCGGACGCGGGCGGATCCGGCGACGGAGCGGCCGCCTTCGGCGGCGCTCGCCCCACACTGCGTCGGCGGTGGCGAAGACAGCGCCGTCGATCATGCCGTGGCGATGGCCGAAAATCCTGCGTGGTGCGGCAATGCGCAGGACCGGTGGCAAGCAGGACCCAGGCATCGGCGCCGCGCAGGTGATGCTTGGTCGCGACCTCGCCAGTCGGCGTGATCGCAGCCTCGTGCGGCCTGATGCGACGCCCCTGATCCTGGCGCAGATCGGCCAGACGCCCTGCGCATGGCGTGCGGCCTGCACGGCATCGCGTCATCCGGCCGGCAAATCGCCGGCATTCAGGTTGCGCATTGGGATGGATCGGGCCGCGGGCCTATCTCATGCCTCGACAGGACGGCGCCGGGCCGTCCCGCACTTCTCAAGGAAGAAGAAAACCATGTTCCGCACTGCAATCCTTGCATCCGCCCTCGCCTTCGGCATCACCGGTGCCGCGCTTGCGCAGGGTGGTCCGCGCCTGATCGGCGGCGGCCCGGATGCCTATGTGGCCTATGACGCGCCGAGCGAGAATGTCGTCGGCGGCGGCTACGCCTCCATCGTCGGCGAGGCCGGCAACCGCGAGATCGCCTATGGCGGCACGCCGCAGGCGCAGGCCTCCAGCGGCCTCGTCGCGCAGATCACCGGCGATGCCAACAGCCGCCACGTCACCTATGTCCGCCCGCAGGCGGTGCCGACCGGCCTGGCCGGCATCCGCTCCTCGCAGTCCGGAAGCTGACGCTGCGGCGGTTCGCGTTCATCGCAGAACGCTGCACCGCTGGAGTTGGTGGATCGCGGAGCGGCGTCACGCCGCTCCGCCATCGGCCCTTGCAAGGGCCGGGGCCATGCCCGGCCCAGGCCGCGCCATCCGATACCATCCGATAAGTGACGGGTCCGGTGCGCCCCGGGGCGACCGTGACGGTCCCCGACCGAGCCTAGACCTGCTTCAGGCCGAGCTCCTGCACCAGCCGGCGCGCCTCCTCGGCCAGCAGCACCGCCTCGTTGGCGAATTCCTCGGTGCCCAGGTAGCGCACCGGCATGTCGAAGCGCGCCAGCACCGCCAGATGCTGCGGGTCATGCACCGCGGCGCGGAAGGCATCATGGATCGCCCGCACCACCGCTGGTTCCATCCCGCGCGGGCCGGCGATGCCATAGCTGCTTTCCCCAAGCACATCCCAGCCCAATTCGCGGAAGGTCGGCACCGCCGGGAAGCGGCGCGCGCGCTCGGCGTTCCAGATTGCCAGCGGCCGCAGCCGGCCTTCCAGCGCCATGTCTGCCCAGGCGCTGGTCTCGGCCGAGGCATGGATATCGCCCGACAGCAGCGCTTGCAGGTTCGGCGCGGCGCCACGGAAGGGCACCGCCACCCAGTCGACGCCAACGAGCCGGCCCAGCTGGCGCATCTGGATCTCGGTCGTGTTCGCGCCGGGCGTGCCGTAATTCACCGTACCGGGGTGCGCGCGGGCATGGTCCACCAGCGCCGGCATGGTCTGCCAGGGCGCATCCGGCCGCACCACCACCCCGCCCATGTAGCCGACCATGCGGAGGATCCAGGTGAAGTCCCGCACCGGGTCCCATTGCGGCTTCTGCTGCATGGCCGGCATGCGGAAGACGCCCTGCGGCATCTGCGACAGCGTGTAGCCGTCCGGCTTCGCATCCTTCAGCGCCATGGCGCCCAGCGTGCCGCTCGCCCCTGGCCGGTTCTCCACCACGATGGGCTGGCCCAGATGGCGCTGCGCGATCTCGCAGACCGAGCGCATCTGGATGTCCGTCGCGCCGCCCGGCGTCCAGGGCACGAAGACGCGGATCGGCCGGTCGGGCCAGCGTGGCTGGCCGATCGCCGGCAGCGGCAGCAGGGCGGGGCCGGTGCCCAGCAGGGCGCGGCGGGTCAGGGCTTGCGGCATGGCATCTCTCCCCAGGGCAGCCGGCTTGCCGCCGGTCTGCCGGGCAGGATGCGCCGCCGCGCCGGGTCGCCGCCAGCCCCTGCCTGGGAAGGCGGCCCGGGGGCAGCCGGCGGGTGGTTCAGTTCAGCTTCAGGCCTAGCCGCTGGATCATCGCCCGATCCTCGGCCACCTGGCGGCGGACGAAGTCGCGGTACTCCTCCGGCCCCTTGTACATCACCGGCATGTCGAAGCGGTCCAGCACCGCCAGGTGGGCGGGCGCGTTCAGCGCGTCCTTGAACATGTCGTGGATGGCGCGGACCAGGCCGGGATCCATGGTCTTCGGCCCGCCGATGCCGTAGGGGGAGGCGCTGACGATGTCGATCCCGACCTCCCGCAGGGTCGGCACGGTGGGGAAACGCTTCGCCCGCTCCTCCCCCCAGGTCACCAGCAGCCGTGCCTTGCCGTCCTCGACCAGCTGCGACCAGCCGCTGCTGTCGGCCAGCACGTCGGTCTGGCCGCCCAGCAGGGCGTTCATGTTCTCGGCGAAGCCGCGGAACGGCACATGCGTCCAGTCGATGCCGCGATCGGCCGCGATGCGCTCCATGGTCAGGTGCAGCGACGTGCCGATGCCGGGGGAGCCGTAATTCACCTTCCCCGGGTTCTTCTGCGCGTAATCGAGCAGTTCTGGGAAGGTCTTCCAGGGCGCATCGGCGCGCACCACCACGCCGAACAGGTAGCCGCAGAGATGGATGATGTAGGTGAAGTCGGTCACCGGATCCCACATCGGCCGGCTGGACATCAGCGGCGTGCGGAAGACGGAGACGGGCATCTGCCCCAGCGTGGTGCCGTCCGGCTTGTCGGTCAGCATGGCCTGGGCGCCCAGGATGCCGCCGGCGCCCGACTTGTTCTCCACCACCACCGGCGGTCCGCCACTTCGGGATGCCGCGTCGCACAGCGCGCGCATCTGCACATCGGTGGTGCCGCCGGGACCCCAGGGGACATACATGCGGATCGGTCGCGTCGGCAGGCCGGTCTGCCCGAGGGCAGGGGTGGCGAGCGCAGCGGCGCCGAGCACGAGCGCGGCGCGGCGGCGGAGCGGATGGGACATGGCGATTCTTCTCCCGGGCAGGCCCGGCATGAACGCGGGACCGCGGCTGGGGGCGATGCCGCCTTGCCGCCATGGTCCGTGCCGGGGCGGGCCCGATGGCCTGCCGGCGTGGCGCGGTCAACCGCCCGCGCCGCGCCTGCCGATCAGATCGCGCGGAAGAAGTATTCGCCCAGCGTCTTGAAGCCGATGCGGAACAGCACGATCGTGCTGGCGGGATAGAGCGACTGCGTCGCCGGGTCCTGCGCGAAACGCTTGATGAAGCGTCCTTCCAGGATGAAGCACTCGTCCTCGTAGCCGGCGAAGCCGGACAGCAGGACGGGCCGGTCGATCTTCAGGTCGTAGCGGCCGGTGATGCCGGCCCGCCAGTACTGGCCGATGCGGCCGCTGACGCCGACCGAAACCTCCTCACGCGAGCGGATGCGGCCGCCGACCTCCGGCACCAGGTAGGGCAGCGGCACGGAATAGAGATAGCCGACCGAGAAGGTGGCGGGCCCGACGGTCAGGTTCGCGCTGGTGTCCGACAATTGGGTGGAGAAGGGCTGCTCGCCATTCGTCCGCACGCGGGTGACCGCGTCGAACCATGGGGTCGGTGCCAGCCGCATCCGCGCCACCCAGGCGGAGGCGCGCTTGTCCAGGCCGGAATTCGCGTAAGGGTTCTCCCGCTGGAAGTCGTCGTCCAGGCGGTAGGACCGGCCGACCAGGCCTTCCAGCTGGCCGCCATTGGGGAAGTCCCAGGCGCTGCGCAGGGCCGTGTCCACCCGCGTGCCGCCTTCCTGCCGGTCGCGGCCGGTGAAGCGGTTCAGCGCGAAGAGGTTGGCATCGGTGAATTCGAAATCGACGCTGTCCTCGTTCGGCACGCTGCGCTGCGGGCCCTGGCGCGGGCCGGTGACGACCTGCACCCGCGGCTCGATCGTCTGGCTGCCATACTCGCCGGCGTTGCGGATGAAGGGCATCCGCCAGTCCACCGCGGCGCGGACATTGCCGACGCCGCGGGTGCCGTTGGCGTCCGGCAGGTTGGTCGGCGGTTCCTGCTGGCCGCGGGCGCGGTAGCCGATGGCGTCGGTCTGCACCTTGAAGGTCCAGACGCCGCCGAGCCCGTCCACCTCCGGCCGTTCCCAGCGCGCCCGCGTCGCGATGCGCTGGGATTCGCTGCCGATGTCGCGGTAGATGCCCAGGATCCCGGCATCCAGCGTCAGGAAGCCGCCCAGGATCTTCTCCCGCGGCGCCTTCTCGACATAGATGTTGGGCAGGACATAGGGCACCTGCCGCGTGTCGTCGACGCTGCGCAGCCCCTGATAGGCGCGGGCGTCGAAGCGGGCATAGCCCGTCGTCTCCCAGAAGCCCTCGGCATAGACCTGGCTGGTCAGCACCCGGCGATATTCGTAGCGGAAGGTCCGCAGGTACAGCTCGGAACTGGCGCGGTTCAGGTCGAAGCCGGCGCGCCAGTTCTCGTCAACCGTGAAGCGGCCCTTGAGGAAGATGTGGCCCGCCAGATCCTCCCGCCCGCCGGCCGCCTTGCCGGAGGTGTCGTTGCCGTTGAATCCGCCGACCGAGGCGCTGCCGGTGATCTCCCCGAAATTGAACAGCTTGCGGTATTCGAGCCCGAGATTGGGGTTCTGCCGGCTGGAGAAGATCGGGGTGATCGTCAGGTCCGACGTCTCGTCGATCGCCCAGAAATACGGCGTCTCGAAGAAGCCGCCGAGGAAGCGGGTATAGCCGAAGGTCGGGAACAGGAAGCCGGAGGCGCGCGGCGTCGAGGGATCGGGATGCGAGAGATAGGGCGTGTAGAGCACCGGCACGCCGAAGAAGCGCACCGTCGCGTCGCGGTAGGAGATGCGCAGCGCGTCCTTGTCCTGCGTCGCCCGCCGCGCCTGCACCTGCCACAGCGGCGGTGCGGTCGGGTCGTCGGCGCAGAGGTCGCAGGAGGTATAGGCGACGCGCGCCAGCTCGTTCACCGTGCCGCCGGTGCGGCGGGCGCCGTTCGCCGCCATCTTGCCGTTGGCCGCCAGCAGTGCGCGCACGCCTTCCAGAACGCCGTCGCGGAAGCGGTCCTTCAGCTCCGCCTCCTCGGCGAACAGGACGGTGCCGTCCGGCTCCAGCAGCTGAACATTGCCCTTGGCGGTCGCCACGCCGGTGTTGCGGTTGTAGGTGAAGACATCGGCGCGCAGCAGCCGCTCGCCCTGCCAAGCCTCCACCTTGCCACGGGCGGTGACGATGCCGGTTTCCCGGTCGTACTCCACCTCATCCGCCTGGAAGGTGACGGGCGCGTTGGGGTCCTGGCGCGGGCCGCCGCCGGTGCCGCCGCCCAGCCCCGCGAAAGGCTCGACGCGCTGCGGCCGGCTGGTCGCGCTGTCGGGCACCGGCGTCGGGTCGCGCGGCGTCACGGTGGGCTGGTCGTACTGCGCGAAGGCGGCGCCCGGCAGCCCGGCCAGCAGGAGCAGCAGCGCAGGCAGGCGGAGGCGGCGCATCCGGTCCGGCACGGGGCTCATCCATCCTCCAGGTGCAGCAGCAAAGCGAGGGCGAGCAGCAGGCCGGCGACGGTCGGCGCCCAGGCCGCGAGCTCGACCGGCAGCGTGCCGGCCTCGCCGAATTCGCTGGTGATCTTGTCGATGACGAAAAGGGCGAAGCCGGCCGCGACGCCGGCACCGATCATCTGCGCGACGCCGCCGCGGCGGGAGGAGCGCATGGAGAAGCCGGCCGCCAGCAGCGCCATCGCCACTGCCAGCACCGGCAGGGCCAGCAGGGACTGGAAATGCAGCTGGTGCCGCACGGCGGAGAAGCCCGCCGCCTCCAGCACGGCGATGAAGCCGGGCAGCGCCCAGAAGGACAAGGTGTCGGGGGAGGCGAAGCTGTCCTCGATCCGGTCAGGCGTCAGGTCGGTGGGGAAGCTCAGCGTCTCCGGCGCGCCGACCGGACGGCCGGGCTGGAAGGTGGTCGCGTCCTCCAGCACCCAGCGGCCGGGCAGCAGCCGCGCCCGCGGCGCCTCGATCCGCGCCAGCGGCCGGTCGCTCGCCGACAGGCGCCAGAGGCTGACATCGGTCATCGCGAAGCCGGCGATGCGGTCCGCCGGCCGGGCGGCGACCGGCCGGCCCGACAAGATGGCGACGCCCTGCGCCTCCAGCGCCCGGTCGGCCTGGCGCAGCCAGAGCCGGCCGCCGGCGATGGCCGTCAGCCCGGCGCTGCTGCGGAGATAGGCGTAGTCCAGCCGTTCCGCCCGGGCCAGCATGGCGGAGGAGAGCGGCGAGACCGCCGCGGTGCCCAGCACGCCGAACAGCAGCGCGACCGCGACCGGCCCGGACAGGAACCCCCAGGCGGAGATGCCGGCGGCGCGGGCCACGATCAGCTCCGACGACCGGGTCAGCCGCCAGAAGGCGAGGATGCCACCCAGCAGGATGGCGAAGGGCATGATCTGCAGCGCGACGAAGGGCAGGCGCAGCCCGGCGATGGAGGCGACCAGCGCGAAGCCGGCATCCTGCCGCGTCGCCGCGCGGCGCAGCAGTTCGATGAAGTCGAACAGCGCGACCAGCAGGGTCAGCCCCGCCAGCATGGCGAAGGTCGCCCCCAGGAAGCGGCGTGCGACATAGAGGCTGAGGGTGGCGGCGAGGTTCATGCCGGCCCCGCCCCTTCGGCCTGGGCCGGCCGCGGCCGCCGGCGGCCCAGGCCATGCGGCAGGCCGGGCAGGCCGGCGATGACCCAGCAGGCCAGCACCCCGGGCGCCAGCGCATTCACCCAGATCAGCGGGATCATGCTGTTCTGCCGCGCCGCCAGGTTGCCGACCATGAGCCCGAGCGCGAGCAGCGCCACCACCACGGCGATGCCCGTGAAGAGCCGGATGCCGCCGCCATGCCGGCGGAACTGGCCGGCCAGGGCGGTTGCCAGCGCCACCAGCCCGAACCCGATGGCATTCAGCGGGGAGGCGAGGCGCTGATGCGCTTCCGCCCGGAAGCGGCGCAGGTCGCGGTCCGGGATGCGGTCGGCCGGGTCGGGGTTCAGCAGCTCGTCCAGCGTACGTTCCTGGGCGTTGCGGTATCGCTCGCCGTCCTGCGTGCCGCCGCGGGTACGGGCCAGGTCCACGCTGTTCTCGCTGAAGGACAGCACGTTCAGCCGGGTGCTGGGCGGCGTGCCCGGCGCCGCATCGGCCGGTGGCGGCACGCGGTCGATCTGCTGCCGCTGCCCGTTCTCCAGCGTGACGCGCGGCCCGTTCGGGCCGGGGGTGATGCGGCCGGCCTCGGCCAGGATGGTGACCGGTGCCCCCCTCTCCCGCGCGTCATGGATCAGGATGCCGCGCAGCGTGCCGTCCCGGTCGCGGTAGCGGGCATAGACCGTCAGGTCGTCGCCGATGGAGGAGAAGACGCCTTCCTGCACCAGGATGGCGGCCAGCTGGTTGCGGATCTCGAACTGCCAGGCGCGGAAGGAGGCCTGGGTGACCGGCACCAGCCAGAGATTGAGCGCGTAGCACAGCCCGGCGGCAATCGTGGCCAGGCCCAGGGCCGGCCGGGCCAGCCGCCACTGCGACAGGCCGGCGGCCCGCATCACCACCAATTCGCGGTCCGCCGCCAGCCGGACATACACGAACAGCGTCACCACGAAGGTGGTGATCGGCAGGATGACGGCGAAGAAGCTTGGCAGCAGCAGCCCGGTCAGCTCGATGAAGACGAGGAAGGAGAGGCCGCGATCGAGCACCAGCTCGATGAAGCGCAGCGACTGCGTCAGCCAGACCAGCGCCGCCAGGCCGATGGTCACGGCGAGCAGGGCGACCACGAGCTGGCGGAAGATGTAGCGGTCGAGGCGGGTCATGCGCGTGGCGGCACCCTAGCGATGCCGGAAGGGCGGGGAAAGCGCCGGCGCGGCGGGTTGTTGCAGGGATGCCGCAGCTGTGGCCGCTCTGCCCAGGAATCGGCCGATCGCCGCGCCGGCCCGGGGGCCGGTTCGCCGGCGGGGATCGCCCTTGGCCCTGCCCCGCCCTGGTGGCCTGGCCGGGCCCGGGTGGTGGCGGGCCGCCGCCGTCAGATCACCTGGTAGCGCGCCTTGGCGGCCCGTTCGATCGCGCCGGCGATCAGCCGGTCCAGGTCGAGGGCGATGCGCAGATCCTGCAGGAATTGCAGCTCCCCCTGGGACGCCTCGCCATCCGCCGCCGCCACCTCGCAGGCCAGCAGGTAGGCCGTCTCCCGCAGGCGCTGCGGCAGGGCGTCGCTGATCAGGGTCATGGCGAGGTCGAGCCCGTCCTCTCGGTTCAGCAGGCCCAGGCAGGTTTCGGTCACGCTGGCGATGTTCGCCGGGTGGAAATCGCTGAAGACCGGCAGTTCCTGCACCAGGCGGGACATCGCCCCCACCTCGGCATCCGTCATGTTCCGGTCCGAGGCCGCCATGAGCACCATGGCGCAGACCAAGGCCTCCTGCGGGTTGAAGCGGGTATTGGGCATGGGGCCTCGCTGTTCCGGGCGGATCGGCCATCGCATCGCGGGCGCAATGCAGTCCAGGTCACCCGTTCCGTGTCGTCGCGCCGCGCGGCGCTCACGTCAATTGCACGTTCGGTAATAGCTCTCACGGCTCGGCCAGGAAGGCGCGGGTCTCCGCCACCGCCTCGGCGAGGCCGCACCGGCGCAGCGGCACGCCTTCCGGCAGGCCGGCCAGCAGGCGGGAGGGGCAGGACCGGTCCAGCAGGACGAAGACGCCGCGGTCATCGGCCCGGCGGATCAGCCGGCCGAAGGCCTGGCGCAGCCGGTGCCGGGCCAGCGCATCGTCATAGCCCTTGGGCTCCCCGCCCGAGAGGTGGATCCGCCGTTCCCGGTGCAGGATGGAGGGGCGCGGCCAGGGCACCCGGTCGAAGACCAGCAGCCGCAGCGACCGGCCCGGCACATCCACCCCGTCCCGCATGGCATCGGTGCCCAGCAGGCAGGCATCCTCTTCGGCCCGGAAGACATCCACCAGCGTGGCGTTGTCCATGGCGTCCACATGCTGGGCATAGAGAGGAATGCCCGCCGCCTCGAGCGCCGGGGCCATGCGGCGGAAACTCTCCCGCAGCCGCCGGATGGCGGTGAAGAGGCCGAGCGCGCCGCCGCCGGACGCAAGGAACAGCGCCTGCATCGCCGCCGCCACCTGGCCGCCGCGCAGCTTGTCCACGTCGGTCACCACGAAGGCCCGGGTGCGGGCGGCGTAGTCGAAGGGGCTGGGCACCGCGGCGCGGATGGCCGGCGCCGGCAGGTGGCTGGCGCCGGTGCGGGCCTCGGCCGCTGCCCAGGCGGCCTCCGGCTCCTCCGCCAGGCCGGAGTCGCGCAAGGTGGCGCTGGTGATCAGCATCCCATGCGCCGGCGCGGCCACGCTCAGCGCGAAGGGGGTGGTCGGGTCCAGCCAGTGGCGATGCATGCCGGCATCCACCTCCCGCCCCTCCCGCCGGGTCAGGGCCAGCCAGTCCACGAATTCCCGCCGCTCCCCCGGGGTGGGCGGCGGCGCCCGCAGGGCGCGCAGCATGGCCTGCCAGGCGCGCAACGGGATCAGGGCGCGGCGCTCCAGCCCCTTGGCCGCGGTCTCGATGCGGATGCGATCGCCGGTTTCCAGCTCCTCCACCTCGTCCTCGAGCCGGGCCATCAACCGGTCCCGCAGCAGGACCAGCGGCTCCTCCAGCCGCTTCAGGGCGCGTTCCAGCGCCTCGGCCGCCTCCGGGATGTCCTCGCCCAGCGGGTGCAGGTCGCATTCCAGGTCGTAGAGCCCCTCCTCCTCCGGCGCGCGGGCCAGCACCTGGCGGCGGACGGCGCGGAGGAAGGCCTCGGCCGGGTTGGCCATACGCTCGGCGGCGGCGAGGGTCGGGGCGGGGCGTTCCCCGGCATCGCCCTCC
The DNA here is from genome assembly GCF_004353985.1 of Paracraurococcus ruber. Classification (GTDB taxonomy): domain Bacteria; phylum Pseudomonadota; class Alphaproteobacteria; order Acetobacterales; family Acetobacteraceae; genus Paracraurococcus; species Paracraurococcus ruber. Next base: position 1,749 of record NZ_SMOA01000009.1, on the reverse strand, counting down.
TCCTGCAGCGGGTCGTGCCGCGCCGGCCGCGGCTCCTCCGAGAGGCGGGTGACCCAGCCCAGGCCGGGCAGGGCGCGGGCGGCCTGCAGCGCGGCCTCCATCGGCGCCAGCAGGTCGGGGATGTCGCCGGCCAGCTCCTCGATCCGGCGCCGCAGGCCGCGGGCGCGGCTGCGGCCGCCCTCCGCGCCCAGCAGCCAGCGGCGCAATTCCGCCGTCTCGGCGCCGGTGATGGCGGCGCTGAAGGCGGCATCGGCGGCATCGAACAGGTGATGCCCCTCGTCGAAGACGTAGCGCAGCGGCCGCGTATCCTCCCCGCCGCCCAGCGCCGCCTGCACCATCACCAGCGCATGGTTGGCGACGACGAGGCTGGCGGTGCGGGCGCGGCGGATGGAGTGCTCGACGAAGCATTGCTTGTAGCGCGGGCAGGCGGACCGGATGCATTCGCCGCGCCGGTCGGCCAGCGGCCAGATCGCCTGCGGGCCGTGCAGTTCGGCGATCCAGCCCGGGAAGTCGCCGCCCATCAGGTCGCCATCCCGCGTCGCCAGCGCCCAGCGGGCGACGAGGCCGAGCGGCACCGCGAGGTCGGGATGCCCGGCCTGGCCCAGCATCTCCTCGAGGTTCAGCAGGCACAGGTAGTTCTCCCGCCCCTTGCGGACGACGACGCGGCGGCGGCGCTCCTCCGGCTCCGGGTAGAGGCGGCCCAGTTCCTGGTCGATCTGCCGCTGCAGGTTGCGGGTGAAGGTGGAGATCCAGACCGGCGCGCCGTTGCGCTCCGCCCACAGGGAGGCCGGGGCGATGTAGCCGAGCGTCTTGCCGGTGCCGGTGCCGGCCTCGGCCAGCACCACATGCGGCGCGCCCCGGTCCTCCCGCGGGGCGAAGGCGCCGGCGGCAGCCGAGGCATAGTCGGCCTGCTGCGGCCGCTGCTCCGCGTCCTCGCCCAGGATCTCGCCAAGGCGCGTGCGCGCCTCGGTCGGGGAGACGTCGAAGCTGGCGGGCGGCTGGGCGGGGCCGGGATCCTCCCAATCCGGCAGCCGGCGCCAGACCTTCAGCGGGTCGAGCGAGGGCTTGGGCTCCCCGGCGCCGAGGGCGGCCAGCACTGCCTCCGCCCAGGGCCAGCCGGCGGCCTTCTGCATCTGCGCCGCCAGCAGGCCGGCATCGCGGTTCAGCGGCGTGCCGCGGCCGCCGGCCAGGCGGCGCAGCAGGATCGTCGCCATCTCCGGCAGCAGCGCCGCCGCCGCGGCATCGTCCCGTGGCGGTTCGAGGTCGAGCGCCATGGCGAGGCCGCGCGGCGTCGGCGCCGCCGGCCGCGCCGGCAGGCAGAAGGCGAAGAGGTCGAGCAGGTCGAAGGCGCCCTCGAAGGGCGGCAGGTCCAGCCGCCGGGCGGTCGCGGGCGCATGCACCAGCAGCGGCGGGGGGAAGTCGGCCAGGGCGCGGTGCAGCTCGGCGGCGGAGAGGGCCAGCAATTCCCCGTCCGGGGTCAGCAGCGTCGCGCGGCCATGGCCCGCGACGAGGGCCGGGGCATCGGGCAGCAACAGGCGGGGGGGAAGCGACATGCGGGATGCAGGGTAGCGCAGCTGGCGGCGGCGGTCGCGGGCGGGAATGGGCGCCGGCGCGGCCAGCGCGTCGTGGCATCCCGCGCGAACGGGCCCGGCCGCCGGGCGTTGTCAGCGGGGCGGGTCCCCGCGGCCGGGCACCCGCCTGCCGCCGCGCTCCGCCCCGGCAGCCCTGCCGGCGCGCCGAGGAGCCGCG
>NZ_SMOA01000099.1 GCF_004353985.1 Paracraurococcus ruber | reverse complement strand
GCCGCGTGCGGGCCCGCGCTGCCGGCCCGCCCAGCGGTCGAGGCGGATGGGGCGCGGCGATCCGCGATCGGTCATCGCCTGATCATCCCTGCCGCAGCCCCCGCGGGGCGGCCTCGCGGGGCTGGCCCGAGAGGCGGGGCGCCCGGACCGGCCCCTGCATTCCGAAGGCCCGGGGGGCCGGTCCAGGTCATCGCCGGCACGGCCGCTTTCCGCGGCGCGGCGGCCGCGCCGCGCTCCGCGTCAGTCGCGGACCTCGGCCCGATACACCTTGCTGACGATCTTCCAGCCCTCGCTGGTCCGGTTCAGCACGAGGTAGTCGGTGAAGTAGCGCGGCGGGATCTGGCAGGCGACCTTCACGAAGGCGGTCTCCGGCCCGCTGATGTCCATCAGCAGGATCCGGTCGTCGCGCGCCAGGCCCTTGCTCGCCGCGCTCTCGCGCTTGCGCACCATCTCGAACCACTGCTCGCGCGGCACGTCCAGCACGCCGCCCTCCTTCTCGCAGTACAGATGGCTCACCGGGTGGAAGGCGGCGGCCAGCTTGTCGACATTGCCCTCGTAGAGGCCGTCGAAATAGGTCTGGATCACCGCCTCGATCTCGGCGACGGCGGTCGCCGCCATGGGGCGGCCACTGGCATCGGGCATGGGCGTCCTCCTCGTCTGTCCCGGGCGCATCCTGCCACGGCCGGCGGGGCCTTGCATCCGTCCCGGCCGGGCGGATACTCCCGCCGCCCGCTGGCGCGCCGGGGAATGGCGCCGCCGGCGATCACGCCAAGGGGAGGGCCACGCCATGCATCCCGGTCGCCGCGCGCTGCTGGCCGCCCCCGCTCTGCTGGCCCGGCCCGCCCGGGCGCAGGCCTGGCCGACGCGGCCCATCCGGCTGATCGTGCCCTACGCCGCCGGCGGCGGCACCGACCTGCTGGCCCGCGCCCTGGGCGAGGCACTTCGCCCGGCCCTGGCACAGCCCGTCGTCGTCGAGAACCGCGCCGGCGGCGCCGGCGTCATCGGCTCGGAACTGGTCGCGCGGGCGGAGCCGGACGGGCACACGCTGATGGCCGTGGTGTCCACCCATGTGGCCAACCGCTACTTCCTCGCCTCCCTGCCCTATGACCCGCTGAAGGACTTCACGCCGGTCGCGCTGCTGACCCGCAACACCATGATGCTGGTGACCGGCACCGGGCAGCCCTATGGCGATCTGCGCGCCATGCTGGATTTCGCCCGCCGCAATCCGGGGCGGGTCGGCACCGGCAGCACTGAAGCGCTGTCCTCCTTCGTCGGCCAGGAATTGGCCCGGCGCGCCGGCGTCGAGATGCCGGATGTGCAGTACCGCTCCGGCGGGCAGCTCATGAACGACATCGTCGCCGGCCACCTGCCGGTCGGCTGGACCAGCACCGCCAGCGTCATGCCGCATATGCAGACGGGGCGGGTGCGGCTGCTCGCCGCCTCCACCGCCACGCGCACGCCCTTCTTCCCGGATGCGGCGACCGCGCAGGAACAGGGCATCGCCGAGTTCGACCTGTCCGGCTGGGTGGGGCTGTACGGGCCGGCCGGCCTGCCGGAGGGCGTGGCGCAGACCCTCTTCGCCGCGCTGACCCGCGCCTTTGCCGATGCCACGCTGCAGCAGCGCTTCACCGCCATGGGCATCGAGCCGACCCTGCAGCCGGCGGCCGGCCTGGCGGCGGCGGCGCAGCGGGAGGACAGGCTCTGGGCGGCCGCGGCCGCCGCGGGCACCATCAAGAAAGAGCAGTAGGAACCAGCATCCCATGGCCGATCCGCGCCTGAAGGCGGCCCTCGCCGCCCGCCGCTTCGTCGTCGCCCCCGGCATCTTCGACATGATCAGCGCCAAGGTGGCGGACGGGATGGGCTTCGATTGCCTCTACGTCACCGGCTTCGGCACCGTCGCCTCGCACCTCGGCGTCGCGGATGCCGGCATCGCCACCTACACGGACATGGTGTCCCGGGTCGGGCAGATGGCGCGGGGCTGCCGGACGCCGGTGATCGCGGATGCCGATACCGGCTATGGCGGGCTGCTGAACGTCCGCCACACCGTCATGGGCTACGAGGCGGCAGGGGTTTCCGGCATCCAGCTCGAAGACCAGGAGATGCCGAAGAAATGCGGCCACACGCCCGGCCGCCGCGTCATCCCGGCCGAGGAGATGGTCCTCAAGATCCGCGTTGCCGCCGAGGCGCGCAAGGACCCGGATTTCCTGATCGTCGCCCGCACCGATGCGCGGACCACGCTGGGCCTGGAGGAGGCGATCCGCCGCGGCCGGATGTTCGAGGAGGCCGGCGCCGACATCATCTTCATCGAGAGCCCGGAGACCGAGGCGGAGATGCAGGCCATCGGCAAGGCGATCCGCAAGCCGCTGCTGGCCAACATGGTGGAAGGTGGCCGCACCCCCATCCTGCCGGCCGCGCGGCTGGCCGAGATCGGCTACGGCATGGCGATCTACCCGGCCATCGGCTTCCTCGCCGCCGCGGCGGCGCTGGAGAAGGCCTATGCGCATCTGAAGCAGACCGGCGACAGCACCGCCATCGGCGAGAGCTACGGCTTCAAGCGGATGACCGAGCTGATGGGCTTCCCCGAGGTCTGGGATTTCGACGCCCGCTGGGCGCAGGAGGCCGCGCAGTGACCCGCTTCGAGAGCGTGCAGGCGCTGGTCTTCGACGTCTTCGGCACGGTGGTGGACTGGCGGGAAGGCGTCGCGCGCGACGCCGCCCCGGTCCTCGCGCGGCTTGGCCGGCAGGATATCGACCCGCGCGCCTTCGCCGATGCCTGGCGGAAGCGCTACCAGCCGGCGATGGAGGCATGCCGCAGCGGCCGCCGGCCCTTCACCCGGCTGGATGTCCTGCACCGGGAGAACCTGGAGGGCGTGCTGCAGGACCACGGCATCGACCCCGCCACGCTGGGCGAGGCCGCGCTGGACGACCTGAACCGCGCCTGGCACCGGCTGGATCCCTGGCCGGAGGCGGTGGCGGGACTGACCCGGCTGAAGCGGAAATTCATCATCGCGCCGCTGTCCAACGGCAACATCGCGCTGATGACCAACATGGCCAAGCGCGCCGGCATTCCCTGGGATGCGATCCTGGGCGCCGAGGTGGCGCAGGCCTACAAGCCGCAGCCGGAGGCCTATCTGCGCACCGCCGAGATCCTCGGCATCCGCCCGGCCGAACTGTGCCTGGTGGCGGCGCATAACGGCGACCTGAAGGCGGCGCGCGCCTGCGGCCTGGCCACCGCCTTCGTGCACCGCCCGACCGAGCACGGGCCGGAGCAATCCACCGACCTGGCGCCGAGCGAGGCCTGGGACGCGGTGGCGAAGGATTTCCAGGACCTCGCGCACCAGCTTGGCTGCTGAGGTGCCGATGGAGGTCCCGGCGGGCTTCGTGCAGATGCCGGGCCATGATCCCGGCATCTTCAACAGCATCCTCGGCCCCTTCTGGGCGCGGGCGGAGGGCGAGGGGCTGGCCATCGGCTTCCGGGTGGAGGCGCGGCACTGCAACCCGGTCGGCCAGTGCCATGGCGGGATGCTGGCCGGCTTCGCCGACATCGTGCTGACCGGCGGCTGCAACTACCTGGCGCGGCTGAGCCGTTTCCTGGTGACGGTGTCCCTGACCCAGGATTTCCTGGCGCCGGCCGCGCTCGGCACCTGGGTGGACGCACGGCCGGAAGTGCTGGCGGTGACCCGCAGCACCCTGTTCGGCCAGTGCCTGGTGATCGCCGACGGCGTGCCGGTGCTGCGCGCCAGCGGCAGCTTCCGCTTCGGCGGCGACCCGGACCCGCGCTTCGACCGGCTGCGGCGGCTGCTGGCCGAAAAGGCTTAACCTTCCCGGCACTTGCGGGGCGGGACCATCGGCCCGAGATTGCCGGCTGGAACCCCGCCGGACCCGCATGAGCATCAACCAGCCCCGCCATATCCGCCTGACCTCCCATCCGGAGCCGCAGGCGCATCGCTGGCAGATCGCCTGGGGCGCCGCCACGCCGGCGGCGCGCGGGCCGGTCATCGGATCCGTCACCCGCCCCGGCGACCGCAATGTCATCGGCACCCATGGCGGGTCCTACTCGCTCTACCGGGCGCTGGCCGTCTCCTCCGGCACCCTGTCGCCACTGCAGCGGCCCGACCTGGCGAATACCCATCCCGTCACCGCCATCGGTCCTTATCCGCAATGGACCGAGCCGGGGAAGATCGTCTCGCTCGATCCCTGGGGACATGTGGTCGGGGATGTCTTCGGCGACGCCATCGCCGAGGGGATCGACATCCGCCCGAGCATCGCCATCACCCGGGCCCGGCTGAACATGGCGGAACTCAACGCCCTGCTGCCGACCGGCGACCTGAAGCCGGACGGCGTCATCCTGCATCCGGGCGGCGACATCTCCGTCACCAAGGCGGCGGTGGACCCGGTCTGGTGGCTGCCCGGCATCGCCGGGCGCTTCGGCGTGCAGGAACATGACCTGCGCCGCACCCTGTTCGAGCAGACCGGCGGGATGTACCCGGAACTCGTCACCCGCCCCGACCTCTCGGTCTTCCTGCCGCCGATCGGCGGCATCAGCGTCTACATCTTCGGCGACCCGGCGAAGCTCGCCGACCGCCGCGTGCCGCTGACCTGCCGGGTGCATGACGAATGCAACGGCTCGGACGTCTTCGGGTCCGACATCTGCACCTGCCGGCCCTACCTGATCCACGGCATCGAGGAGAGCGTGCGGGCGGCGCAGGAAGGCGGCGTCGGCCTGGTCGTCTACAACCGCAAGGAAGGCCGCGCCCTGGGCGAGGTGACGAAGTTCCTGGTCTACAACGCCCGCAAGCGGCAGGAGGGCGGCGACCAGGCCGCCACCTATTTCGAGCGCACCGAATGCGTCGCCGGCGTGCAGGACGCCCGCTTCCAGCAGCTGATGCCGGATGTGCTGCACTGGCTGGGGATCACCAAGATCCATCGCCTGGTGTCGATGTCCAACATGAAGCACGACGCCATGGTCGAGCAGGGCATCGAGATCGGCGAGCGCGTGCCGATCCCGGCCAACCGCATCCCGCCCGATGCCAGCGTCGAGATCGAGGCCAAGAAGGCGGCCGGCTACTACGCGCCGGAGGTGCCGGACGAGGCGGCGCTGAAGCGGACCATCGGCCGCGCGCTGGGGGAGATGTGAGCCGGGCCGAGGCGTCGCCGGCCGCCCTGCTGCTGACGCCGGAGGCGGTGCGCGAGCGGGCCCATGAGCTGCATGCCCTGGGCCTGGATCACCGGCTGCAGCACTGGCTGGTGCAGCCGGAGGCGATGGCGGCGACCGCCGACCTGGTCGCCGAGGTGGTGCGGGCGAACTACCCCGACCTGACTGTCCCTTTCCATGCCCGCTGGCGGCACTTCGCGGCGGGCGGCCATGACCGCTGGGGCGCGCTGCGCACCACCCTGCCGGACGACGTCGCGGAGCGCGCCCGGGCGGCCTTCGACCTCGTCATCCTCTCTGTCCTGCTCGATGCAGGCGCCGGGATGGCCTGGCGCTACCGCGACCCCGTGACCGGCGAGGGCCATGGCCGGTCCGAAGGGCTGGCGCTCGCCAGCCTGGCGATGTTCGCCGCCGGCACCTTCGGCCCCGGCCGCGTCGAGGCGGAGCGCCTGACGGACCTGGCCGCCGCCGACTTGGCGGAGGGCTTCCAGGCCGGGCCGGACAATCCGCTGCTGGGGCTGGAGGGCCGGGCCACGCTGCTGCAGCGCCTCGGCCGCACCCTGATCGCCGCCGGGATGGACCGGCCGGGCGCCCTTTTCGACGACCTGGCGGCGCAGGCGGTGGACGGCGCCCTGCCCGCCCGCGCCATCCTCGTGACCCTGCTGCACGCGCTCGGCCCGATCTGGCCGGGGCGGGAGACGCTGGATGGCGTGAACCTCGGCGATTGCTGGCGGCATCCCGGCATCCGCCGCGCCGACGGCACCGCCGGTCTGGTCCCCTTCCACAAGCTCTCGCAATGGCTGGCCTATTCGCTGGTCGAGCCGCTGGAGGAGGCGGGGATCCGGGTCACCGACCTCGATGCACTCACCGGCCTGCCGGAATACCGCAATGGCGGGCTTTTCCTCGACATGGGCGTGCTGCGGCCACGCGACCCGGCGCTGCTGCAGGCGGAGCACGACCCGGGCGACCTGCCCATCGTCGAATGGCGCGCCCTGACCGTCGCGCTGCTGGACGCAGTCGCGCCGCTTGTGCGCGCACGCCTGGACCTGACGGCCGAGGCCTTCCCGCTGGCGCGCGTGCTGGAGGGCGGGACATGGCATGCCGGCCGGCGCATCGCCCGCGAACGCCGCGCCGATGGCGGCTCGCCCCTCCGCATCCGCAGCGACGGCACGGTGTTCTGACCCGGCCCCGCGCGGGTTGCCATCGCCGCGTCGGACGGGCCTGCCCTGTCCCTGGCTTCAACCCCGCAGCACCGCCAGGGCCGCGAAACGCGGCGCCGCGAAATCAAGGAAGGCGCGGACCCGCGGCGGCAGAAGCCGCGCCGAGGGAAAGACCAGCTGCACCGGCAGCGGCGGCGTCTCCCAGGCCGGCAGGAGGCGGACCAGCGCGCCGGAGGCGAGCTCGTCCGCCATCTGGTAGGACAGGGCGCGCAGGATGCCATGGCCGGCGACCGCCGCGGCGACCGCCGCCCGCGCCTCGTTCACCGCGAAGCGCGGCGTGACACGCACCGTCGCCTCCTGCCCGTCCGGCGCGGCGAAGCGCCAATCCGGCGGAAAGGCCCGGCCATGGAAGACCACCGTGTCGTGGCCGACCAGGTCTTCCGGGGTCTGCGGCGTCCCACGCGCGGCGAGATAGGCGGGGCTCGCCGCCAGCCAGCGCCGCACCTGCCCGACCCGCCGCGCCACGAGCCCGCTCTCGCCGAGCTGGCCGATGCGCACCGCGACGTCCACGCCTTCCTCCAGCAGGTCCGCATTTTGGTCGGAGAGCAGCAGCTCCGCCGTGACCGCCGGCTGCGCGGCGAGGAACGCCGTCACGACGGGCGCGACATGCAGCCGGCCGAAGACCAGCGGCGCCGCGACCCGCAGCCTTCCGCGCGGCGCCGTGCCCTCGCCCGCCGCCTCCGCCATCGCCTCGGCATAGTCGGCCAGCAGGCGGCGGGCCTGTTCGGTCAGCCGGCGCCCGGCTTCCGTCGGCGCCAGGTGGCGCGTGCTGCGGTCCAGCAAGCGGACACCCAGCCGTTCCTCCAGCCCGGCGAGCATGCGGGTCATGGCGGGCGGCGAATGCCCAAGGCGTCGCCCGGCCGCCGCAAGGCTGCCCGCCTCCACCGCCGCCACGAAGAGCCGCAACTCCTCGAGCCGATCCATTCTTCCACCCAGAAGAAGACTGCCTTGCGATCTGACCGCATTCTTCTTCCGAGGCGCAAGAGCCATTCTCCTGCCAGGCCAGATGGCAGGAGACAGCAGGATGCACCGCAGACACCTCTTCCATGCCGGCGCCGCCCTCGGCGCGGCGCTCGCCATGCCCGCCGCGGCGCAGCCCGCGGTGCTGCCCTCGCCGGGTGCTACGGGCCCGGTCCGCTACCGCACCGTGACGGTCGATGGCCTGGAGATCTTCTACCGGGAAGCAGGGCCGGCCGATGCGCCCGCGCTGCTGCTGCTGCATGGCTACCCCACCAGCTCCCACATGTTCCGGGACCTGATCCCGCGCCTGGCCGGGCGCTACCGGGTGGTGGCGCCGGACTTCCCCGGCTTCGGCTTCTCGGCGGCACCGGATCCCGCGCGGTTCGCCTACAGCTTCGAGACCATCGCCCGGGTGATGCAAGGCTTCACCCGCGCGGTGAGCCTGCAGCGCTTCGCCCTCTACGTCTTCGACTATGGCGCGCCGGTCGGCTGGCGCCTCGCCGCGGCGCAGCCGGAGCGGGTGACCGCCATCGTCACCCAAAACGGCAATGCCTATGAGGAAGGGCTGCTGGAGGCCTGGGCACCGATCCGCGCCTACTGGTCGGCGCCCGACGACCCCGCGAAGCGCGAGGCGCTGCGCCCTTTCACCACGCTGCCGACGACGAAGTGGCAGTACACCCATGGGGTCCCGGACCCGGACCTGGTCTCGCCCGATGGCTGGACGCATGACCAGGCGCGGCTCGACCGGCCCGGCAATGCCGAGATCCAGCTCGATCTGTTCCGCGACTATGCCAGCAACGTCGCCCTCTACCCGGCGTGGCAGGCGGCGTTCCGCCGGCACCGCTGGCCTACGCTGGTGGCCTGGGGGAAGAACGACCCCTTCTTCGGCCCGGCCGGGGCCGAGGCCTTCCGGCGCGACTTGCCGGTGGACGGCGTCCACCTGCTGGATACCGGGCATTTCGCGCTGGAAACCCATGCCGCGGCGATCGCCGGGCTGATCGATCCCTTCCTGCGGCAGCACGCCAAGGGCTGAACTCGGACCGGAGGAGGCGCCGCCCCCTCCGGCCCTGCCTCACCAGGGGCCGAAAGGCCTCGGGACACCAGGAGTCCGTCCCATGGGCAAGCATTTCGCGGAGATCGCCTTCACGCCCACCGTCCAGGCGGAGCAGGAACGCCTCGGCTCCGCACCGCACTACGCCAAGGTCATCGCGGCCGGGCGCGACGACTCGCTGCTGACCGCGGTGGAAGCCGGCTTCATCCGCGCCCGCGACAGCGTCTACATGGCGACGGTGTCCGAAACCGGCTGGCCCTACATGCAGCACCGCGGCGGGCCGCCCGGCTTCGTGCAGGTGCTGGATGCGAAGACCATCGGCTTCGCCGACCTGACCGGCAACCGCCAGCACATCTCCGTCGGCAACCTCGCCAACAACGACCGCGTGTCGCTGTTCTTCATGGACTACGCCAACCGCCGCCGCCTGAAGCTGCTGGGCCATGCGCGGGTGGTGCGGGACGACCCGGCGCTGCTGGCGCGGCTGACGCCGCCGGGCGCCGAACGCCAGGCCGAAAGTGCCGTGCTGATCGAGATCGCCGGCCATGACTGGAATTGCCCGCAGCACATCACGCCCCGCTTCACCGCGGAGGAATGGGCGCAGATGGCGCCAGGCTGACCGGCCGCGTGCGCCGCGGCACAGCACGCGGCCGGCCGGCCGCGCCATGGTCTCTGTGGGCGATCGAGAGGTCTCCCCTTCCTCCCCCCTCCCATCCCGGGCCATGGCCCGGGGCAACTCGGCCCGCCGGATCGCACCGGCGGGCCTTTCTTTTGTGGGCATGGGCCGGGCCGACGGGCATGGGTCGGACGCCCTGGTGCCTGTCGCCTGGCGCGGGGCGGCCGGGGTCAGTCGGGCCGGATGCCGACGGCCTTGACCACCTCGGTCCAGGCCGCGGTTTCCCGGACCAGCCGGGCGGCGACGGTGGCGGCATCGGCATGGCGGACGAAGGTGCCGGCCTCCTGCGCGCGGGATTGCACGGCGGGGTCGGCCAGCACCGCCCGCACCTCCCGCGCCAGCCGGTCCTGGATGGGCGGCGGCGTGCGGGCCGGCGCGTAGAGCGCGTACCAGACATCCACGGGGAAATCCGCGAGGCCCGATTCCGGCAGGCTCGGCACGTCCGGCAGCGCCGGGTGCCGCGCCTGCCCGGTGGTGGCGATGGCACGCAGGCGGCCGTCGCGGATGAAGGCGATCACCGGCGGCGGGCTGTTCATGTAGAACTGCACCCGGCCGGCGACCAGGTCGCTCATCGTCTCCCCGGTGCCGCGATAGGGGATGTGCACCAGGTCGATGCCGGTGCGGCGCTTCAGCAGCTCCGTCCCCAGATGGTGCAGCGACCCGTTGCCGGCCGAGGCGTAGTTCAGCTGCCCCGGCCGCTGCTTCGCATGGGCGACGAACTCGGGCAGCGTGCGGGCGGGGATGGAGGGATGCACCAGCATCACCTGCGGCGTGTCCGTCAGCTGCGCGATCGGGACGAAATCCTTCTGCGGATCGAAATCGCCGGTGCCCTCCACCGCCGGCCGGCCGGTCATGGTGCCGGAATAGCCGACGGTCAGCGTGTGCCCGTCCGGCCGGGCGCGCGCCGATGCCAGCAGCCCGACCGTGCCGTTGCCGCCCGGGCGGTTCTCCACCACCACCGGCACGCCGAGGCGCTGCGCCAGCGGGTCGGCGATCAGCCGCGCGGAGAAATCCGTCCCGCCGCCGGCCGGCGAGGCCACGACGATCGTCACCGGCCGATCGGGGAAGGCCTGCGCCTGCGCCCGCGGCGCCGCCAGCAGCGCCGGCGCGGCGAGGAGGGCGCGACGGCGCATCAGGTCGGCCCCGCGGCGGTGAAGCCGCCATCCACCACGATCTCCGTGCCGGTGATGAAGCCGGCCTCGTCGCTGGCGAGGAACAGCACCGCATGCGCGATGTCCCAGCCGGTGCCCATATGGCCGATGGGCACGCTGGCATGGCGCTTGGCGATCAGCGCCTCGGCGTCGTTGGCGCCGAGCTGGCGGACCAGGCGATGCTCGACCAGCGGGGTGTGCATCAGCCCCGGCACCACGGTGTTGCAGCGGATGCCCTTCTTCGCATAGCCGAGCGCCACCGACTTGCTGAAGCCGATGATGCCGGCCTTGCTGGCGGAATAGGCGACATGCACGCGGCCGCTGTTCATCCGCAGCCCGGCGACGGAGGAGATGTTCACCACCACGCCGTTGCCCTGCGCCTCCATCAGCGGAAGGACATGCTTGCAGCCGAGGAAGGCGGTCTTCAGGTTGAAGTCGATCTGCTGGTCCCAGAGCTCCTCCGGCATGTCGGCCGGGCCGCCGGGGGCGGAGCCGCCGACATTGTTCACCAGGATGTCGATGCGGCCGAAGCGGGCGAGGCAGGCCTGCACGGCGTCCTGCACCCCGCTGCTGTCCAGCATGTCGGCGCGGTGGGCGATGGCGGTGTTGCCCTCCCCCGCGATGATGTCGCGCGTCTCGGCCGCCGCGGCCTCGTTGACGTCGATGCAGAAGAGGCTGGCGCCGGCGCGTGCCAGCGTGGTCGCGGTGGCCTTGCCGTTGCCCCAGCCCGGCCCGACCGAGCCGGCCCCGGTGACGATGGCCACTTTCCCATCGAGCCTGAACATCCTTTCCTCCCTTGGTGCCTTGCGAATTCAGGCCGGGTCCGGGGCCTCGCCCGAGGTCCCGGCGGGGGGATGCGGAGGGGGAGGCATCCCCCTCCGCGGCCCGTCAGGTGGCCGTGTGGCGGAACATGAAGCGCTTGGCTTCCTCGTCCATCTCGGTCTTGAAGGCGTGCCGGTCCTTGATCGCCGCCGCGCGGTCGGCCGCCGGCCGCGCATTGATCGCCGCGAAGTGCCGCTTCACGTTGGTCAGGCTGTCGAATTTCTCCTGCCCCAGCACGAAGGCCGCGGCGCGTTCCCAGCCCCATGCCGCCATGTCCACGATGGAATAGCTGTCGCCGACGATCCAGTCGCGCCCGGCCAGGCGGTCGTTCAGGATGCCCCAGTGCCGCTCCGCCTCGAAGACGTAGCGCTTCACGCCGTAGTCGTTGCCGGGCGGCGCGAAATGGCGGAAATGCACGCATTGCCCGCTATAGGGGCCGATGCCGGTGGCGATGAACATCAGCCAGGACAGCGTCTCGGCGGCATGCTCCGGCGCCGGCAGGAACTGGCCGGTCTTCTCCGCCAGATAGAGCAGGATGGCGTTCGAATCGAAGACCGGCTTGCCGTCATCGACGATGGACGGCGCCTTGCTGTTCGGGTTGATCGCCACGTAGTCCGGCTGGAACTGCTCGCCCTTGCGGGTGTCGAGCGGGATGGCCTCGTAGGGCAGGCCGCTCTCCTCGAGGAAGAGGGCGACCTTCATCGGGTTGGGCGCGGTGTTGTAGTAGAATTGCAGCACGGTTGGGCTCCCTGATCCGGCTGCGCGGATGGGAGCGCACCTCGCGCTCCCCCGCAAGCGCGCTCACTCCCCCGCGACGGGCAACGCGCCAGGCGCCGGTTGCGGCCGGTGCAGGTCGCGATCGATCTCCTCGATGGAGCGGCCCCTGGTCTCGATGCCGAGGAAGAGATAGATCGCCCCGGCCAGCACGAACCAGGCAGCAAGATACAGGAAGGCCGGCACGACGTTCTCGACCGAGGCTTCCGGCTTGATCACGTTGCTGCTGCCCACCACCAGGGCGAGCCCGAGCGGCCCGATCACCTTGCCGATGCCGCCGAAGCCATAGGCCGAGCCCATGCCGGTGGTGCGCAGCTGCGCCGGCCAGACTTCCGCGGCATAGGGGCCGACGACCGCGAAGCCGCCATCGGCGAAGAAGAAGGCGGCGATCAGCAGCAGCCAGAGCGCGCTGAACCCGAACCACATCTGGTCGTGGTAGATCCCGGCCAGCGCGATGAGGATCGCGGCGCCGAAGCCCAGCAGCCCGCCGGCGCGGCGGCGGCCGATCCCTTCCGAGAGCAGCGAGAAGCAGATCCGCCCGGCCAGGCCACCCAGCGTCAGCCCGATCATCAGCTTCGACGCCTGGGCAGGCGGCACGTGCAGGATCAGCATGAACAGCGTCGGCGCCCAGAGCGTGACGCCATAGACGCCGGTCTGCGCGCCGAGATTGCCGCCCCAGGAGACGACGAGGCTGCGCGGGTAGCGGAACAGGTCGGTCCAGCGCGTCGCCGGCTCGGCATACTCCTCCGGCCGTGGCAGCGGCAGGCTCTCGGGCTTCACCTCCAGCGCCCAGGCCAGGGCGCGGCGCGCCTCCTCCGGCCGGCCCTGGCGGGCCAGCCAGCGCGGCGATTCCGGCACCCAGATGCGCACCAGGAAGACCAGCAGCCCGGGCAGCACGCCGGCGGCGAACAGGCCGCGCCAGCCGATCTCGGGCGCCAGATAGGCACCGAAGAGCGAGCCGATCAGCACGCCGACCGGGATGAACACGGTGACGAGCCCGCCGACCAGGCCCCGCTTCCGCGACGGCATGAACTCCTGCACCAGCGGCAGGTCGACGCAATAGAGGCCGCCGACGCCGAAGCCGACGACGAAGCGCAGCACGGTCAGGTAGATCCAGCCATGCTCCGGCGTGAAGGCAAGCGCGCCGGTGGCAAGCGAGAAATTCAGGATCGTCAGGTTGAACACCGGCCGCCGGCCGATGCGGTCCGCCATCCAGCCCCAGAAATAGGCGCCGCCGATGGCGCCGAAGCCTGAGGAGAGCAGGATGATGGCGGACTGGCCGAAGGTCAGCCCCCAGGGCCCGACCACGAAGGCCAGGACGAAGCCGATCAGGAAGTAGTCGAAGAATTCCAGCATGTCGCCGAGCACGGCGGCGGCGATGATGCGCTTCTGGTTGCCGGTCAGCTGGGTCCGGCGGTCGAGCTCCTCGAACATGGACGGTCCTCGCGCGGCGGGGTTGTTCCCCATTGTCCCGGCGGCGGAACCGTCTGCGCGGCCCTCCGCCACAGCGTCGGACGACCGACCATGCCGCGTCAACCATCGCGTCCGCGCGGCGTTGCCGGCCCGACAGCGGGAGAGGCGGGATGGCCGAAGGCACCACGCGGCGCGGCATCATGCGGGCGGGGGGCGTTGCCGCGGCGGGGCTCGCCGGCAGCGCGGCGGGGGTGCCGGGCTCTCCGCCGCCCTCCCCCATCGATGCCGGCGGCGTGCAGGAAGGCCGCATCGCCTTTCCGAACTGGCGCGGCGAGGCCGATCCACCCGGCGAGCCGCCGCCGGCGCCGCTGCCGCCGGAGGAACGCGTCGGCTTCGCCGTCATCGGCCTCGGCCGGATCGCGCTGGAACAGGTGCTGCCGGCTCTCGCGCAATGCCGCCTGGCGCGGCCGGTGGCGCTGGTCAGCGGCAGTGCGGAGAAGGCGGCGCTGGTCGCGCGGCAATACGGCATCCGGCCGGATGCCGTGCATGGCTACGAGGCCTTCGAGCGGCTGCGCGACGACCAGGCGGTGCAGGCGGTCTACATCGCGCTGCCGAATGCCATGCACCGGGAGTTCACCGAGCGCGCGGCGGCGATCGGCAAGCATGTGCTGACCGAGAAGCCCATGGCGACCAGCGCCGAGGATTGCGCCGCCATGATCGCCGCCTGCGCCCGCGCCAATCTGCGGCTGATGGTCGCCTATCGCTGCCAGTATGAGCAGGCGAACCGCGCC
The DNA here is from genome assembly GCF_004353985.1 of Paracraurococcus ruber. Lineage (GTDB taxonomy): Bacteria > Pseudomonadota > Alphaproteobacteria > Acetobacterales > Acetobacteraceae > Paracraurococcus > Paracraurococcus ruber. The sequence goes on along the minus strand of NZ_SMOA01000099.1, from coordinate 4,214 downwards.
GCGATCCGCGCCGCGCAGACCGGTGCGCTCGGCAGGCTGCGCTTCTTGCACGCCGCCAACCTGCAGTCCAACGGGCCTGGGCCGCAATGGCGCTACAGCCGGCGGCTGGCGGGCGGCGGCGCCTTGCCGGATATCGGGCTCTATTGCCTAAACGCGGCACGCACCCTGAGCGGCGAGGAGCCGGTGGAGGTTAGCGCCCAGGCCTACAGCCCGCCGGGCGACGAGCGGTACCGCGAGGTGGAGGAGAGCATGTCCTTCACCCTGCGCTTCCCGTCGGGCTTCCTGGCGCAGGCGCAGTCGAGCTACGGCGCCTATCAGGAGAAATCCTTCCGGCTCTCGGGCGAGCGCGGCAGCCTGCTGCTGGAGGACGCCTTCGCCTATCGCGGCCAGCGCCTGCGGCTGTTCCGGCGGGACGGCGAGCAGGGCACCGAAGAGGCGCCGCAGCTTCGCCCGCGCAACCAGTTCGCGCTGGAGATCGACCACATGGCCCGTTGCGTGCGGGAAGGCCGCCGGCCGCACACGCCGGGCGAGGAAGGGCTGCGGGACCAGGTGATCATGGACGCGATCCAGCGCGCGGCGGAACGCGGGAGGCCGGAGCCGATCCCGCCGGTGCCGGCGGGCATCGAGCCGCGGGGCCCGGCACCCGACCCGGCCTGAGCGCCGCCCTGCGGGCCCTGTCCCGCATCGGCGCGCGCCGCGGGACGGCCCGCGGGCGATCGGCCACCCGAGCGGGTGGCGTCGCGCGCGACGGCGCGGTGGCGGCCTGCGCGATGCCGGCGCGCCGTGACGGTTCAAGTCAGCGGAGCGGCCGCGATCCCCATGCAGTGGCCAGCGGCCTCACGCACATGTCGCGGCACGGCATGAACCTTTCAGGCGATCCCGCGCTGTCTCCGCCGGGGCGACCGCAGCATCGGCACGGTCGCGGAAGAAGGAGATTGGAATGACGCGGATGATGCGCTTTGGGTTGCCGGCGCTGGTGCTGCTGGGCCTCGCCGCCTGCCAGCAGGAAGGCCCGGCGGAACGCGCGGGGCGCAGCCTCGACCGGGCCGGACAGTCGGTGCGCGATACGGTGGATCCGCCGCGCGGGCCGGTGGAACGGCTTGGCCGGTCGGTGGACCGGGCGGTCAACTGAGGCGCGGCATCGCCCTGCGGGCGCTGCCGCCGATGGTCACAGACGCCGTTCGGTGCCTGCGGCCTGCGGCGGCGCCTCATGGCGCGCGCCATGCCCGATCATGTCGTGCAGCACGGCCGCCGCGAGCGAGGGCGTGAAGGGCTTCGCCAGGAAGCGCGATCCGTCCACCGCCTGGCCTTCCTCCGCGCCACCGTAGCGGCCCGATGCATAGACCACGGGCAGCGCGGGACGTATGACGCGTGCGGCGCGCGCCAGGGCGAAGCCGTCCGACCCGCCGGGCAGGTTGATGTCGGTGAGCATGGCCGCGATGTCGTCGCGATCGCAAACCAAGGTGAGCGCTTCCTTCGCATCGGCCGCCTCGATCACCTCGAAGCCGCCATCGCTCAGCGCGTCGACGAGCGTGAGGCGGACGAGGAAATCATCCTCGACGACCAGAAGCACCGGCGTTTCGTCCTGCATGTCCCCGGGTATCCCTGCCTTGCATTAGGCAAGTGCCGAAGCTTCGCCGCGTTGCCGCGCCGCGCTGTGACGAGCGCGTGACCTTGCCACGGCATGCAATAACCACCCGGAAAGTTTCGCCCAATGGTCGCGCCATGTCGCGGGCTTGGCAACGTATCGCGCAGGCATCGCAGCGGAGCCGATGACGGAACGGCCTGCATGATCCGCCGCTTGCCTGCGGCCTTGGATCGCGGCGAACCGATGGGGCCGACTTCGGATCGGCACGCGGATCGCCGCGGCGTTGCATGCGCATGCACCTGGCCGGCGCCGCATCCCCGGGTGCAACGCCGCTGCACACTTCGGGATGATGACGGTCCGCGCGATCCGCGCCGCCACCCGTCATGCCGATCGTGGCATCGCATGGCGGGCCGGGCCGATACGAGATGGCACGCAATACGGCATGCGCGCGGCAGGCATCGCCGACCTGCCGCGTCGCGCCATGTCCGCGATGGCCGTTGGCCGCCGGTCAGCGATCCGCCGTCTCGGCGACGCTCAGCAGCGCCTCGCCGTTGCGGCGCTCCCGTGCCATGGTCCCGGCGCAGCCGGCATCGGCCAGCACGGGGGACCCGGGGGACGTCACCTCCAGCTTCGCCCGCACCCGGCACAGCACGCGGCGGGTGCTGGCCGGCGAGCCGCCATGCCAGCGGGCCAGCGCCTGGGTCCAGCTGCCGGTCTCCACCTGCCAGCGGCGCAGCAGCCCGCCGGCCCAGTCGGCCGAACGCTCGGCATCCAGCGGCCAATCCGCGTTGCGGGCATGCACGCCGGCATTCACCTGGACGCAGCCGGCCATGGCCGACCCGCGTGCGCGGGCCAGCAGGGCCCGCGCCTCGGCTGCGGTGTCGGGGAAATACGACCGGCCGGCGATGTTCAGCGCATGCGCATGCAGCCCGCTCTCGGACAGCGCCACCGCCACCAGCAGCCCCTCCGGCAGGCCATGGATGCGTTCCGCCCGCCGGGCCGCCCGCAGGCAGGCGGCGCGCGGCGAACTCGGCGCCGGCTCCAGCTGGAAGGCTGGCGCATAGCCCGGGGCGGGCAGCAATTCCGGCGGCCGGTCCGGCAGGCGCGGGGTGCCGGCGACCCGCGCCGGACGGGATGGGCGATGCACCTGGCGCCGGGGGGCCGGGCGCTGCAGGGCCTGCTTGCCCGCTTCGGCAGCGGTGCGCTGGGGGTCGATGGGCTGGGATCGGGCCGCCTGGGCGGCCGGGGCGGCCAGTGCCGCAGCGAGGAGGACGAGACCGATCGCCCGAACCGCCCTGGCGGTCCGAGGTCCTGGCCCCGAAGGAAGGGCGCCCCTTGCCTGGTCGCTACCCAGGCGAGGGAACGCCGCTGAGGGTCGCCGGGAGTTGCCCACCGGCAGGCCGTTCGCGGACGTCATCGCGAGGGCGCTATCACAGTAACAAGACGTGAGCAACCTTCCGGGGGCAGATTTGCCGGCCGAGCCCCTCCCGCCGCCGTATTCCGGACCAGATGCCGGGTGAGGGTGATCCGGACCCGGGGAGTGAGACCCATGCGCCGCCTGGCCCGCCGTGCCCTGCTCTCCTGCCTGCCGCTGGCGGCCGGGGCCGTCGGCGCCCGCGCGGACAATGCCGTCTATCCCGCCGCGCCGGTGACCTTGATGGTGCCCTTCTCGGCCGGGGGGGCGGCCGATATCTCCGCGCGCCTGCTGGCGACGCATGCGCCACGCCACCTGCCCGCCCCCGGCGCGGTGATCCAGGTCGAGAACCGCGGCGGCGCCTCGGGCGCGCTGGGCACCCTTGCCGTCTCGCGGGCCCGGCCGGATGGCCAGACCCTGCTGCTGGCCCGCGTCGCCCCCAACGCCATCCTGCCGGCCACCGACCCGCGCACGCCCTATGCCTGGGAAGACTTCACCATGCTGGGCCTGCTGGAGGAGTCGCCCTTCATCATCTGCGTGCGCGCCGATGCCCCCTGGGACCGGCTGGCCGACCTGATCGGCGCCCTGCGGGAACATCCGGGGCGGCTCGCCTTCGCCACCTCCGGGGCGGCGACGCTGCTCGACCTCGGCGTCCGGCACCTGTTCATCGGCGCCGGCCTGCCGATCGACGCCGGCCTCGCGCGCCCCTTCCGCGGCGGCGGGGAGGCGGTGCGGGCCCTGGTGGACGGGGAGGTCCAGTTCACCGGCACCAGCCTCAGCGAGGTATTGCCGGCGCTGCGCCGCGGCCAATTGCGCGGCCTGGCGGTGGCGACCTCGGAACGACTGCGGATGCTCCCGGCGGTGCCGACGGCGCGGGAGGCGGATGTCCCCTCCCTGGCCGCCATCACGGGCTGGAGCGGGCTTTTCGCGCCGCCCAACCTGGCGGAGGCACCGGCCCGGGCCTGGGCCGCGGCGCTGGCGGCGCTGCGGACCGACGCCGCCTGGCAGGATGCCGTGCGGGCAGCCGGCAGCATCCCGCGGCTGCTGGGGCCGGAGGAGACGCGGGCCTATCTGCGCGCGCAGGTCGCGCTGTACCGCGAGATCGGCCGGCGCCTGGGCCTGGTCTGACGCCCGAGGGGCGCGCTGCGCCCGACCGCGCCGCGGGCGGGGGTCGCAGGCCGGCGCGGCGCCGGCCGGCCTGCCCGGTCATGT
>NZ_SMOA01000098.1 GCF_004353985.1 Paracraurococcus ruber | reverse complement strand
GCCGGGCCGGAGGGCGCGCCCGCGACCGAGGTGGTCGCCGCCGCCCTGCGCGGCGCCGGGCCGGCCGCCGGGCTGCCGATCTTTGCCCTGGGGGCGGCGGCTGCGCCCGGCCTGCCCGCGGCGGCCCTGCAGCGGCGCGTCATGGCGGTGCTGTCCGCGGCGCCCGGCGCGGCCGACTGGGCGATGCCGCTGGCGATGGCCCGGGCTTTGCTGCCGCCTGCCCCGGCCGCCGCCCTGCGCGCCGCGGCGGTCCCGCCCATGCGCGTGCTGGTCGCCGACGACAACCGGGTGAACCGGCTGGTGGTGCAGAAGATCCTGGAGCGCGAGGGGCACGCCGTGACCCTGGTGGCCGATGGGGAGGAGGCGCTGGACGCCATGGAGGCGGGCGGCCTGGATCTGGTGCTGATGGACCTGAACATGCCGGGCACCGACGGCATCACCGCCACCAAGCTCTACCGCTTCGCCGCGCTCGGCCGGCCGCATCTGCCCATCCTCGGCCTGACCGCCGATGCGACGCCGGAAGCCGCGGCGCGCTGCCGCGCCGCCGGGATGGATGGCTGCCTGGTGAAGCCGCTCGAGCCGGCGCAGCTTGCGGCCGCGGTGGCGGCGCATGCGCCGCACCAGCCGGATGGCGAGGCGTCGGGCAAGGCGGTGCCGGCAGCGCGACCGGCAACGGCGCGGGCGGCGACGCCGCTGCCGGCGGTGACGCCCATCGGGTCGCATCCGCGCTTCCGCGCGGCGCCACCGGCCGGGCTTGACCCGGCGGTGACTGCAGAGCTGGTCGCGCTCGGCGGCCCGCGCTTCGCCGAGCAATTGCGGGCCGATTTCCTAGCCGATGCGGCGGTCGTGCTGCGGACCCTGGAGGAGGCGGCGGCGCGTGGCGATGCCACGCGCTTCCGCACGGCGGCGCATGCCCTGCGGAGCAGCGCCGGCAATATCGGCGCGCGTGGCGTTCAGGCGCTCTGCGCCGCTGCCGAGGCCCTGCCGATGACCGAGGTGGCCCTGACCGGAAGCCGCCAGGCGGCTCTGCTGGCGGAGGAGTTGCAGCGCCTCGACGATGCTGGGAAGGCGGCAGGCGGCGCGGCCTCATACTGACGGCCGTTGATCCTGGCCGATCGACGGCCCCTCGATCGTCGGGCGGTTCGCTCCGCAAGCCACGGCGCCGTTCCGTGTGCTCGGCATAGATGGAGCATTCGTACCGCTGGCAGGAGGCGCAATCCGCCTGGCACGGCATGGGCGCCTGTGGCGCAGCATCCGGCCTCGCATGCGGCCAGGGCTGGTGCGGCAGGCCGTGCTTGCCCTGATCGAGCGCCCGGTCCTTCGAAGACGCGAGGCGCGCCGGGTCGTCGCTGACATGGCGGACCCATGCTGGAGGGCGGCCAGGTCCCTGGGCGGTCCCATCCGGGCGCGGCGGTGATCGGCAACCGGTCCGGCCGGCGATGGCGACAGGCAGGAGACGGCCGGGGACCGGGCGTCACGATCCAGCCGGGAAACGCCGGCGCCGCGGTGGCCGCGCGCGACCGCAATTCGGCCGGCTGGCGCAGGCTGCGCCGCCGCCCCGTGGCCATCCGTGCCGGCGCGCCCCCCCCTGCGGGACGCAGCCGCCTGCGAGGCACCCGGCAGTCTCGGCTCAGCTGCAACGATCCAGGGCCTTGGCCGCCCGTCGATGGCGGCCATGTGCGTGCGGCTGCCGCGGCGTGCCTTGGTCTGGTTTGGGGAGGGCGGCGCGCAGGCCGCGCTAAGGGATCGACCACGAGGCGTCTGCGGCGCCGCGGCGTTCACGCCGCGCTGGGAGTCGCGCCAGGCTGCCATCCGCGTCGGTGCGGCACGGGGCGGGCCGTCCCGCCAGCCCGCATCGGGCCGGGGTTGTCCGGCCGCAAGCCGCGGCCGCCTGGGCGTGACCTTGGCCGGGCGATGGCCCGGGATGTCAGGCCGCGACGGCCATCCGGCGATCCTGCGCGCCGCAGAGCCGCGCCATGCGGCGAAGGTCCTGCTCCGACAGGCGCATGGCCGCATCGGCCCAGATCTCGACGATGTCGCGCAGTTCCTCGATCGTCACCGGGTCCACCCGCCGGCGGGCGCGCGCCATCGCCTGGCGGGCATTGTGGAAGCGGTCCTGCTTGGCGATGAAGGCCTGCAGCGCCGTCTCACCCTCGCCATCCTCGGCCAGGATGTCCACCAGGCCCATGGCGTGCATCGCCTCCGCCGTGTGGATCTCGCCCGAAAGGATCAGCGCCTCGGCGGCGGCGCGGCCAATGCGGCGGGAGAGGAAGCTGGCGGCGCCCATCCCGGGGAACAGGTTGAACAGCACCTCCGGCAGGCCGAATTTCGCGCTGCGCTCGGCGACGATCAGGTCATGGGCGAGGGCGCATTCGAAGCCGCCGCCCAGCGCATCCCCCTGCACCAGGGCGACGGTGATCATCGGCAGGTCGAGCGCGGTGTGGTTGCGGTGGATCGCCTCCACGGCCGCATGGCCATAGCGCAGCAGGCCGTCCCGGTCGCCGGCGGCGATCAGGCGGCGGAACAGGCCGAGATCGCCACCGAGGTTGTAGATGCCGGGAATGGCCGACCCGCAGACGAACCAGCGCGGCGCCGGCAGCGGCGATCCGGCGGCGAAGAGGTCCGGAATGGCGGCGTGCATGCTGGCGATGTCGCGCAGCAGTTCCGGGCTGAAGCAGGGCCGCTCGGTCGGGCGCAGGCGGCACCAGTAGATTCCGCGCTCGGCGTCATAGGCCGTGTCCAGCGTTTCATGCGTCGCGGCGGGGCGGCTGCCCAGGCTCACCTGGGTGGCAGACGGGGCGAGGCCAGTGGCCAGGGGGCTGCGGATGTAGGTCAAGCGGCGGCTCCTCGGTCTGTCTGGCCCCGGCGGAAGCGGGATCGGCGGCCGCAGGCACTCTAACCGATCACGAAGCCGTGATGCAATATACAATGTTCCTGTGGGTTGCTGAACCTGCATCGTCCGACGCCGGGGGGGATCGCCACAGTGCGGGCATGCGGGCATGCGGGCATGCGGGCATGCGGGCCTCGGGGCTGCCGAAGCCGGTCGGGATCTCCGAATCGGCGCGCCCGGCATGCCCGGACCGGCTTGCGTCCTGCGATACGCCTTGGGCCGCGGCGGCGCGTCGTCGCCAGGGGCCTCGGCTCCCGGGACCATCTCCTGGGTCTGGCGACCGGCCCGCGGGGAGAGGCCATCGCACCCGCCTTCCCAAGCGCCCGCCGCAACGACCCTGCGGGCCCGCGGCCATGGCGCGGGCCATGATCGCGGCGAGTGGTCGTTCGCAGGCTCGCGCCGGCAGGCCTGCATCGCCTGGCGCGGCGCCGGCGGCAGCGCCCGGGTGCCGGCGGACATCGGCCGCCCGCATCCGGCCCCCGCGAAGGCCGGCCGGCCGCCGCCCGCCGGATGCTCAGTCGTCGAGCAGGCTGGCCAGCTTCATGGCCACGCCCTTCGACCCCTCGACCCGCAACTTGCCGGTGGAGAAGGCCAGCATTGGGCTGAGCCGGCCGGCCAGCAGCTTTGCCAAGTTCTCGCCGCTCATCGACAGCACCGTATCCGCCTCGGTCGCCGCATCGGCCGGGCCGATCGCGGCCGTCCCGCCGGTGGCGTCCAGCAGCACGCTTTCCTCCGTATCCGTCAGGTCGAAGCGGATGCGGTAGCCGAGGCGCTTCAGCGCCTCCGCCCGGCCCTGCATCGCCGCCATCAAGGTCTCCGCATCCGCCATCGCCTTGCTCCCTCGTTCCGCAACCTGTCGTATAGGGTCCTATATTGACCTATACGTCACCTTGGAATAGCTGTACTCACGCTCACGGCTTCAACCAGGATGGATGGAAACCACCGGGCCGCAAAAGGTCCGGGGAACCAGGACGGGGAGGGGACAGGACATGGGCCGATATCGGCTTCACGCGGCAGGGCTCGCGCTGGGCAGCCTTGCGCTGGCAGGCTCGGCCGGCGCCGCGGGCTACGAGGTGCGGGAACAGAGCGCGGTCGGGCAGGGCACGTCCTTCGCCGGCGCGGCGGCGCGCAACGACGACCCCAGCCTGATTTTCTTCAACCCGGCGGCGATGAGCGGCCTTCGCGGCATCCAGGGGGCGCTCGTCGGCAGCGGCATCTTCCCCGACTCCACCGCCAGCGCGGGCAGCGCCACGCGCAACGCCGCCATCGGCGGGTCGCCGATCCGCGGGTCGCTGGGCGGCGATATCGGCCTCGATGCCTTCGTCCCGGCGACCTATGCGACGATCCAGCTGGCGCCGGACTGGCATTTCGGCGTCGGCATCACGGTGCCCTGGGGCCTGGTGACCAAGAGCCCGGCGGACAGCATCGCGCGCTACCACGCGCTCACCTCCTCGCTGCGCACGGTGAATGTGACGCCCGCCCTGTCCTGGCAGGCGCTGCCCAACCTCTCGCTCGGCATCGGGCTGCAGGTGCAATACGCGTCCGCCCGGCTGTCGACCGGCATCGACTATGGCGCCATCGGCGCCGCGCAGCGCATCCCGGGCTTCGTCCCCGGCGCCCGCGATGGCCGGTCCACCGTCACCGGCACCGACACCACCGTGGGCGTCCAGCTCGGCGCGCAGTGGGAGCCGGTGGCGGGTACCCGGCTCGGCCTCGCCTGGCGGTCGGCGATGTTCTACGAGTTGCGCGGCGACGCGACCTTCGAGGGCGTGCCCTTTCCCCTCTCGTCCTCCCCCGCCTTCGCCAATACTGGCGGTCGCGCCAAGCTGGGCACGCCCGATACGATCAACCTCGGCCTGACCCAGAGGCTGGACGAGCGCTGGACGCTGCTGGGCGGGCTGGAATGGACCAACTGGTCGCGCTTCCGCGAGCTGATCGTGAATTTCGACAGCGGCCGCCCGGCATCCATCACCGAGGAGCGCTGGCATGACAGCCTCTTCGCCTCGGTCGGCGCGGAATACCGCTGGAACGACGACCTCTCGCTCCGCGCCGGCTTCGCCTACGACCAGTCGCCGGTCCGCAATGCCGAGCGCACGCCACGCATCCCGGACAGCGACCGCTACTGGCTTTCCGTCGGCGCGAGCTGGCAGGTGCACCCGAATGCGACGCTCAGCCTGGCCTACACACATATCTTCTCGCCGGAAGCCAACGTGACCTTGAGCGACCCCGGGCCGCGCAACACCAACCTGTTCCGCGGCAACCTGAACGCCACCTATCAGGCGTCGGTGGACATCGTCACCGCCCAACTCCGCTTCGCCTTCTGAGGCAAGGATACGGCGCCATGGACACGCTGACCCCGGAGACCGCGCCGCCCTCGCTTCCGGCCTATCCGGCCGGCATCGCCTGGGCGATGCCCCTGCCGCCGATGACGCTGGTGGAGATCTTCGACGGCGCGGCCGCCCGCTTCGCGGACCGCCCCTGCCTCGATTTCCTGGGTCGGCGCTGGACCTACCGGGCCGTGGCGGCGGATGTGGCGCGCGTCGCCGCCGGCTTCCGCCGCCTGGGCGCCGGGCCGGGGACGCGCATCGGGCTGTGCCTGCCGAATGGCCCGCACTACGTCATCGCCTTCTTCGCCGCGCTGCGCTGCGGCGCGACGGTGGTGAACTTCAATCCGCTCTATGTCCCGGCGGAGCTGGCGGCGCAGGCGCGGGACAGCGGGACGGAGATCATGGTGGCGCCGGACCTGGTGCCCATCCTCGGCCGGGTGCTGGGCCTGCTGGAGGATGGCGGGCCGGTGCGGCAGGTGGTGGCCTGCCCCTTCGCCGCCACGCTGCCGCCCCTGAAATCCGTGCTGTTCCGCCTGCTGAAGCGCAAGGCCCTGGCGCCCATCCCGGCCGGCCAGCCGCGGGTGCTGCGCTGGGACCTGCTGCTGGACAGCCCGCCCATGGACCTGCCGGCGCCGCGGCCGGAGGACCTGGCGGTGCTGCAATACACCGGCGGCACCACCGGCACGCCGAAGGCCGCCATGCTGACGCATGCGAACCTGGCGGCGAACTGGCGGCAGGTGGCGTCCTGGTCGCCGCAGCTGCGCCCGGGGGAGGAGCGCATGCTGGCGGTCCTGCCCTTCTTCCATGTCTTCGCGCTGAGCTCGGTGCTGGGCGCCGCCATCCACATGGGCGCCGAGATCGTGATGCTGCCGCGCTTCGAGCCGGCAACGCTGATCGCCGCGCTGCGCCGCACCCGCCCGACCGTGTTCCATGGCGTGCCCACGCTGTTCAAGGCGGTGATCGACCATGGCGCGACCCAGGCCGACCTGGCTTCGGTGAAGATCTGCATCTCGGGCGGCGCGCCCCTGCCGCTGGAGATCAAGCGCGCCTTCGAGGAGAAGAGCGGCTGCCGGGTGGTGGAGGGCTATGGCCTGACCGAGGCCTCGCCGGTGTGTTTCTGCAATCCGGCCGAAGGGCTGCAGAAGGACGGCAGCATCGGCCTGCCGGTGCCGGGCGTGCGGGCCGAGATCCGCGCGCTGGACGACCCCGGGCGTGCCCTGCCGCCGGGCGAGCGCGGCGAGCTGTGCATCGCCGGCCCCAATGTCATGGCCGGCTACTGGAACCGCCCGGCCGAGACTGCGGCGGTGATCGGCCCCGATGGCTTCCTGCGCACCGGCGATGTCGGGATCATGGACCAGGACGGCTTCGTCACCCTGGTCGACCGCATCAAGGACCTGATCCTGTGCAGCGGCTACAACGTCTATCCGCGGGTGATCGAGGAAGCGCTCTACACCCACCCGGCCGTGGTGGCGGCGACGGTGGTCGGCCAGCCCGACGCCTATCGCGGCGAGAGCCCGGCTGCCTTCGTCCAGCTGCAGCCCGGCAGCACGCTGACCGTGGACGGCCTGCGGGCGCACCTGAAGGCGCGCATCTCCGCCATCGAGATGCCGAAGCTGATCGAGATCCGCGCGACGCTGCCGCGCACCGCGGTGGGCAAGCTGTCGAAGAAGGAGCTGCGGGAGGAATTGCTGCAGCGGGGCAAGGGCGCTTGAGCGAGCTGTTCACGGTCAACCAGCTGGCCGAGGACCTGGGCGTCACCCCGCGGGCGATCCGGTTCTATGAGGTGAAGGGGCTGATCGCCCCGCGCCGCGCCGGCACCACCCGCGTCTTCGACCGGCGCGACCGCGCCCGGCTGCTGCTGGTGCTGCGTGGCAAGCGGCTGGGCTTCTCGCTGGCCGAGATCCGCGAATTCCTCGACCTCTACGACACCGATCGTACCCAGCGCAGCCAGCTGAGCCTGCTGCTGGAGAAGACCCGGTCGCGCATCGCCGAGCTGGAGCAGCAGCGGCGTGACCTGGAGCAGACCCTGGACGAACTGAAGGCGGTGGAAAGCGAGGCGCTGGCGGTGCTGGACGACCGCGCCGCGGCGGCGCCGACATCCGTTGCCGATTGAGGATTGGGAGACGCTGGACATGACCGACGTGGTGATCGCCGCCTATCGCCGCAGCCCCTTCCACCTGGCCCAGAAGGGCGGGCTGGCCAAGGTGCGGCCGGACGAGATGGCGGCGCAGGTGGTGCGCGCCCTGGTGGCGGAGACCGGCATCGACCCCGCCACCATCGAGGACCTGGTGATGGGCTGCGCCTTCCCCGAAGGCGAGCAGGGGCTGAACCTGGCCAAGCTGGTCGCCTTCGTCGCCGGCCTGCCGGAGAGCGTGGCGGGGGCGACGGTGAACCGCTTCTGCGGCTCCTCCATGCAGGCGGTGCATCAGGCGGCCGGCGCGATCCGCATGGGCGCGGGCGATGCCTTCCTGTGCTGCGGCGTCGAGAGCATGACGCGGGTGCCGATGATGGGCTTCAACCCCATGCCGCATCCCGGCCTCGCGCAGGATTATCCGCAGGCCTATGTCTCGATGGGAGAGACGGCGGAGAACGTGGCGAAGCTGCACCAGGTGCCGCGCGCCGAGCAGGAAGCCTTCGCGGTCCGCAGTCACCAGAAGGCGGCCACGGCGCAGCGCGAGGGGCGTCTCGAGGCCGAGATCGTCCCGATCGAGGCCGGCGGCAAGCGCGTGGCGCAGGATGGCTGCATCCGTCCCGACACGACCGCCGAGACGCTGGCCGGGCTCAGGCCGGCCTTCCGGGCCGAGGGCACGGTGACGGCCGGCACCTCCTCCCCGCTCACGGATGGCGCGGTGGCGCTGCTGGTCTGCTCCGCCGACTATGCGAAGGCGCATGGGCTGACGCCGCTGGCCAGGGTGAAGGCCGTGGCGGTGGCCGGCTGCGGGCCGGAGGTGATGGGCATGGGCCCGGTCGGTGCTTCGGCCAAGGCGCTGGCGCGGGCCGGCATTACCGCGCGCGACCTCGACGTGGTCGAGCTGAACGAGGCCTTCGCCAGCCAGGCCCTGGCCTGCATGCGCGAGCTGGGCCTGGACGAGGCCAAGGTGAACCTGGATGGCGGCGCCATCGCGCTGGGCCATCCGCTGGGCGCGACCGGCGCGCGCATCACCGGCAAGGCGGCGCAGATCCTGCAGCGCCAAGGCGGGCGATACGCCCTGGCGACGCAATGCATCGGCGGCGGCCAGGGCATCGCCACCGTGCTGGAGGCGGTGTGATGGACGGCACCCTGGTCGCGGCGGCGACGGCGCGAACGGCGCCGGCCATCCGCAAGGTCGGCGTGGTGGGCGCCGGCGTGATGGGCGCCGGCATCGCCGCGCAGGTGGCGAATGCCGGCGTGCCGGTGGTGCTGCTGGACATCGTGCCGGGCGGCGCCGCCAAGGCCATCGAGCGCATGCTGAAGACCGACCCGGCGCCCTTCATGCACCGCGGCGCGGCGCGGCTGGTGACGCCGGGCGATGTCGGCACCGACCTTGCGCTGCTGTCCGACTGCGACTGGATCTGCGAGGCGATCATCGAGCGGCCGGACGCCAAGCGGGAGCTCTATGCGAAGCTGGAGGGCGTGCGGCAGCCCGGCTCGATCGTGTCGTCCAACACCTCCACCATTCCCCTGGCGGCGCTGACGGAGGGCCTCGGGGACGGCTTCGCCGCCGACTTCCTGATCACCCATTTCTTCAACCCGCCCCGTTACATGCGCCTGCTGGAGGTTGTGCGCGGGCCGCAGACGCGCGCCGAGGCGGTCGCGGCCATCACGGCGTTCGGCGACCGCACCCTGGGCAAGACCGTGATCCCCTGCAAGGACCGGCCGGGCTTCATCGCCAACCGCATCGGCGGCCTCTGGATGCAGAGCGCGATCAACCGCGCCTTCGACCTGAAGCTGACGGTCGAGGAAGCCGATGCCGTCATGTCCCGTCCGCTCGGCATCCCGAAGACCGGTGTCTTCGGACTGCTGGACCTGGTCGGGCTCGACCTGATGCCGCATGTCGCGGCCAGCATGAAGGCGACGCTGCCCGCCGAGGACGCCTATGTCCTCGGCCTGCGCGAGCATGACGTGATCCTGCGCATGATCGCGGAGGGCCGCACCGGCCGGAAAGGGAAGGGCGGCTTCTACACGCGCGAGAAGGGCCCGGCGGGCGAGAGCCTGAAGCGCGCCATCGACCTCTGGACCGGCGAGTACCGGGCGAGCGAGAAGGCGCAGCTCGAAAGCCTGTCGCTGCGCGACCTGCGCGCCCTGGCCGAGCATCCGGACCGCGGCGGCCGCTACGCCCGCGCCGTGCTGCTGGACCTGCTGGGCTATGCGGCGTCGCTGGTGCCGGAGATCGCCGACAGCGTCGCCGATGTCGATGCCGCCATGCGGCTCGGCTACAACTGGAAATACGGGCCCTTCGAGCTGATCGACCGGCTGGGCGCCGCCTGGCTGGCCAAGGCGCTGGCCGAGGATGGCCGCCCGGTGCCGCCGCTGCTGCGGCAGGTTGGGGATGGCAGCTTCTACCGCGTGCAGGCTGGCACCCTGGAATACCTCGGCACGGATGGCGGCTGGCAGGCCGTGCCGCGGCCGGAGGGCGTGCTGCTGCTGGCCGACGTCAAGCGCCGCACCACGCCGCTGGCGAGGAACGGCAGCGCCTCGCTCTGGGACATCGGCGACGGCGTCGCCTGCCTGGAATTCCACACCAAGATGAACGCCATCGATCCCGGCACGGTCGAGCTGCTCGGCAAGGCGGTGGCGCTGGGGAAGAAGGGCACGATCAAGGCCCTGGTGATCCACAACGAGGGCGAGCAGTTCAGCGTCGGCGCCAATATCGGCCTCGCGCTGTTTGCCGCCAACATCGCCGCCTGGGGCGAGATCGAGGGGCTGATCGAGCAGGGCCAGAAGGCCATGCTCGCCTTGCGCAACGCGCCCTTCCCGGTGGTCGGCGCCCCCTCCGGCATGGCGCTCGGCGGCGGCTGCGAGATCCTGCTGCACTGCGATGCGGTGCAGGCGCATGCCGAGAGCTATATCGGCCTGGTCGAGGTCGGCGTCGGGCTGATCCCCGGCTGGGGCGGCTGCACCGCCATGCTGCGCCGCTGGGCGGAGAATCCGCGCGCGCCGAAGGGCCCGATGCCGCCGGTCGCCAAGGCCTTCGAGATGATCTCGACCGCGCAGGTGGCCAAATCCGCCTTCGAGGCGAAGGATATGCTGCTGCTGCGCCAGACGGATGGCATCACCTTCAACCGCGACCGGCTGCTGGCCGACGCCAAGGCCAAGGCGCTGTCGCTGGTGGAAGGCTATGCCCCGCCCGAGCCGAAGCCGCTGCGCCTGCCGGGCGAGACCGGCCGCGTGGCGCTGGCCATGGCGGTGCGGCAGCAGCAGGCGCTGGGCCGCGTGACGCCGCATGACATCGTGGTCTGCGAGCATCTGGCGCAGACCCTGACCGGCGGCCGGAAGGACCACACCGAGGAGACCACGGAGGCCGAGCTGCATGCGCTGGAGCGCCGCAGCTTCATGGCCCTGCTGAAGACGCCGGCGACGCTCGCCCGGGTCGAGCACATGCTCGAAACCGGCCGGCCGCCGCGGAACTAGGACGACACCGATGCCGACCTACAACGCCCCCCTGCGAGACATGCGCTTCGTCCTCACCGAACTCGCCGGCACCGAACGCCTGCGCGGCCTGCCGGGCTGCGAGGAGATCGGGCCCGACCTGGTGGACCCGGTGCTGGAGGAAGCGGCGAAGTTCTGCTCCGAGGTGCTGCTGCCGCTCAACCAGTCCGGCGACGCCGAGGGCTGCACGCTGGAGAATGGCGTGGTCCGCACGCCCAAGGGCTTCGTCGAGGCGTACCGGTCGTTCTGCGACGGCGGCTGGACCGCCCTCGGCGCCGATCCGGAATGGGGCGGCCAGGGCCTGCCGAAATCCATCGGCCTGCTGGTGGAGGAGATGATCTGCTCCGCCAACATGGCCTTCGGCATGTATCCCGGCCTCTCGCACGGCGCCTATGCCGCGCTGGAGAAGCACGGCACGCCGGAGCAGAAGGCGCTGTACCTGCCGAAGCTGACCAGCGGCGAATGGGCCGGCACCATGTGCCTGACGGAGCCGCATTGCGGCACCGATCTCGGCCTGATCCGCACCCGCGCCGTGCCCGCCGAGGACGGCAGCTACCGCATCACCGGCACCAAGATCTTCATCAGCGCCGGCGAGCATGATCTGACGGCGAACATCGTTCACCTTGTTCTCGCCAAGCTTCCCGATGCGCCGCCCGGCACCCGCGGCATCTCGCTGTTCGTCGTGCCGAAATACCTGCCGACCGAGGATGGCCGCCCCGGCCCGCGCAACGGCGTCACCTGCACGGGCCTCGAGCACAAGATGGGCATCAAGGCCAGCGCGACCTGCGCCATGGCCTTCGACGATGCCAAGGGCTGGCTGGTCGGGCGGCCGCACAAGGGCCTCTTGGCCATGTTCACCATGATGAACGAGGCGCGGCTCGGCGTCGGCGTGCAGGGCCTCGGCATCGCCGAGATCGCCTATCAGAACGCCGTCTCCTATGCGCGGGACCGCATCCAGGGCCGCGGCCTGGACGGCACCAAGGCGCCGGACAAGCCGGCCGACCCCATCCTGGTCCACCCCGATGTCCGCCGCATGCTGCTGACCATGCGCGCCATGACGGAAGGCTGCCGCGCGCTCTCGGCCATGGCGGCGCTGGAGCACGATGTCTCCCTCCGGCATCCGGACCCGGCGGCGCGCCAGGCGGCGGACGATTTCGTCCAGCTGATGACGCCGATCATCAAGGCTGTCTTCACCGATACGGGCTGGGATGCGGCGGTCCTGGGCATGCAGGTCTGGGGCGGCCATGGCTATATCCGCGACAACGGGATGGAGCAGTTCGCCCGCGACGCCCGCATCACCCAGATCTACGAGGGTACCAACGGCATCCAGGCGCTGGACCTGGTCGGCCGCAAGCTTGGCGCGCATGGCGGCCGCTACCTCCGCAGCTTCTTCCACCCCGTCCTCGCCTTCATCGAGGCGAAGTCGGAGGAGCCGGCGATGGAGGAGTTCATCCTGCCGCTTTCTAAGGCCTTCGGGCGGCTGCAGCAGGTGACGGCGGACCTCGCCCAGCGCGGCCTGCGCGACCCCTTCGAGGCCGGCGCCGGCGCCAGCGACTACCTGCGCCTGTTCGGCCTCACCGCGCTCGCCTATGCCTGGGCGCGCATGGCGGAGATCGCGCTGGACAAGCCGGACGCCTTCTACAAGGCCAAGCTGGCAACGGCGCGCTTCTTCATGCAGCGCATCCTGCCGGAGACGTCGTCGCTGGCGGCCAAGGTGCTGGCCGGGGGCGAGACGCTGAAGGCCTTCGAGGACGCGGCGTTCTGAGGGATTGCAGGGGGCGCTGCCCCCTGCAACCCCGCCAGGGGTCGAGCGACCCTTGGACAGGCCTGAGTCAGACCGTGCTGGACCAGTCCGCCGGAATGAAGCGGAAGCCCTCGCCCCAGGGCGCGACATAGCCATTGGCGGGGAAGGGGAAGTGATAGGCGGTGATGCGGGCGCGCTCCGCCGCCGCGCGGCCGAAGACGCGTCGCCGGCTCTCGGTCGCCATCGCCGCATCCAGGTCGAACACCGAAGCCCAGTGCGGGTAGCGCAGGAACAGCTCCGGCCGGCTGGAGGTATCGGCCATGACGAAGAGCTGCTCCGCCCCATCCGCCACATGGAACACCGTGTGCCCCGGCGTGTGGCCGGCGGCGTTGAGCGCCCGCACGCCTGGCGCGACTTCCTGGTCCCAGTCGAAGCGCCGCAGCTTCGCCTGGTAGGGGCCGAAGCGGCGCCGCACATTGGCGAAGGTGCCGCGCTGCATCTCGGGCACCCGGCCGCTATTGCCTTCATCGGTCCAGAAGGCCCATTCCGCGGCGGGCACCGCGACCTCGGCATTCGGGAACACCGCGGCATTCTCGCGCGTCGTCAGCCCGGTGACGTGGTCACCGTGGAAATGGCTGACCAGCACCAGGGAAACCCGCGCCGGGTCGATCCCGGCTGCCTCCAGGTTGTGCTCGAGCAGCCCCGAGGTCGGCGAAAGCTGCCCGCCGCCCGTCCCGGTGTCGAAGGCGATCAGCTGCCGCCCGGTATCGAGGAAGGTGACGGTGAAGGGGTTGTCCAGCCGGTCCAGCGGCAGCAGCGCCTCGCGCATCGCCGCCTCGACCGCCTCCGGCGTCTGGTTGGCCACCATGCCGCTGCGCGCCGGGTTCTGCCGCGGCGTGAACCCGTCATGCACCGTCGTCACGGTGAAGCCGCCGACCTTGAAGCGGTAGAAGCCCGGCGCCTGCGCCATGCTCGTGCCGTGATGCGCCGCAGCCGGCAGGGCGGAGAGCAGGGGCGCCGCTGCGGCAGCGCCCAGGAACCCACGACGATCCATACCCCTGTCCCTCCTCTCAGACCGCGCTCGACCAGTCGGCCGGGATGAAGCGGTAGCCATTGCCGTCCTTGGCCAGGTAGCCATTGGCCGGGAAGGGGAAGTGGTAGCCGGTGATGCGGATGCGGTCGGCGGACACCCGGTCGAAGATCCGCCGCCGCGACGCCTCGGCCATCGGCGCGTCGAAGTCGAACACGGCGTGGAAATCCGGGCGGCGCGCGAAGAGCTCGGGCCGGTTGATGGTGTCGGCGACGAACATCATCTCCGCCCCGCCATCGGCCAAGTGGTACACGGTGTGGCCCGGCGTATGGCCATAGGCGGCCACGGCGCGGATGCCCGGCACCACCTCGGCCCCGTCGGCCACCTGCCGCACCCGGCCGTTGTAGGGCGCGAAGCGGCGAGCCGCGTTGGCGAAGGTCGGCCGCTGACCCTCCGGCGTCCGGCTCTCATTGCCCGTGTCGCTCCACCAAGCCCATTCGGCGGCGGGCACCACGATCTCGGCATTCGGGAAGGCGCGGGCGCCCTGCGCGTCCAGCAGGCCGTTCACATGGTCGCCGTGGAAATGGCTGTGGATCACCGTCTGCACCGCGGCCGGGTCCAGGCCGGCGGCGCGCATGTTCTCCATCATCCGGCCCATGGTGGCGCCGGCCGGCGTCACGCCGTTGCCGGCATCGAACACCACCAGGCCGCGCGGCGTCTCCACGAAGGTGACCGTGAAGGGGATTCGGTAGGTGGTGGTGCTCAGGAAGGACTCGGCCAGGACGCGCTGCACATCCTCCAGCGGGGCATTGCGCACGAAGCCCTGCACCGGCAGGTCGCGGAACCCGTCATGCACGGTGGTGACGGTCATCCCGCCCAGCTTGAAGCGGTAGAAGCCGGGGGCCTGGGCGGCCGGGGCAGGCGCCGGCGCCGGTGCGGTCTGCGCGGCGGCGCCGCCGAGGATGGCCGGGACGGCGGCAAGGGCGGGCAGCCCGGCCAGGGCCAGGCGGCGGTCAAGGCGGATGGTCATGGATTCTCCCTCCCCGGGGATGACGTTGCCAAAGTGGGACGCCGCCGGCCCTGATCAACCCAAGCCGCCACGTCGCAAGTGGGACAACCCGAGCCCCTCGTCCGCCAATGTGCCGCGGGCCGGCCTGCGGCGCGGAGATCCGTCCGCATCTGCCCGGGCCTCAGCGGCCGAAGACCACGACGCTTTCCAGGTGCGGCGACCACAGGAACTGGTCGACCGGCGTCGCCGACACCACGCGCCAGCCGCCACGCCCCAGTGCCTGGGCGTCCCGCGCCAGCGCGGCCGGGTTGCAGGAAACATAGATCAGCCGCGGGATGATGGCCTTGGCCAGCAGCGCCACCTGCGCCGGGGCGCCGGCATAGGGCGGGTCCAGCACCACCGCGGCGAAGCCCTGCAGGTCCTTCGGCGTCAGCGGCTGCCGGTCCAGGTCCCGCCGCACCGCCTGCACCTTCGCGCCGGCCTTTCCGGCCGCCGCCGCCAGGGCGGCGACCGACTCCGCGGCGCCCTCGAAGGCGGTGACGCGGGCGCGTTGCGCCAGGGGCAGGCTCAGCGTGCCGTTGCCGGCGAAGAGGTCGGCGATGGCGGCCCGCGCCGGCAGCCGCTCCGGCAGCCCGGCCAGCACCGCCGCGACGATGGCCGCCTCGCCGGCCGGGCTGGCCTGCAGGAAGGCGCCCGGGGGCGGCGCGACCAGCACGTCGCCCAGGCGGATGGCCACCAGGCCGAGCTGGGCCGCGGTCTCCGGCGGGCCATCGTTCTGCGCCCAGGCGATGCGCGGGATGCCCTGGGCCGCGGCGAATTCCGCCAGCAGGATCCGCGCCGGCGCCTCCAGCACGCCGTCGGTGCGCAGCAGCAGGTCGGGGCCGGTCTCCAGCAGGTTCACCACCGCCGAGCCCTGCCGCTTCAGCGCCGGCACCCGCTTCAGCACCGCCCGCAGCGGGTCGAGCAGCGCGACGAGGCGCGGATCGAGCACGGCGCAGGTGGCGAGGTCGGTCACCGCCTGGCCGCCGCGCTCATGGAAGCCGATCAGCACCGCGCCGCCCGGGCCCCGGCGCAGCGCCAGGTCGGCGCGGCGCCGCGTCGCCGGCGGCGTGCGGGCCAGCGGGCCGAGCGGCGCATCGGCGAAGCCGGCACGCGCCAGAGCCTCCGCCAGCTTCGCCCGCTTCCAGTCGGCATAGGGCGCATCCGCCCAGTGCTGCAGCGCGCAGCCGCCGCAGGCCGGAAAATGCGGGCAGGGCGGCGTGACGCGGTCGGGGGAGGGGGTGAGCACCGCCTCGACCGCTGCCACCGCGGCATCGCCCCGCTTGCCGGTCAGCTCCGCCCGCACCCGCTCGCCCGGCAGGGCACCGGGGACGAATACGGTGCGCCCGTCCAGCCGGGCGATGCCGTCGCCCGCCGCGCCCAGATCCTCGATGGTCAGGTCAGGCATCGAGGCCGAGGGGCAGGTGCCGATAGGCGAGGCGGATTTCCGCCAGGAAGAACAGCAGCGCCAGCATCAGCACAGCCATGGCGGCGGTCAGCAGCCCGGCGACGACGAAGGCGGCGACCAGTTCCAGCACCAGGCCGATGAAGGAGATGACGATCATCAGGCAGAGCAGGACGGCCGCGAGCACCAGGCAGGCGATGGACATGTGGACCTGCCTGGCGCGGGCGGCCAGCACGCGCCGTTCGCCCGGCAGGGCGGGCGAGAGGCGGTCGCGGATATCCCTGTCCCGGTCGATCAGCCGCGCCAGGCGCTGGGTCAGCACGTTCAGGGCGGCGAAGATCGCGGTCAGCAGGAAGGCCGGCGCGATGGCCATCTGGATGGTGCGCTCGATCCCGGCGATATCGGCCGCGTCGAACATCCCGATCATCATCGCGTCCTCCGGGCCCCCGCCCCTGGATGGCTTCGCCCCCGGGGCGGGCGCGGTTCCGCCCACCGCGTCAGCCGAAGGCGTTCAGCCCGGTGATGGCGCGGCCGAGGATCAGCGCATGCACGTCATGCGTGCCTTCGTAGGTGTTCACCGTCTCCAGGTTCATGACGTGGCGGATGACGTGGTACTCGTCGACGATCCCGTTGCCGCCATGCATATCCCGGGCGACGCGGGCGATGTCCAGCGCCTTGCCGCAGTTGTTGCGCTTGACCAGGCTGATCATCTCCGGCGCCGCGCGGTCCTCGTCGAACAGCCGGCCGACCCGCAGCACCGCCTGCAGGCCGAGCGCGATCTCGGTCTGCATGTTGGCGAGCTTGAGCTGGATGAGCTGGGTGTTGGCCAGCGGCCGGCCGAACATCTTGCGGTTCAGCGTGTAGTCCCGCGCCCGGTGCATGCAGTCCTCGGCGGCGCCGAGCGCGCCCCAGGCGATGCCGTAGCGCGCGCGGTTGAGGCAGGAGAAGGGGCCGGCCAGCGACTTCACGCCGGGCAGGCGGTTCTCCTCGGGCACGAAGACCTCGTCCATCATGATCATGCCGGTGGTGGAGGCGCGGAGCGAGAACTTGCCCTCGATCTTCGGCGTCTCGAAGCCCTTCATCCCGCGCTCGAGCACGAAGCCCCGCAGCGTGCCCTCGTCATCCTTCGCCCAGACCACGGCGATGTCGGCGATCGGGGAGTTGGTGATCCAGGTCTTGCTGCCGCTGATCAGGTAGCCGCCATCCACCTTCTTCGCGCGGGTCCGCATGGAGGAGGGGTCGGAGCCGGCATCGGGCTCGGTCAGGCCGAAGCAGCCGACCATCTCGCCGGTGCGCAGCTTCGGCAGGTACTTCTCCTTCTGCGCCTCGGAGCCGAAGGCATAGATCGGGTACATGACGAGGCTGGACTGGACGGAGAAGGCGCTGCGGTAGCCGCTGTCCACCCGCTCCACCTCGCGCGCCATCAGCCCGTAGGAGACGTAGTTGATGCCGGCGCAGCCATAGCCGTGCAGCGTCGCGCCGAGGAAGCCCATCTCCCCGAACTCGTTCATGATCTCGCGGTGGAAATGTTCCTTGCGGAAGGCCTCCTGCACGCGCGGCAGCAGGCGTTCCTGGCAGAACTGATGCGCCGCGTCGCGGATCATCCGCTCATCCTCGGTCAGCTGGCCTTCCAGCTGCAGCGGATCCTCCCAGGCGAAGGCCGGCATGCTGCGCCGCGCCGGGCTCGCCTGCGCCACCACCGCGGTGTCCGAGGCGCCGGCGGTCGGGATGGCGACGGGGTTCTGCACGTTCATGGCGATCTCCTCGGGGACAGGCCGGCGGGCGGGCGCACTTTGGCGCGCGGCTCTGGGCCGGGCAAATTCTGGCGGAAACGCTCGCGGCCAGGCTGGGCCTGGCCGCCTCGGTCAACGCGGGATCAGGGGGCGGGTGCCGATGCGGCGCCCGCGGGCGATCAGGCCGCTTCCTGCTCCGTCTCCGGCGCCGCGTCGCGGCGCGGGCGGGGGATCGGGATCAGCATGAAGGCCGGGACGGCATCGCCGAAGCCCAGCACCGCCGGGCCCAGATCATCCCGGTCGCGCCGGCGGTCGTCGCGGTCGCGGCGCCGGTCGTCGCGGCGGCCCTCATGCCGGTCGCGGTCATAGCGCTCGCGGTCGGGGCGCTCGCGCTCAGGGCGCTCGCGGTCGGGGCGCTCCTCCGGCGCCCGCGCGGCGCGCTCGGGCCGGTCGCGCGCCGGCCGGTCCC
>NZ_SMOA01000097.1 GCF_004353985.1 Paracraurococcus ruber | reverse complement strand
CGCCGCGCCGCATGGCGGCGCCGCGCCCGCCTGCCGCCGCAGCGCCCGCCGCCCTGCCCCCGCCCGTGGCAGAGCCGGCGGCCATTCCCATCCTCGGCGGCCTGCCGCGATTTCGCCGCCCGCCGGCGCCGCCCGACTATCCCCTGCGTGCCAGGGAGGCCGGCATCGAGGGGACGGCGCTGCTGCGGCTGCGCATCGCCGGCGACGGCACCCTGCAGGAGGTGCGGCTGCTGCGCTCCGCCGGCAACCGATGGCTGGACGAGGCGGCGCAGGCCGCCGCGCGCCGCTGGGAGATTGCGCCGACGCTGCGCGATGGACGCCCGATCGAGGCCTGGGTGGAGGTGCCGGTCCGCTTCCGCCTGGAGGAATAGACCGCGCCGGCACCCGCCCTGGCATCGGTCGGCCGGGACGGCGCACCGGCCGGCGAGAGGCGCGGACGGCGGGGCAGCCGCGCGCCGGACATCGTCGCCATGCCCGGGGACCGGCGGCATCCGCGGTCATGCCGCCGCGGACCGGTGCCGTGGCGGCGGGCAGGCCCGATGCTTCCTGGCGGCCTGGCCGTTCAGAAGCTGACGCGCAGGCCGCCATAGACGGCGCGCGGCAGCCCGGGCGTCACGCTGCGGGGATCGGACAGGCCGAGGTTGAGCGCACTCGCCGTCTCCAGGTTGTAGAGCGTGCCGAAGCTGGCATAGCGCTGGTCGAACAGGTTGCGTATCAGGCCATAGGCCTCCACCCCCGGGGCGATCGTCAGGGCGGTGCGCAGGTTCACCACGGCATAGCCGGCGATGGGCTTAAGCAGGTTCGCCTCGTCGCCGCGCAGGTACTGGTCCCCGTTGAAAACGATGTTGCCGCCGACGCGCCAGGCCTCGGTCGCGCGCCATTCGCCGTCCAGCCGCACCCGGTGCAGCGGGATGCCGGGGATGCGGTCGCCGCGCTGCACGGGGATGGCGCCATCGGCATCGGCCAGCGGGTGGTTCGGGCTGGGCAGGCGCTGCGCCGTGCGAAAGGTGGCATCCACCAGCGCATAATCCAGCGTCGCGGCGAAGCGGTCGTTGCGCCAGTTGAGGCCGGCCTCGATCCCCTGGCGGCGCGTGTCGCCGGCATTGCGGAAATAGCCGCGGCCCTGGATGTCGCTCTGCACCAGCAGGATGTCGTCGGTCAGGCCGGTGTGGAAGACGCCGATGGACCAGCCGGTCCGGCCGCCCAGCCAGGAAGGCGGCAGCGTGCCGCGCAGCCCGGCCTCCCAGGTGCGGCTGACCACCTGCCGCAGCGGCGGGTCGGCCAGGAAGAAGGCGCCGAGCGTGCAGGGCAGCAGAGGGTCGGCGCAGGACAGCTCGGCCGGCGTCGGCGCCCGGTTCGCCTCGGCATAGCCCAGATAGGCGGTGGCGCGTTCCGCGAAGCGCCAGGTCAGCCCGGCGGCGGGGTTGAGCCGGGAATAGTCGTGGTCGCCGTTCAGCGCCGTGCCGATGCGGTCGCGCAGCTCGATCCGCGCGGTGTTCCAGCGGGCGCCGATGGTGGCGGAGAGCCGCGGCGCGAGGTCCAGCGTGCCGCTGGCGAACAGGCCCCAATAGGCGGTGCTGCTGTCCAGCCGCACCGGCGCGATTCCGCTGCCGGGCGCGTCCAGGGTCAGCCCGCTGCCGATCACGGTGCGGTCGGCGGTCAGGCTGCCGAATTCGCTGCCGCCGCGGAATTCCGTGCTGGCATGGTCGTAGCTGGCGCCGAGGACGAGGCGCGCCGGGCGGCCCAGCACCGGTTCGGTGGAGACGATCTGCGCCGCGCCACCAGCGCCCAGCGTGTTGGTCCCGGTGCGGTTCACCACGCCCGCGGCCGCATCGCCCAGCAGCCCGGCGCCGACCGTCCCGCCGCCCGCCGCGGCCAGCGGCGCGCCGCCCTCGAAGCAGAGCAGCCCGGCCAGGTCATCGTCGTCGCAGCGCTCCGCCTCGGCGATGTCGGCATTCAGCGTGCGCTGGCGGAAGCTGCGCACATAGGCATTCGCCTCCAGGCTCCAATTCGCCGCGATCTCGTAGGTGCCGCGCAGCTGCGCCGTCGTCATCCGGTTGTAGGTGCGGTCCGGATAGGTGAAGAGGCTGCGGCGCTCCGGCCCCAGCAGCTGCACGGGCGTCGGCCCATTGCCCGACAGCGCGCTGCTGCCGGCGCCGATGGACAGGTGCAGCGTCGCCCTCTCCCCCCGCACGCCCACATCGCCATAGAGCCGCCGGACGCGGGAGGGCGAGCGGAAGCGCCAGCCATCCTCGTTGATCCCTTCCACCGCCAGATAGGCCGCGGCATTGCCGGCCTGCCTGCCGTATTCGAAGCCGAGGGCGGCGCGGCCGAAGGACCCGCCGGAGGCATCCAGCCGGGCACCCTGCGAGTCGAAGCCGGTCTTCATCCGCAGCGCCAGCGCGCCGCCGGTCGCGTTCAGGCCAAAGAGCGGGCTGCTGCCCAGCAGGTCCACGCCGCGAATGGCGATGGACGGGATCAGGTCCCAGTTCACCGTGTCGCCGAAGGCTTCGTTGATCCGCACGCCGTTCTGGTAGACGGCCAGGCCCTGCGGCGTGCCGAGCAGGGGGGACGCGGTGAAGCCGCGATAGCTGACATCGGGCGCGAAGGGGTTGCCCTGCGTGTCGTTCACCGCGACGCCGGCGGAAAGCCGCACCAGCGCATCCACCAGGTCCGGCCGGCCATCCCGCGCCAGGTCGGCGGCGGACAGGCTGCGCGGGTTGCCGGCGATGCGGTCCCGCGCCAGGCCGCTGGCCGAAAGCGGCGTGGTCCCCACCGCCTCGACCACCGGCAGCGTCGCCGCCGGCGGCGGATCCTGCGCGGCGGCGGTGCCGATCGCCGACGGCACCGCGATGCACAGCAGGAATCGCCGCCGTCGCCGTCCACGCGCCATGTTCGTTTCCCCCGGCCTGCCGCGCCGGTGCGGGATCCGCCGCCTGGCGCAGCGCGGCCCATAGCATGACGGTGAGTACACGGCAGGCTTGCCGCCGACACGATGCCGCGGGATGGTGCCGCAGTGGATCCCAGCCCGACCGACGCGGACATCCCGCCGGCCGCGCCGGCGCTGGCGGTGGCGCGGCTGTCCTTCGCCTATGGCGCGCGCCGCGTGCTGCAGGATGTCGACTTCCGCGTGATGCCCGGGGAATTCGCCGTGCTGCTCGGCCCCAATGGCGCCGGCAAGAGCACGCTCTTCGCCCTGCTGACGCGGCTGTTCGATGCCCGCCCGCCCGGCAGCATACGCATCTTCGGGACCGCGCTGCGGGACGCGCCCGGCATGGCACTGGCGCGGCTGGGCGTGGTCTTCCAGCAGCCGACCCTCGATCCCGACCTCTCCGTCATCGAGAACCTGCTGTACCACGGCGCGCTGCACGGCCTGCGGCGGGCCGAGGCGCGGCGGCGGGCGCTGCACGAGTTGGCCAGGCTTGAGATGGCGGACCGCGCCGGCAGCACGGTGCGGGCGCTGTCGGGCGGCCAGCGGCGAAGGGCGGAGGTGGCGCGGGCGCTGCTGACGCGGCCGCGGCTGCTGCTGCTGGACGAGGCGACGACGGGCCTCGACCTGCCGAGCCGCCTCGCGGTGCGCCGGCATATCCGCGGGCTCTGCGCCGAGGAGGGGCTGGCGGTGCTGTGGGCCACGCATCTGATCGAGGAAGTGCCGGAGGAGGCACGCGTGGTCATGCTGGCGGATGGCCAGGTGCGCGCCGAAGGCAGGGTGGCGGAGGTCCTGGCGCAGGCCGGCGCGCCCGACCTGCCTGAGGCCTTCGCCCGGCTCACGGCGCCGCGCTGAGCGCGCCGCCGCCGCATCGGGCCTTGCGCCGACCTGGGCGCAAGGCCGGTCGGCAGGCGCGCTGACGCCTGCCGACCGGAATCAGAGCGCCAGCAGTTCCGGGTGCAACCCGCGCGCCGCGAGGTCGGCCGCCACTTCTTCCCGGTACACGCCGTTCATGACGATGACCGTTGCCGGCTGGATCGCCGGCAGCGCGTCGGGGCCGATGATGGGATGGCCGGTGCCCACCATGAAATGCCCCTGCCGGTGCGGGTTGATGTCCACCGCGGCCGAGATGCCGTCCCCGCCGCCGATGGCGGTGAGGAAGGAGACGCCCTTGGAGCCGGATCCCCAGACCACCACCGCCTTGCCCGCCGCCTGGCGCTGCGCGACCAGCGCCCGCCATTCGCCGATCTGCCGGTCGCAGACATCGCGGAAATGCTCGAGCATGGCGCGCAGCCGCGCCCGCTCCGCCGCCGGCACCTCGCCGCCGGCCTCGCCGGTGTAGCGGCCGCGGATGGTCAGGTACTGGCCGGCATATTCCCGCGTCACGCCCTCGATCCGGAAGCCGTGCCGGGCGAACAGCGCGGTCAGCGACGCCTCGGTGAAGTAGTTGCAGTGCTCGTAGTAGACATCCTCGAAGGCGCCGTGCTCGAAGATGCGCTCGCATTCCGGGATCTGGATGAAGATCTGCATCCCCGGCGCGGATTGCTGCGCCACCCGCTGGGCCAGCGCGGCGAAGCGGCCGGCGGAAGGGATGTGCTCCAGCGTCATCTTGCTGACCAACAGGTCGCAGCGCAGGTCCCGGGCGGAGTCGTCCGAGAAGAACTCGCCGCGCAGGGTCACGCCATCCGCACGGTCCTGCACCACATCGGCGCGGGCTTCGCTCAGGCAGGGGTCGAAGCCGATGCCCTGCGCGCCCGAAAGCCGGCAGAGCAGGTGCAGGAACTCGCCCTGGCCGCAGCCGACCTCGACCACCGTGCCGCCCTTCAGGCCGGTCTCCGCCACCAGCCGCGCCGCCAAGTCCTGGTGGAAGCGGCGGAAGGTGGGGCTGTAGCCCTGGGTCGGCTCGTAGCGGTCGGAATACTCGGTCAGCTTGGGATCGAGCGCGCGGTTGAAGACGAAGCAGCAGGCCTCGCAGAAGACCAGGTCCATCGCGCCGCGGGGATAGGCGCGCGCCTCCTCCGGCGTGTCCAGCATCAGGCAGCTGTTGGTCGGCACGGAGCCGAGGCGCAGCACCGGCAGCAGGGCGCGGCCGCCGCAGGCCGGGCAGCAGCCGCGCTCGCCCGGGCGCAGGGTCAGCGGGTTGGCAAAGCGGCCGGGGGCCGCTTCCATGATGTCGGGCACGGACTCAGCCCCCTTGCAGGTGCGGATGCGGGATGGGGATGACGAAGCGGCCGCCGCGCGCGGCGAAGCCGGCCTGCTGCCGCATGATCTCCGCCTGATGGTTCCAGGGCAGGATCAGCAGGCAGTCGGGGCGATCGGCCTCGATCCGCTCCACGCCCACGATCGGCAGCTTGATTCCGGGCATGTACAGGTCGTGCTTGTGCGGGTTCTTGTCCGCCACCCACATCAGCTCCTGCGGGCCGATCCGGAAGAAGTTCAGCAGGATCGTGCCCTTGGCGGCGGCGCCATAGGCGGCGATGCGCTTGCCTTCGCGGCGAAGGCCGTCCAGCAATTCCCGCAGCGCCTGGCCGACGCCCTCCACCTTGGCGGCGAAGGCCCGGAAGCTCTCCGGCCGGTCGAGGCCGAGCTCCTTCTCCTCCTCGATCAGCCGCATCAGCCGCGTCGAGGGGTCCGGCTGGTGCTGCACGAAGAGCCGCAGCGAGCCGCCATGGATCGGGATTCGCTGCACGTCGTTCAGCGACAGCCCCTGCCGCCGGAACAGCTCGGACAGCGCCGTGACCGAGAAGTAGCAGAGATGCTCGTGGTAGATGGTGTCGAACTCGACATGCTCGATCAGGTCGCGCAGATACGGGACCTCGATGCTCGCCGTGCCGTCCGGATGCAGGATCTCGCGGATGCCGCGGACGAAGCCCGCGGTGTCGGCGACATGCGCCAGCACGTTGTTGCCGAAGACCAGCATGGCCTGCCGGCCCTCGGACTTCAGCTGCCGCGCCAGGTCTTCCGAGAAGAAGGCCTGGATGGTCTCGATCCCGGCTTCCCGCGCCGCGGCGACCGGCGCCGGCGCCGGGTCGATGCCCAGCACCGTCAGCCCCGCCGCCTTGGCGTGCTTCAGCAGGTAGCCGTCATTGCTGGCCAGCTCCACCGCCAGCGCGCCGGGCGCCGGCTTCACCCGCTCGATCGCCGTGGCCACCGCGTCCTTCGCGTTGTCCACCACCGTCTGGGTGTAGGAGGAGAAGTACTTGTAGGCGGCGGAGAACAGCACCTCCGGCGCCACCGTGTGGCGCAGCTGGGCGAGGCCGCAGCTCCGGCACATGATGACCTCCAGCGGATAAGCCGGATCGGCTTCCTCGGCCGAAGGCGACAGCGCGTCGGAGGGCGGCATCTGCCCCATGTCGAAGACGCTGACCATGTCGCCGCCGCCGCAGCAGCGGCAGGCGGTGATCGGCGTGCAGGCCTCGGCCTTCATGCCACCCTCGCCGCCCGCTGCGGGGCCCAGCGCAGCGCCTGGGTCAGCGCGCCGGAGGCGATGTGGCCCAGCACATGCGCCTTGCGCTGGAAGCGCGGCCCCTCGAACTCCTCCTTGCTCACGCCATGGGCCTGGAAGGCCTCATGCAGCTGCTCCACGCCCATGCGCGCGGTCCAGCGCGGCGCGGCATGCGGGAAGACCCGCGCCAGCTTGTCGCAGTTCACCCGATAGGACCGCAGGTCGGGCCCGGCGCCCTCGGCGAAGCGCACCTGGGTGCCGGGCACCACCTGCTCGACCATCCGGGCGAGTTCCTGGATCTGGTAGTTCTCGCTGGTCGAGCCGACATTGAAGGCTTCGGCATGCACCAGGTCGCGCGGCGCCTCGACCACCGCGCGGAAGGCGCGGGCGATGTCCTCGATATGCACCACGGCGCGCCAGGGCGTCCCGTCGCTCTTCAGCAGGATGTCGCCGGTGGCGCAGGCCCAGGCGGTGAGGTTGTTGATCACCAGGTCGAAGCGCAGCCGCGGCGACACGCCGAAGGCCGTCGCGCTGCGCATCAGCACCGGCGAGAAACGATCATCCGCCAGCGGCAGCAGCCCCTTCTCCGCCGCCACCTTGGACCGGCCATAGGCGGTGACGGGGTTGAAGGCGCCCTGCTCGTCGAGGAAATTCTCGCCCGCCGCGCCATAGTTGGAGCAGGAGGAGGAGAAGACGAAGCGCGGCACGCCGGCCGCCTTCGCGGCGCGGGCGAGGCTGACGGTCGCTTCCGTGTTGATCTGCATGGTGACCTCCGGGTCGAGGTCGCCGAGCGGATCGTTCGGGATGCCGCCGTAATGCACCACGGCGTCGAAGCCGCGCAGGTGGTCCGCCGTCACGTCGCGGATGTCGAGGCCGAGATTGCGGATACCGCCCGCCGGGCCGAGGTCCTTGCCGAAGGTGCAGGCGCGGTAGAGGTCGGTGTCGCAGCCCGTGACCTCATGCCCGCCCTCTTGGAACAGCGGGACGGCGACCGTGCCGATATAGCCGAGATGGCCGGTCATCAGGACGCGCATGCGGGGCTCCCCACGTCATTGGCGGCGGTGTTGGTGTCGGTATCGGACGCGGCCTTGGCGCCGGGCCGGCGGCTGTCCCAGATGCGCCACGGCGCCTCGCCGCCCGACCACAGGGATTCCAGCAGCACCTTGTCGCGGATGGTGTCCATGCACTGCCAGAAGCCGTAGTGCTTGAAGGCCATCAGCTGGCCGTCGGCCGCCAGGTTCTGCAGCGGCGACTTCTCGAACTGGGTGGCGTCGCCGTCGATGTAGTCGAAGACGCCAGGCTCGCAGACGAAGAAGGCGCCGTTGATCCAGCCCTCGCCGGTCTGCGGCTTCTCGTTGAACTCGGCGATCTGGTCGCCGGCGATCTCCAGGTGGCCGAAGCGCGCCGGCGGCCGCACCGCGGTCAGCGTGCAGAGCTTGCCGTGCGAGCGGTGGAAGGCGAGCAGCGCGTCGAGGTCGACCGTGGAGACGCCGTCACCCCAGGTGAGGAAGAAACGTTCGTTGCCGATCACCTGCTTCAGCCGCTTGATGCGGCCGCCGGTATTGGTCTCGAGCCCGGTATCCACCAGCTCGAGGGTCCAGCCATCCATGGACCACTCACCGCGCTCGTTGCCCAGGGTGGTGTCGTAGTCCACCTGCCGGCGGGAATAGTCGATGCGCAGGTTTCCGGGCGACAGCGCCGCGAAGTCGGTCGCGTAGCGGCGGATGTAATTCCCTTTGTAGCCAAGCGCCACCACGAAATCCTGGTGCCCGAAGCACGCGTAGTAGCGCATGATGTGCCAAAGGATGGGAATGCCGCCGATCTCAACCATCGGTTTCGGCCGGGCTTCGGTTTCTTCCGCCAAGCGCGAGCCGAGACCGCCCGCGAGTATCGCTGTCTTCATCGTCCCGAACTCCTGGGTTCACCTGACGATGTCCGGTTTTCCTGCCCTGCGCACTTCACGCGTAACGTTGGCACGCCAACGTGAAGTAGAGCGGACGCGAGAATAAGTGACGTTACCTGACGACCGTGGCGTGGTTTGGCTCTACATCGCGTGGGGATGGCGGGAGAGGCTGTGTGACCAATTGCTCAGGACAGGATGGCGCGTCGGGTTCTTCGCCGCTGGTCAGCATCGGGTTGCCGGTCTTTAATGGCGCGGCCTATGTCCGGCAGGCGATCGATTCCGTGCTCGGCCAGGAATACGGCGCGCTGGAGCTGATCATCCAGGACAACGCCTCCACCGACGCGACAGAGGAGATCTGCCTCGACTACGCCGCGCGCGATCCGCGCGTGCGGTACGAGCGGAACCCGACCAACCTCGGCGCCGCCGCCAACTACAATCTCTGCTTCGAGCGCGCCCGCGGCACCTACTTCAAGTGGGCGGCGCATGACGACGCCATCGCGCCGGGCTACCTGGCGAAGACGGTGGCGGCGATGCAGGCGGCGCCGGATGCCGTGCTGTGCACCACGGGCGTGACCGAGATCGACGGCCTCAACCGGCCGCTCCGCTCCTACGCCAACGCCTTTCCCGGCATCGGCTCGGCCAGCCCGGCGCGCCGCTTCGCCGCGGCGATCCACACCCGCCACCAGTGCGAGGATTTCTTCGGCCTGTTCCGCCGCGAGGCGCTGATCGGGTCCGAGCTGCACGGCGCCTATAGCGGGTCGGACCGCGTGCTGCTGGCCGAGATGGCGCTGCGCGGCCCCTGGGTGAGCGTGCCGGAGCCGCTCTTCCTCCACCGCGAGCACGAGAACCGCTACACCCGCGCCATCCTGCTGAAGGACCGCCGGGCGGCGGAGCTGTGGCAGGATCCGGGCCGCAAGGCGCCGCAGCGCGGGCCGACCTTCTATGGCGGCGTCTGGCGGCATTACCTGCGGCTGGTGTCGAAGAACCTGCGCAGCCCGGCCGACCGCGTCGCCTGCCATGCGGAGCTGCTGCGCTGGTGGTTCACCGACGAGCACGGGCTCGACGTGCTGCGGGAGATGGTGGCGCGCCACCCGGTGCTGCATGCGCGCATCCGGGCCATGAAGCACCGGCTGCTCGGCGCCTCGGCCCAGCCGCGGCCGGGCAGCCTGCCGGAACTCAAGTAGCCGCGGGCCGGGGGCGGCGATCCCGCCCCCGGCCTCGGGCGGCTCGCGCCTCAGCCGCCCCGCAGCAGCCGCCGTACCGCGGCCGGCGCCAGCAGCCCGACCAGGCCGGCATAGACCACCGCGCCGAGCAGGATCTTCGCACCCAGAAGCACCGCCGGCGGCGCCGCCCACCAGGCGCCCAGCGCCAGCGTCGCCGCCACCATCGCCGTTGCCGCCATGGCCGGCACCGCCGCCGCGCGCCCGGCCAGCGCCGCCGGTGCCGGCAGCTGGCCACGGACCGCCAGCAGCACGATGCCGGTGGAGGCCGCGGTGACCACCAGGTTGGCCAGCGCCAGCGCCCAGATCCCCTGCGGCGCCGCGGCGAGGCTGGCGGCCAGCCGCAGCACCATCACCACCAGCGTGTAACGCAGCGCGATGTCCGGCCGGCCGCGGGCATTGATGGCCGCCGTCAGCACGTAGTTCGTCGCATGCGGGATGCCGGCCAGCGCCAGCAGCGCCAGCACCGGCGCCGCCTGCGCCCAGGCGGGGGAGAACAGCGCCGCCACCAGGTCGCCGCTGACCGCGGCGAGACCCAGGAAGGCCGGCATCGCCAGCAGGTTCACCAGGAACAGCAGGTCGGCCAGCGCCGCCCGCAGCGCCGGCGCATCCGCCTGCCGGGCGGAGAAGGCGGCGAAGCCGACGCGCCCCACCACGCCGGACAGGCCGCCGGTCAGCGCATTGGCGATCCGCTCGGCGAGCGAGAACAGGCCGACCGTGACGGCGCCGAGGAAGAGGCCGGCGGTGACGCGGTCGATCTGCATCACCACGAAGCCCAGCACCTGGTTGCCCAGCCGGTGCTTGCCATAGCCGACGATGTCGGCCATCGCGGCGCGCGTGACCTGCAGCCCGGGCAGCCGCCGCGCCAGCGCCAGCAGCAGCAGCGTGTCCAGCACGCGCACCGCCAGGACATAGGCGATCAGCGCCTCCACCCCCGCGCCGCGCAGCGCCAGCACCAGGGCCAGCGCGAAGCCGGCGCCCTGCGCGACGACGCTGCGCAGCGCCAGCGCCCGGAACCGCATCTGCCGCTGCAGCAGCGCCTGGCAGGGCACCGCCAGGCCCAGCAGCGGCAGGCCGATCGCCAGCAGCGGCATGATCCAGCGGAGATCCGGCTCCCCGAACAGCGTCGCCATCGCCGGCGCCAGCAGCCACAGCGCCAGCCCGGCCAGCAGGCCGAGCCCGCCCAGCAGCGCGAAGCCGCTGTCCACATGCGCCGGATCCAGCCGCGCCCGCTGGATCAGCGCGTCGGAGAAGCCATCCAGCAGCAGCGTCATCGCCAGGGTGACGCCGAGCTGCGCGACGGTGATCACGCCGACCGCGCCCGGCCCCACCAGGTTGCCGACGACGACGAAGACCAGCAGCGCCGCCGCCTGCTGCAGCCAGAAATCCAGCGCGGACCACGCCGCCTTGCCGACCAGCCCGCCCGCCTGCGGCTGCGCCGCCGCCTCCGCCGCGACAGCCCCGCTCGCCTGCATCGCCCCATCCTTTTCCGTCGGCCCGTTATGGCGGCAGCGGCGGGGCCGGGCGCTTCACGTCACGGACAGGCGGTGCCCCTTCAGTCGGTCATGCGATCGAGCGCGGGGACACGCCGCAGCACCAGGCGCTTCAGCAGGATCGGCACGAAGACGCCGGCCGCCATCGCCACGGCCAGGTGCAGCGGGAAATTGGCCGCGGTGTAGCCGATGCCCAGCAGGATCAGCCCGGCCTTGGCGGCGCCGATCGCCAGCGTGTTGAACAGGTAGATCACCATGGCGTAGCGGCCGAGCGCGATGGGCCAGTCCCAGCCATTCACCGGCCGCAGCCGGATCAGCCCGTGCAGCGCCGGGATGCAGAGCAGGCCGCAGACCACCAGCGACCAGCGCTCGTTCAGGATCACCACGCCCCACCACACCGTCATGGCGATGCCGAGCGAGGCGGCGAACAGCGCCCACCACAGCACCTGCCAGCGCCGCATCAGCGGCAGCAGCCGGTCCTGCCGCTCGGCGACCCAGACGCCGGCGGCGAAGAACAGGAAGAAGCGCGCGAAGCGGTCGAGATAGGCGATCTCCGGCACCTCGGGCAGCTGCAGCAGCAGGCCCAGCAGCAGCAGGCCGCCACTGCCGATCGCCCGCCGCAGCACCAGGGCAGCGACGGTGCAGAGGAAGAGGACGAGGAGATACCAGATCGAGGTCGCCGGGCTGCGGCCGGTATCCCAGAGCAGGTGGCGCAGGCCGGTCAGCAGCCCGTCCGGCTGGTTGTCGACGACGACGAAGCGCATCGCCACCAGCTTGGCCAGCAGGATCAGCACGCCGATCGCGAAGAAGGGCGGCAGCAGCCGCGCGGCACGCTTGCGGATCTGCCGCACCCAGTCGGGCGGCTCGGCGTCCAGCACCCCGCTCAGCACCACCACCGTGCCGCTGAGATACAGGAAGAAGGGCATGTGGAAGCGGTACAGCAGGTAGCGCGCCGGCTCGTACCACTCCCCGCCCGGGGGCGCGGTGTTGGCGACCAGATGGCCGGCAACCACCAGCAGGATCGCCAGCCCCTTGGCACGGTCGATATCGGTCCGCCGCTCGCGCCGCCGCGCCGCCGCCGGCCGTGCGGCGGCCGGCGCCACCCCGTCCGGCATGGTCAGGCCCCCCCGGCGCTGTGCCAGCGGGATGGGCGGGGCAGTGGCGTCGGGCAGGCCGGCCGCGGGATCGTCATGCCGATCCTCGTCCCATGAAGGCTCCGGCCGCGCCAAATCAGGCTTGTGTCACCGCTGCCGCATGACCCGGAGTTGATGGACCCGACGCCGCTGCTCCCGGGAGTGTCAGCCGCAGCGCGCGCATTGCGCCGCATCATGCCGGCACGGGGCAGCGCCGGGACAGCGCCGGTCACCGGGAGCCTGAGACACCATGCAATCCTATGCCCGCCTGTCGCCCGGGCCGGGCTTCCGCCCGATGCGCGCCGCCTTCTACTACAGCCAGCGGCTGGTCACCCGGCCGCGGCTACGGCGCGGCGTCGCGGCCTGCCTTGCCGCGGCGCAGTCGCTGCGGGCCGGCCGCGGCCAGCCGGACGCGGCCGATGCCGCGACCCTGGCAGCGCTGCATCGCGACGGCATCGCGCCGCTGCGCCCGCTGCTGCCGCCTGCCGCGCTGCGGGAGGTGATGGACT
This sequence comes from Paracraurococcus ruber, assembly GCF_004353985.1. Taxonomy (GTDB): domain Bacteria; phylum Pseudomonadota; class Alphaproteobacteria; order Acetobacterales; family Acetobacteraceae; genus Paracraurococcus; species Paracraurococcus ruber. Next base: position 5,666 of record NZ_SMOA01000097.1, on the reverse strand, counting down.
GGCTGGCGCCGCGCCCGGTGCAGGGGCCGGATGGCCCGGTGCCGCTGGCGGCGCTGCCGGAAGGCACGGCCAGCGCCGCCTATGCGCTGGATGCCGTGCTGGCCTGCCCGCATCTGCTCGACCTCGCCAACCACCCCGCGGTGCTGGCGCTGGCCGAGGCCTATCTGGGCTGCCGTCCCACGCTGTCCTCCATCGGGCTGCGCTGGTCCCTGCCACGGCCGCATCGCTGCGACGACGTGCAGCATTTCCACCGGGACCCCGATGACTGGCGCTTCCTGAAGCTCTTCCTCTACCTGACCGACGTGGATGCGCGGAACGGCCCGCATATATATGTCCACGGGTCGCATCGCCGCGGCGGGCGGGTGCGCGCCCGCCCCTATGCGGCGGCGGAGGCGGCGCGCTTCGGCGCCGTCACGCCGGTCTTCGGCCCGGCCGGCACCTGCTTCGTCGCCGATACCTGGGGCATCCATGCCGGCGCGGTGCCGCTGGACCGGCCGCGGCTGCTGCTGCAGGCGCAGTATTCGGTGCTGCCGGTCTTCGCCTTCGACTACGCGCCGCGGCCGGTGCAGCCGGCACGGCCGCTCGATCCCTGGGTCAACCGGCTGCTCGTCGCCCCGGTGAATTGACGCGGTCGGGGCGGGTCCCCGGCCACGCCACCGGTGCGGGCGCCCATCGGCGGGCCTTGCTTGCAGCGAAGGCGCGCGGCGCGGCGTGACGCCGCCCCAGGATCCATCACCCGATGCCGATGGCCGTCGATCCCGGCCGGTCAAGGGCGCCTCGGCCGCGGGGCGGTTCGCGCCGCGTGCCCTCGCCGCGCGGCCCGGGGTGCGGCGCCGGTGCAGGCGCCCGGCGCGCATGACCCGTCGTGCCGTTGGCGCGACGCGGCAGCGCCACAGCGTCCCATGCGCGATGCGATCGGACAGGCCCGAAAATGGCGGCGGCGGGCCGCGCATCGCACGGCCCGCCGCATCGCACGCTCATCCGCCCCGGCCGGGGCAGCCGGTCAGGCGCGGTCCAGATAGGTCCGCAGCGCCCGGCCGCGCTGGCCGTTCTGCAGCTTCTTCAGCGCCTTGGCCTCGATCTGCCGGATGCGTTCCCGCGTCACGTTGAAGGTCTTGCCGACCTCCTCCAGCGTGTGGTCACGCTCCATGCCGATGCCGAAGCGCATCCGCAGGATCCGCTCCTCGCGCGGGGTCAGGTCGGCCAGGACCCGCGCCGCCGCTTCCCGCAGGCCGGACCGCGCCACCGCCTCGAAGGGATGCACGGCGTTGCGGTCCTCGATCAGGTCGCCCAGCCGGCCGTCGTCGTCCTCGCCGATCGGGGTGTCGAGGCTGACCGGCTCGCGCACGATCCCTTGCACCGACTTCACCTTCTCGGTCGGCACGCCAAGCCGCTGCGCCAGTTCCTCGGCGGTCGGCTCGCGGCCCGTCCGGTGCGCCAGGATGCGGCCAAGCCGGGCGATCTTCGACGCCGTCTCCGCCATGTGGACCGGCACGCGGATGGTCCGCGCCTGGTCGGCGATGGCGCGGGTCATCGCCTGCCGCACCCACCAGGTGGCGTAGGTCGAGAACTTGAAGCCCTTGCGCCAGTCGAACTTCTCGACCGCCCGCATCAGGCCGATATTGCCTTCCTGGATCAGGTCGCCGAGCAGCAGACCGCGGTTGCGGTACTTGCGGGCGATGTGCACCACCAGCCGCAGGTTGGCCCGCGTCAGCTCCTCCTTCGCCTTGCGCATGTCGCGCTCGCCGCGGCTGATCTCGGCATGCAGGCGGCGCAGCTCGGCGGCCGGCAGGGCGGCCTCGGCCTCCACCACGGCGACCTCGGCGCGGATCTCCTTCAGCTCGGCGCCCGCGCCCTTCAGCCGGGTGGCGAGCTTGCCCAGGGTGGCCGGGCCGGCATCCCAGGACTTCAGGAAATCCTCGCGGCTGACCTTGGCGCCGGTGGCTAGGCGCAGCGCCCGGCCATCCAGCGTCACCATCCGCCGGTGGGCGGACCGCACCGCCTCGATCAGCGCCTCGATCCGGTCGGCGCGCAGCCGCAGGGCGGCGATCAGCGCGGCATGCTCGGCCGTGGTCGGCGCGCCGGCCAGCGCGGCGTCGAAGGCGGCCAGGATCTCGGGCCGCAGCCTCTGGTCCAGCGTACCCTCGGTGGCCTCGCCTTCCTCGGTCGTCTCGGCGGCGGCGCTGTCGGCGGCGGCGGCCATCGCCTCCAGCTCCACCAGCTCGCGCAGCGGCAGCCCGCCGGCGGCGACGGCATCGCGCCAGGCGGTCAGCGCCGCGCGGGTGGAGGGGCAGGCGCCCAGCGCGCCCAGCATCGCCTCCCGCCCCGCCTCGATCCGCTGGGCGAGCGCGACTTCCTGCTCGCGCGTCAGCAGCTCGGTGCGCGACGCCTCCCGCAGGAACATGCGCACGGGGTCGTCGGTGCGGCCCAGCGCCGCCTCGTCCACATTGCCGGCGGCGGGCGCCGCCTCGGCCGCGGCGGGCGTGGCCTCCCCATCCTCCTCGGCGTCATCGGCCTCGGCCAGGTCCTCCGGGGCATCGTCGCCGTCGTCGGCGGCCTCCCCTTCCTCCCACACGGGCGAGTCCTCGGCCGGGACGCGGGCGACCAGCGCCTCGAAGGCCGGCGCGCCCAGGGGGCGGGACACCCGCACCTCGGCTTCGCCCTCATCCAGCATCGTCTCGGTGACAAACCCGTCCATCACTCGATCCACTCCTGGCGGGCCCTGCGGCCCGCCCCCAGAATTCGGCCTGCGCCGGTGTAGGTCCCGGTCGCAATACCCGGTCCGAACGGCGCAACGCCCGCCGCGCCGCGGCTGCGGCATGGCGGGGAGGAAGCCGTCCAGGGGGGCACGCGGCATATCGCGGCGCGTAGCGGATGTGGTGATAAACGCAGCCGACAACCAGCCCTGCTGCCCAATCTGCGGGGCAGGATTGCGCAAGCGGCATGGGCTGCAGCGACGGCCGGTTGCTTAGGCATCGGGCACATGGCCGGTCAAGGCCCCGTTAGAAATAATTGGTTACCGCTTTGTTGCACAGGCAAAGGGTCGCCCGGGGGCGGCGATCCGCCCCGCGAGGCGCCGGGCCACCGGCCGCCGGACAGGCCAGGATGGCCTTGTCCCGCCAGGGAAATCCGGCCGGCCGCGCCATCCGCGCCGCGGCGGACGGGGTGGCCGGCCAGGCCGGTCAGCGCGGCGGCAGCCGCAGCACCATCCCGGGCCGGAGCGAGGCGGCATCGGTCAGGACCGGCGCATTGCTCTCCAGCACCCAGCCGGCGGCGGCGGTGTCGTGGTAGTGCCGGCCGGCGATCGCCTCCAGCGTCTCGCCCGGCTGCACCACATGCAGGATGCTGCCGCCCGGGCCGAAGCCGGTATCCGTATCCGGCGTCGCCCGGTGCACCGCCCGCTCCGCGGCCTCGGTGCTGGCACTGCCGGCCGGCAGATGCGCGAAGGCCCCCAGGGTGTCCAGCAACCCGCCCCCCGACCCCGACCGCGTGACGGTCAGCCGGTCCTCCACCCGGGCGATGCCGCGCAGGTTGCCGACCGCGAGCAGCAGGCGTTCCCGTGTCGCGTCGTCCGGGACGCTGCCCTCCAGCGTCGCCGCGTCGTCGTGGCGGGAGACCATCACGCCCTGCCGGGTCAGGCCCAGTTCGTCCAGACGGTGACTGATGGCGGCGGCGCTCGGCGCTCCGCCCTCCAGGGCCAGGCCGGCCTCGGCGGGGAAGCGATAGGTGGGCATGGCGGTTCTCCTTGAATGGGCATGGAAAACGCCAGCGCCGGCGGGCGGGTTGCGCCGGCCCCCGCCCCGCCCCACCCTTTCCCGGCCATGCAAGACACTGCCCTGCTGGTCCAGCCGGACCCGGCCGATCCCCGCCTGACGCGCCGCGTCACCGGCCTCGACCATACCGGCGCGCCGGTGGAGGCGAGCGTCACGGTGGAGCGACCGCTGACGCTCTACCTGAACGGGCAGGAGATCGTCACGATGATGACGATCCTCGACCGGCCGGAGGACCTGGCGCTGGGCTACCTGCTGAACCAGGGCATGCTGCGGCCGGACGACCGGGTGACGGCGGTTGACTACGACGACGACCTGCAGGTGGTCGTGGTCCGCACCGAGCGCCGCACCGACTTCGAGGAGAAGCTGAAGAAGAAGACCCTGACCAGCGGCTGCGCCCAGGGCACCGCCTTCGGCGACCTCATGGAAAGCTTCTCCAAGGCGCGGCTTCCGCCGTCAGCCGCGATCCGCACCTCGGACCTCTATCGCCTGCTGCATCGGATCAACACGCTGCCGACGCTGTACCTGGAAGCCGGCGCCATCCATGGCTGCGCGCTGTGCCAGCGCGACCGGCCGCTGGTCTACATGGAGGATGTCGGCCGGCACAACGCGGTGGACAAGATCGCCGGCTGGATGTTCCGCACCGGCTGCGACCCGGCGGACAAGGTCTTCTACACCACCGGCCGCCTGACCTCGGAGATGGTGATCAAGACGGTGCGGATGGGCATCCCCATCCTCGTCTCCCGCAGCGGCTTCACCGCCTGGGGCGTGGAACTGGCGCGGGAGGCGGGGGTGACCCTGATCGGCCGCTGCAAGGGCAAGCGCTTCACCGCCCTGGCCGGCGAGCAGCGGATCGTCTTCGACGCCGACCTCGATTACGTCGAGGAGGAGAGCGCGAAGCACTGGCGGAAGAACAGCCGGGAGGCGGCCGGCGAATGACCGGCGGCGCCGGCCCCGGGGGCAGGTTGGGGGGCACTCTTGGGGGCGGGCATGGGGGCCGGGGCGTGAGCCTGCTGGCAGTGGTCCTCGCCGGCGGCCTGGCGCGGCGCATGGGCGGCGGCGACAAGCCGCTGCGCCTGCTGGCCGGCCGGCCGCTGCTGGACCATGTGCTGGACCGGGTGCGGCCGCAGGCGGCGGCGGTGATCCTGAATGCCAATGGCGACCCGGCGCGCCTCGCCGCCTATGGCCTGCCGGTGGTGCCGGACCCGCTGCCGGACCACCCGGGCCCGCTGGCCGGCGTGCTGGCGGCGCTCGACTGGGCGGCGGAGCACCGGCCGGACCTGGCCGACGTGCTCTCGGTGCCCGGCGACGGCCCCTTCCTGCCGGATGACCTCGCATCCCGCCTGCTGGCGGCGCGGCAGGCCGCCGGCACGCCACTCGCCTGCGCTACCTCCGGCGGCTGGACGCATCCGCCGATCGGCGTCTGGCCCGTCGCGCTGCGCAGCGAATTGCGCGCCGCCCTGCTGGCCGGCGAGCGCAAGATCGATCGCTGGACCGCCCGCTTCGGCTGCGCCTGCGCCGAATGGCCCACCGAACCGCTGGACCCCTTCTTCAACGCCAATGCGCCGGAGGACCTGGCCCGCGCCGAGGCCCTCTTGCGTGGCGGCTGAGAGTTTGTGAAAGACGCGGGGCCGGTACGGAACCGGGCCGGACCCCCGCCCTTCTTCCGGCGGGGCGCCGCCCCACCGCAACCGACCAAGCAGGGAGACCGCTGCCGTGAAGGCCATCATCACCGGCATCCTCGCCGCCGTGGCGCTGGCGATCTGCGCCGCCGTGGTCCTGAACACCGAATTCCAGAAGAGCGCGACCGACCGCTTCCAGACCGAAGGCGTGCGGCTGTAGCGCCAGGCGCGGCGGCCCGGGCGGCGCGCCGCCCTGGCCGCGGATCGCGGCGTG
>NZ_SMOA01000096.1 GCF_004353985.1 Paracraurococcus ruber | reverse complement strand
GCGGGCGCGCGGGCCGGGCGGCGGCGGGGCCGGCGGCGTCCCTCGCCACCGGCGGGCGTCGCCGGACCGGGCGCGCGGCCGGCGCCTACATCTCCACCCGCGTCCCCAGTTCCACCACCCGCGGCGCCGGGATGCCGAAGTAGTCCGTCGCGCCCACCGCGTTGCGCCCGAGGAAGGCGAAGATCCGCTCCTGCCAGGCCGGCAGGTCCGGATGCATCGCCGGCACCGGCACCTCCCGCCCGATGAACCAGCTGGCCTGCTGCGGGTCGAAGCCCAGCGCGTCCCGCCGCGCATCCAAGGCGTGCATGACGCAGGGCCGCTCGGCGAAGCCGAAGCGCAGCAGCACGCGCAGGACGCCGTCCTCCAGCGGTTCCACCACCATCCGCTCCGCCTCCGGGATCCGCGGCACCCGTTCGCCCTGCACGGTCAGCAGCACCACCCGGTCATGCAGGACGGCGTTGTGCGCGAGGTTCAGGGCGAGCGCCGCCGGCACCACCTCCCGCCGCGTGGTCAGGTAGATCGCGGTGCCGGGGACGCGCGCCGGGCTGTCCGCCGTGCCCAGACGGGCCAGGAAGCGCGGCAGCGCCTCCGCCTTGTCGTCGCGGCGTTCCAGCAGGATGGCGCGGCCGCGGGTCCAGATCAGCAGCAGGGTCAGGCTGACCGTCGCCACCACCAGCGGGAACCAGCCGCCGCCCGGGATCTTGTGCAGGTTCGCCGCGACGAAGCCGAGATCGAGCAGCAGGAAGGCGCCCGCCACCGGCAGCACCAGCGCCCGCGGCAGCCGCCACAGCGTGCAGGCGACCACGCCGACCAGGATCGTCGTCACCAGCATGTCGCCGGCGACCGCGATGCCGTAGGCATTCGCCAGGGCTTCCGAGGACCGGAAGCCGAGCACCAGCGCCAGCACCGCGGCGCAGAGCAGCCAGTTGACCTGCGGGACGTAGACCTGGCCGGCGGTCTCCTCGGAGGTCTGCGTCACCTGCAGCCGCGGCAGGGCGCCGAGCTGGATCGCCTGCTGCACCAGCGCGAAGGCGCCGGAGATGACGGCCTGGCTGGCAATGACGGTGGCCGCCGTCGCCAGCAGCACCGCCGGCAGCATCAGCGCGCCGGGGAACAGGTGGAAGAAGGGGTCGGCCGCCGCCGCCGGGTCGGCCAGCACCAGGGCGCCCTGGCCCAGGTAGTTCAGCACCAGCGCCGGCATCACCAGGGCGAACCAGTCGATCCGGATGGCCGGGCGGCCGAAATGGCCCATATCGGCATAGAGCGCCTCGCCGCCCGTGACCGCGAGGAAGACGCTGCCCAGCGCCGCGAAGCCGCCGCCCGTGCCGATGGCGGACAGCGCATGCCGCGGGTCGAGGGCGGCGAAGATCGCCGGCCGCCCCAGCGCGTGCCAGATGCCGACCGCGGCCAGCACCGCGAACCAGGCGGCCATCACCGGACCGAAGAGCCGCCCGACCTGCGCGCTGCCGCGCGACTGGATGAGGAACAGCCCGGCCAGCACCGCCACCGCGGCCGGCACGACATAGGGCTGCAGGATGGGCAGGGCCACCGCCAGGCCTTCCACCGCCGAGAGCACGGAGATGGCCGGCGTGATCATCGCATCGCCGAAGAACAGGGACGCGCCGGCGAGGCCGATGGGCAGCAGCCAGGCCTTCCAGCGCCCGGATCGCGGGATGGCGAGGGACAGCAGGGCCATCGTCCCGCCTTCCCCCTGGTTGTCCGCCCGCATGACGAAAACGACGTATTTCACCGCCACCACCAGCGCCACGGCCCAGAGGATGAGGGAGACGGTGCCGATCACCGCCTGGTCCGCCGGCACGCCATGCGCGGCGGCGCCGCGCAGGCTCTCGCGGAAGGCGTAGATTGGGCTGGTGCCGATATCGCCGAAGACGACGCCAAGGGCGCCGAGCAGCATGGCCCGGCCGGCGGGATGCCCGGCCACCGCGGGGGTGGAGATGGCGGCGGTGCTGCCGGACATGCGCGAGCGCTCCCCTTCCGGGACCCGTCGGGCGCGCAGCCCGCGACCCATGGCGCGACGCGCACCGGTGCGGCGGGCTGCGCCCGCCGGGCCGATGGCGTCACCGGCAGCGCAACGCGGCAGGAGGCGGGAAAGTTACGGGCGGCGCGTCATGCCGGAAGGATCCGTCGGTCGGGCGCGCGACGCCCGGCGGCGGGCGCCGGGATGTCGGCGCACCCGCCTCACTCGGGCAGGATCTCGGCCTTCAGCGGCAGCGGCGGGCCCATCCACAGCGCGTGGCGGATGTGGTCGGCGCGCTGCCGCCCGGTTTCCGGATGCACCAGCACGGAGAGGTCCCGGCGGTGCAGCGCCAGCCAGGGAACCAGCATAGGGAAGAGATCGGGCGCGAAGGCCACCTGGTACATCGCCGCGGTGTGCGGCCCGACCGGCAGGTCGTGCCAGCGGCCGAGCACCGCGGCGGGGAAGCGCTCGGCGATTCCGTCCCGCACCGCGGCCGCGGCGTCACGCGTCGCGGCGGGGTCGTAGTACACATGCGCGTGCCAGCCGGCGATGGGCGTTTCCATCCGCTCAGGCTCCGCCGCCGGGGCCGGCCGGGTCAAGCCCGGCGAGCAGGTCGCCCAGTCGGTCGTAATCCGCCGCGCGGTTGTAGGCGGCGGCGGAGAGGCGGAGCCAGTACGCCCCGTCCAGCGCCATCACCGGCGCATCGGTGCCGGCGGACAGCAGCCGGGCGCGGCGGGCGACGGCGCCGTCCCGCGTCGCCGGGCCGGGCCAGGGCAGGCGGACCAGCGCCATGCTGCCGGCCATTCCCGGCAGCGCGCCGACCTCCGTGCCGAAGCGGGCGGCCAGCGCGTCCCCGGCTTCCCGCGCCAGGGCGCGGTTGCGGGCCATCAGCGCCTCGCCGCCCCAATCCGCCAGCGCGGCGATCGCCTCCGTCACCGCGAGGTATCCGCCGGGGTCGCGGGTGCCGGTCCAGTCGAACTCCGCGAGGTAGCCCTCGCCCAGCCCATGCGAGAGGATGGGGGCATGGGTCTCCGCCCGCCGCGCCGGCGCGGTCCAGAGGAAGCCGCAGCCCTTCGGTGCCATCAGCCACTTGTGGCAGTTGCCGGCATACCAGTCGGCCCCCAGCGCGCCGAGCGCCAGCGGCACCTGGCCGGGCCCATGCGCGCCATCCACGAGGACGGGCACGCCGCGCGCCCGGCAGGCGGCGATCATCGCCTCGATCGGCAGTACCAGCGCGCTGGGCGAGGTGATGTGGTCCAGCACCGCCAGCCGGGTGCGCGGGGTGATGGCGGCGGCGACCGCGGCGACCACCGCCTCGGGCGTCGGCCGCGGGAAGGGCAGGGCCGCGTCCACCACCGCCGCGCCGGCCCGGGCGGCGACATGCTGCGCCGTCTTGCGCACCGCGCCATAGGCGTGGCTCAGCAGCAGGATCTCCTCACCTGGCGCGAAGGCGAGGGAGCGCAGCACGGCATTGCAGCCGGCGGTGGCGTTGTCGACGAAGCCCAGCCCATCCGCGTCGCAGCCGAGGAAGCCCGCCAGCCTGGCGGCGGCGGCGCGCAGGGCGGGGGTGAGGTCCCGCACCATGAAGCGGCTCGGCTGCGCCTCCAGCCGGGCGCGCCACTCCGCCTGCGCCGCCAGCACCCGCCGCGGCGCCGCGCCGAAGGACCCGTGGTTCACGGTCAGGAAGCCGGGGTCGAGCAGGAATTCGGCGCGGAGATCATCCATGCCGGGCAGCAAAGCCAGGCGCGGCGGCGGCGTCCAGTGCCCCGGCGGAGTGCTGCGGGACGTCGCGCGGCGCGGCCGGCGGGCAGGCCGCAGGCCGATTCCGTGCCAGGATGGCCCGCATGCTCGACCTCGCGGCCTATGGCGGCCTCTTCCTGGTGGCCTTCGGCGCCGCGACCATCCTGCCCTTCCAGAGCGAGCCGGTGCTGGTCGGCCTGCTGCTGGCGGGCGAGCAGCCGGCCTGGCTGCTGGTGCTGGTCGCTAGCATCGGCAACACGCTGGGCAGCGTGGCGAACTGGGTGCTGGGCCGCTGGATCCATCGCTGGCGCGACCGGCCCTGGTTCCCCGTGAAGCCGGACCAGCTGGCGCGGGCGGAAGGCTGGTACCGCCGCTGGGGCCGCTGGTCCCTGCTGCTGTCCTGGGCGCCGGTGATGGGCGACCCGCTGACCGTCATCGCCGGCATGCTGCGCGAGCCCTTCTGGATGTTCCTGCTGCTGGTGGCCGTGGCGAAGACCGGCCGCTACGTCGCGCTGGCGCTGATCACCCTCGGCCTCTGGCCCGGCGGCTGAGGCGGAGGGCCGCCGTCGCAAGCCCCGCTTTTGGTCGCAGGCCGCTTCGCTTGTTCCCCCGGGGGGCGGCGGGTACCGTCCGGGCCATACGCTTGGGGACGCAGCACATGCCCGACATGCAGGCCGATGGCCGACCGCACGCCGTCGTCATCGGCTCGGGCTTCGGCGGGCTTGCCGCCGCCATCCGGCTGGGCGCCCGCGGCTGGCGCGTGACGGTGCTGGAGAAGCTGGATGCGCCGGGCGGCCGTGCCTACGTGTTCAAGCAGGACGGCTTCACCTTCGATGCCGGCCCGACCATCATCACCGCACCCTACCTGCTGGAGGAACTCTGGCAGGTGGCCGGGCGGCGCCTGGCGGACGACATCGACCTGCGGCCGGTCGATCCCTTCTACAAGATCCGCTTCGACGACGGCACGACGCTGGCCTGCCATGCCGATCTCGGCGCCATGCGGGCGGAGATCGCCCGCATCAGCCCGGAGGATGCCCAGGGCTTCGACCGCTTCATCCGCGACAGCGAGAAGATCTACGACGTCGCCTTCACGAAGCTGGTGGACCAGCCCTTCCACAAGCTGGGCACCCTGCTGCGGGAGGTGCCGGACCTCGTGCGGCTGCAGGGCTACCGCACCGTCTTCGGCAAGGTCAGCGACTATTTCCGCCACCCGAAGCTGCGCATCGCCTTCAGCTTCCACCCGCTGCTGATCGGCGGGAATCCCATGACCACCACGGCCTATTACTGCCTGGTCGGCCACCTGGAGCGCACCCATGGCGTGCACTACGCCATGGGCGGCATGGGCGCGCTGGTGGACGGGATGGTCGGGCTGATTCGCCGGCTCGGCGGCACGCTGGTGACGGGCGCGGAGGTCACGCGGATCGAGGTGACGAATGGCCGCGCCGCCGGCGTCACGCTGGCCTCCGGCGAGACCATCGCGGCCGACATCGTCGTCTCCAACGCCGATGTCGGCTGGACCTATTCCAAGCTGCTCGGCCATCACAGGCGCCGGCGCTGGACCGATGCGAAGGTGGCGCGGGCCAATTACTCCATGGGCCTGTTCGTCTGGTATTTCGGCACGAACCGGCGCTACGACAGCGTCTACCACCACACCATGGTGCTGGGGCCGCGCTACGAGGAGTTGCTGAGGGACATCTTCACCCGCAAGCGCCTGGCCGAGGATTTCAGCCTCTACCTGCACCGGCCCAGCATGACCGACCCGTCCCTGGCGCCCGCGGGCTGCGATTCCTTCTACGTGCTGGCGCCGGTCCCGCATCTCGGCAGCGGCACCGACTGGACGGCGATGGCCGAGCCCTACCGCGCCCGCATCCAGCAGCGGCTGGAGGAGACGGTGCTGCCCGAGCTGGGCAGGCACATCGTCACCTCCCGCACCCTCACGCCGCTCGACTTCCGCGACCGGCTGCTGAGCCTGAACGGCGCCGCCTTCTCGCTGGAGCCGCAGCTGTTCCAGAGCGCCTGGTTCCGCCCGCACAATGTCAGCGAGGAGGTGGCGGGGCTGTACTTGGTGGGCGCCGGCACGCATCCGGGCGCGGGCGTGCCGGGGGTGATCAGCTCGGCCAAGATCCTTGACCAGGTGGTGCCGATGCCGGCCGGCGTGGGGTGACGCCCGGCCGGCGGCGCCTCAGTCGCGCGGCAGCAACTGCTCCGCCAAGGTCGCCCAGTAGCTGGCACCGATCGGCAGGATGGCATCGTTGAAGTCGTATTTCGGGTGATGCACCTGCGGGTCGGCCGGGCTGCGGCCGGCGCCGAGCATGATGTAGTTGCCCGGCTTGGCGTTGAGCATGAAGGAGAAATCCTCGCCGCCCATGGTCGGCTTCGGCATCTCCACCACCCGCGCCTCCCCGGCGACGGCCAGCGCCGCCTTCACAGCCAGGTCGGTGCTCTCCGCCTCGTTCACCGTGGCCGGGTAGCCGCGGTCGAATACCGCCTCGGCCTCGGCGCCGAAGGCCGCAGCGATGCCGGTGACGAGGGAGGTAAACTTCGCCTCCAGCATGTCCCCGACCTCGGGCTTGAACCAGCGGGCGGTGCCGCGCAGCGTCACGGTCTGCGGGATCACGTTCCAGGTGTCGCCGCCCTGGATATGCCCGATGGTGAGCACGCCGCCCTCCACCGGCTCGATGTTGCGGGCGACCACGCTCTGCAGGGCGGAGACGATCTGGGCGGCGATGACGATGGGGTCGTTGCCCTGGTGCGGCATGGCGCCATGGGCGCCCTTGCCGGTGATGGTCGCCTTGATGTTGGCGGTGGCGGCCATCACCGGCCCGTAGCGCCAGTAAAAGCTGCCTTCCGGCGCGCCGGGCCAGTTGTGCATGCCGAAGACCCGCTGCATGGGGAAGCGGTCGAACAGGCCTTCCTGCACCATGACATTGCCGCCGCCGCCGGCCTCCTCGGCCGGCTGGAAGATGACATAGACGGTGCCGCTGAAATTCCGCGTCTCCGCCAGGTAGCGGGCGGCGCCGAGCAGCATGGTGGCGTGGCCGTCATGGCCGCAGGCATGCATCTTGCCCCTGGTCTGGGAGGCATAGGGCAGGCCGGTCGCTTCCTCGATCGGCAGGGCGTCGATGTCGGCGCGCAGCCCGATGGCCCGGCCGCCACCTCCCTCGTTGCCCCCCTGGCCGCGGATGACGCCGACCACGCCGGTCCGGGCGATGCCGGTCACCACCTCGTCGCAGCCGAACTGGCGCAGCTTCTCGGCGATGATGCCGCTGGTCCGCACCTCCTCGAAGGCGGTTTCCGGATGGGTGTGGAAATCCTGCCGCCAGGCGGTCATCTCCGGGTGGAACTCGGCAATTCTGTTCAGGATCGGCATTGTTCGTGATCCGGCTGGGGCGCCCGACCACCTATCGGGACGATCGGCGGGGATTGCAAGCCGGGGGGGCGGGGTGGGCTCTGACGGTCGCGGCACCGCCGCCCGGCCGCGCGGCGGCCGCAGCCGCCCGCCTTGGGCGCCGGCCCCGGCGCTTCCGCGCCGCTGCGATCTGCTCTAGAGCAACCCCGGGCTGCGGGCGCGCCGGGCGACCGCCCCGCCGGCCCCGGGCCGATGGGCCAGCACCGGCGGAGACTGCGCCCCACAGGCATGCCCCCCGGGCCGGGGCAGGAGACGGGACCCCCAGCGGCAATGACCAGCAGCAACGACATCCGTGCCACCTTCCTCGACTACTTCGCCCGCAACGGGCACCAGGTGGTCGAGAGCTCGCCGCTGGTGCCGCGCAACGACCCGACGCTGATGTTCGCCAACAGCGGCATGGTCCAGTTCAAGAATGTCTTCACCGGGCAGGAGAAGCGCGCCTATTCCCGCGCCACCACGGCGCAGAAATGCGTCCGCGCCGGCGGCAAGCACAACGACCTCGACAATGTCGGCTACACCGCCCGGCACCATACCTTCTTCGAGATGCTGGGGAATTTCAGCTTCGGCGACTACTTCAAGGAACAGGCCATCGCGCATGCCTGGGAGTTGCTGACGCGCGACTTCGCCCTGCCGAAGGACAGGCTGCTGGTCACGATCTATTCCGAGGACGAGGAGGCACCGGCCTACTGGAAGAAGGTCGCCGGCCTGCCGGACAGCCGGATCATCCGCATCCCCACCTCCGACAATTTCTGGCGGATGGGCGATACCGGTCCCTGCGGCCCCTGTTCCGAGATCTTCTACGACCATGGCGACCATATCCGCGGCGGCCCGCCCGGCAGCCCGGAGGAGGATGGCGACCGGTTCATCGAGATCTGGAACCTGGTCTTCATGCAGTTCGAGGAAGGGCCGCCCGGCACCCGCGTGCCGCTGCCGCGCCCCTCGATCGACACCGGCATGGGGCTGGAACGCTTCGCCGCCATCCTGCAGGGCAAGCACGACAATTACGACACCGACACGCTGCGTGCCCTGATCCTGGCCTCGGCCGAGATCACCGGCCAGGACCCGGACGGGCCCTTCCGCGCCAGCCACCGCGTGGTCGCCGACCACCTGCGGGCCGGCACCTTCCTGATCGCCGATGGCGTGCTGCCCTCGAACGAGGGGCGCGGCTATGTGCTGCGCCGCATCCTCCGCCGCGCCATGCGCCACGCGCACATCATGGGCAGCCGGGAGCCGCTGCTGCACCGCCTGGTGCCGACGCTGATCCGCCAGATGGGCGCCGCCTACCCGGAGATCGTCCGCGCCGAGGCGCTGGCCACCGAGACGCTGAAGCTGGAGGAGACGAAGTTCCGCTCCCTGCTCGAGCGCGGCCTCGGCCTGCTGGCCGAGGAGAGCGGAAGGCTGGGCGACCGCGGCACCCTGCCGGGCGAGGTCGCCTTCCGCCTCTACGACACCTATGGGTTTCCCTTGGACCTGACGCAGGACGCGCTGCGGTCCGAGGGCAAGACGGTGGATGTGGAGGGCTTCAACGCCGCCATGGCGGAGCAGCGCCGCCGGGCCCGCGCCGCCTGGTCCGGCAGCGGCGAGGCGGCGACCGACGCCGTCTGGTTCGACATCAAGGAAAAGGTCGGGGCCAGCGAGTTCCTCGGCTACTCGACCGAGGCGGCGGAGGGCGAGATCCTCGCCATCGTCCATGACGGCCGGCCCGTGGACAGCGCCCCGGTCGGCGCCGAGGTCGCGGTGGTGCTGAACCAGACGCCCTTCTATGGCGAGAGCGGCGGCCAGGTGGGCGATGCCGGCCTGATCTCGGCCGGCGAGGCCTGCCGGATCGTGGTGCGCGACACCCAGAAGAAGCTCGGCGACCTCTTCGTCCATCTCGGCACGGTCGCGCATGGCGAGGCGAGGGTCGGGCTGGCGGTGCAGGCAGAGGTCGACCATGCCCGCCGGTCGAACATCCGCGCGCATCACAGCGCGACGCATCTGCTGCATGAGGCGCTGCGGCGCCGCCTCGGCACCCATGTGGCGCAGAAGGGGTCGCTGAACGCGCCCGACCGGCTGCGCTTCGACGTCTCCCAGCCCACGCCGATGTCGGACGAGGACCTGGCCTGGGTGGAGCAGGAGGTGAATGCCCGCATCCGCCAGAACACCGAGGTGACGACCCGGCTGATGACGCCCGAGCAGGCGGTGGCGGCCGGCGCCATGGCGCTGTTCGGCGAGAAATACGGTGACGAGGTGCGGGTGGTCGGCATGGGCGCCGACCCGGCCGCCACCGAGAAGCACGGCATCTATTCGCTCGAGCTCTGCGGCGGCACGCATGTCCGCCGCACCGGTGATATCGGCCTGTTCAAGATCGTCGCCGAGGGCGCGGTCTCCGCCGGGGTGCGCCGGGTGGAGGCGGTGACGGGCGCGGTCGCCGAGGCGCTGGTCGAGCAGGCGGATGCCCGGCTGCGGGAGGTGGCGGCGGCGCTGCGCGTCGCTCCGGGCGAGGTGCCGACCCGCGTCGCCGCCCTGCTGGAGGAGCGTCGCCGGCTGGAACGCGAGGTCAGCGACCTGCGCAAGCAGCTTGCGACGGGCGGCGGCGGCGCGGCGGTGGAGACGATCAACGACCTGCGGGTCGCGCTGCGCAACCTGGGCGAGGTGCCGGCGCGCGACCTGAAGGGCCTGGCCGAGGCGATCCTGAAGGGCGGCACCGCGGATGTCGTGGCGCTGGTCTCGACCGCCGAGGGCAAGGCCAGCATCGTCGCTGGCCTGGCCGAGGGCGCGAAGGGCCGGGCGGATGCCGTGGCCCTGGTGCGCGCGGCCGCGGCGGCGGTGGGCGGCAAGGGCGGCGGCGGCAGGCCGGAGATGGCCCAGGCCGGCGGGCCGGAGGGCGGCAAGGCCGAGGAGGCGCTGGCGGCGGTGCGGGCGCTCCTGGCGGGCTGACCGGGACCCGCCGCGGGCGGGCGGGGCCGCAAGGCCCGGGTTCGATCCCAAGTGCCGGCCCCCGCTTCCTTCCGCGCGATGCCGCCCACCAACCCGTCGCGCCGGTGCGATCCCAATCCGCTCAACCGCCCCCGGCCGGCCGTCGCCTGCCGCGCGGGGTCCCCGTTCGGGCCGTCCATGGCCCGCCGCGATCCGCCCGGGCGCCCGCCCTGTGCCCTGTGCCCCGGGCCGCGTTTCGGCGGGCCGGCGCGGCGGTCCCGCCTGGCTTGCCCCCTGATCGCCACCCCGGGCGGGCGGCCCGGCGGCGGCGGGCCAGGCATCGCCCGGGGCGGCTGGCGGCGGCGGCATCCGGGGCGATGCCGGGGCGCCCCGCGTTAGCCGGGCGCTGACCCGGCCGCGGCATCATGCCCGGCGATGGTGGAACTCCTCGGCGTCCTCCTGGCCCTCATCATCTTCGGGCTGGGCATGCTGGTCTGGCGGGTGCTGCGCTGGCTGCGGCGCGGCCTGCGGCTGCTGTTCGGCCGGGCGGCGCCCGGGCACCGCATGGCGGCGCTGCGCGGCGTGCGGCTGCGGGCCAGCCGCGCCTTGTCCCGGCACCAGGCGGACCGCCTCGCCGCCCTGACCACCGAGCTGGACCGGGCGCGGCGCGACCTGCGGCAGGCCCGTGCCGGCGGGCAGGATGGCGATCGCTTCCGCCGCGCCAAGCAGGCCTTCGCCTTCCATTTCCACCCCGACAAGCTCGCCTGCGCCGAGCCGGAGCGCGGCATCCGGACCAGCATCTTCCAGCAATTCTGGGGCGTGCTGCGGCGGATCGAGCGGAGCTGAGCCGGCGGCCTCCCCCGGCGCCGCCGGCGCCCGCCGCGCCCTGGTCCGCCGCGGCGGCGCCTCAGCCCTCCCGCAGCGCCTCCCGCACCACGGAGCGGAATTCCCGCCGGTACAGTTCCTGCACCACCCAGAGGCTGGCCAGGACCAGCAGCAGCGGATGCAGGATCCAGCCCAGCGCCGCCAGGCCGAAGTAGTAGGCGCGCAGCCCGGTGTTGAAATGCCTCGCCGCCCGGTTGGCGACCTTCGCCGCCATCTCCGCCTGCGCCAGGCTGCCCGCCGAGCCGGGATCCTGCGGGATGCCGCCGATGACGATGGAGCAGTAGTTGAACTGCCGCAGCGCCCAGGTCAGCTCGAAGAAGGCGCGGACGAAGATCAGCAGCAGCAGCGCCACCTTCATCTCCCAGGCCGCCGGGTCGGGCGTCGCGGCGAAGGGCAGGGCGCCGAAGACCCGGGCGCCGAGTTCCGGGCTGCCCATCATCGCCACCAGCCCGCCCAGGATGAAGATGGCGGTGTTCGCCAGGAAGCTGGTGCTGTTCATCAGGTTGCCGATGATGTTGGTGTCCATGATGCGGTTGTCCCGCGTCACGGTGGTGCGCAGCCAGCGCCGGCGGTGGTCGTCCATGGCGGCGATGACGCTGCGGGCGCGCAGCCTGGGGTGGCGGTCCACCAGGGTGGAATAGCCGACCCAGGAGGCGGCGAAGACCGCCAGCGCCAGCCAGTCGAGGAGGGTGAGGGAGTGCATGCCCGGCTTCTACCGCGGATCCTGGGCGAGGGGGCGCCCACCCGGGGCGCCCGGCCGGGGCGGCCACGGCGCGACGGGATGGGCGCCTCCCGCCGCGCCGCTGTGGTAGCATCGCCGCCCGGACGACCGGGCCGGCAAGCGCCCGCGACGGGACTGGAGGCTGCATGAGCGACGCCCTGTGGTACCTGACGATCCGCCGCTTCAGCGGCACCGGCGCGCCGGAGGACATCGCCCAGCGGGTGCGGGACGGGCTGCTGCCGATCCTGCGGGCGGAGCCGGGCTTCCGCGCCTATTACGTCGCGCGGATCGATGGCGGCGGCGGCATCTTCTCCGCCACCATCTTCGACGACCAGGCGGCGGCGCGGCGGATCAACGACACGGTGCTGCACTGGGCGGAGGCCAACATGGCCGACCTGCTGACCGGCGCCCCGGTGGTGATCCGCGCCGGCGTCTCGGTGCATCTGGACGCCACGAAGCCCGGCAGCGACAGCTACATGCTGCTGCGGGTGACGGAGGGGCTGGGGCCCTCCGCCGGGGTGCTGCCCACGGTGCAGGAGAAGATCGTGCCGCTGACGCTGGAGCAGCCGGGCTTCCGCCACCTCTACACCGGCCGGGACGAGGCGCAGGCGGACCGGTCGGTCGCGGTCTCGGTCTTCAGCAACCGCAGCACGGCGACCGCGGCGCATGCCCAGGTGGCGGCGCTGATGGCGCAGCACCGCGACATCTGGCCGCAATCGCCGAAGGTGGTTCTGGCTGGCGAGGTGATCGTCTCGGCCCTGGCGTGAGGCGCGTGGGCGGGCGGCGCCCCCCTGGCGGGCCCGGCACCGCCGGGCTCAGGGGGCGGCCCGCGGCGCCGTCGCATCCAGCGCCGCCTGCAGGGTGTAGGCCGCCGCCGCCGCATCCACCGCGGCCGCCCGCTTCGCCCGCGTCATGTCCGCCGCGATCATCGCCCGGTTGACCGCCGAGCTGGACAGCCTCTCGTCCCACAGCGCCACGGGCAGGCCGGTGGCCTCGCCCATCGCCATCGCCCAGTCCTTGGCCGCCTGCGCCGCCGGCCCGAAGCTGCCATCCATGCCCAGCGGCAGGCCCACGACCAGCCCGCCCGCCCCCTCCTTGGCCGCGATGGCCGCGACCTCCGCCGCATTGGCGCGCAGCTTGCCGCGCCGGAGCGCGCCATAGGGGCTGGCCAGCATCAGCAGCACGTCGGACAGGGCGACGCCGATCAGCTTCGATCCGGGATCGAGGCCGATCAGCCGGCGGCCGCGGGGCAGGCCGTCGCGCAGCTCGGTCAGGTTGAAGACGGGCATGGCGGCCGTTATAGCCCTGATGCCGCAGGAATCCGGAACCCGTCATGTCCCTCGACACCGCCATGGTGAGGCGCATAGCCTCCCTTGCCCGCATCCGCCTGGAGGAAGAGGAGGTCGGCCGCATGCAGGCCGAGCTGAACGGCATCCTCGGCTGGATCGAGCAGCTGCAGGCGGTGGACACCACGGGCGTGGAGCCGATGGCGGGCGGCGGCGCCGTCTCGCTGCGGCTGCGGGACGACGTGGTGACCGATGGCGGCATGCCGGAGAAGGTGCTGGCCAATGCGCCCGACCGTGCCGGCGGCTATTTCGCCGTGCCGAAGGTGGTCGAGTGATGCATCCCACCGACTTCACCCTGCGCGGCGCGATCGAGGCGCTGAACGAAGGCCTGCTGACCAGCGAGGAGCTGACCCGCGCGCATCTCGACGCCATCCAGGCGCTGAACCCGCAGCTGAATGCCTATGTCACCGTCATGGCGGACCAGGCGCTGGCGCAGGCGAAGGCCAGCGATGCGCGCCGCCGCGAAGGCATCGCCGGCCCGCTGGAAGGCCTGCCGCTGGCGATCAAGGACCTGTTCTGCACCGCCGGCGCCCGCACCACGGCGGGCAGCCGCATCCTCGAGAATTTCGTGCCGCCCTACGAGAGCACGGTGAGCGGGAATCTCCTGCGCGACGGCGCGGTGTTCCTCGGCAAGGTGAATCTCGACGAGTTCGCCATGGGGTCGTCCAACACCACCAGCTCCTTCGGGCCGGTGGAGAACCCCTGGTCCCGTGCCAACGACCCCGACACGCGGCTGGTGCCGGGCGGGTCCTCCGGCGGGTCGGCCGCCGCCGTCGCGGCGCGGCTGGCGCTGGGGGCGACGGCGACCGACACCGGCGGGTCCATCCGCCAGCCCGCGGCCTTCTGCGGCATCGCCGGCATCAAGCCGACCTATGGGCGGTGCAGCCGCTTCGGCATCGTCGCCTTCGCCTCCTCCCTCGACCAGGCGGGCCCCGTGGCCCGCACGGTGGAGGACTGCGCCATCCTGCTGCGGTCCATGTCGGGCTTCGACCCGAAGGACAGCACCAGCGCGGATGTCCCGGTGCCGGATTTCGCCGCCGCCTGCGCCCGCGGGGTGAAGGGGCTGCGCATCGGCGTGCCGAAGGAATACCGGCTGGAGGGCACGCCGCCGGAGATCGAGCGGCTGTGGGAGCAGGGCCTGCAATGGCTGCGCGACCAGGGCGCCGAGACGGTCGAGATCAGCCTGCCCCACACCAAATACGCGCTGCCGACCTACTACATCGTCGCGCCGGCCGAGGCGTCGTCCAACCTCGCGCGCTACGATGGCGTGCGCTTCGGCCTGCGGGAGGCGGCGAAGGACAGCGACCTGAAGGACCTGTACGAGCGCACGCGCGCCGCCGGCTTCGGGCCGGAGGTGAAGCGGCGCATCATGATCGGCACCTATGTGCTGAGCGCCGGCTACTACGACGCCTACTACCTGAAGGCGCAGAAGATCCGCGCCCTGATCAAGCGCGACTTCGACCAGGCTTTTGCCGGCGTGGACGCCATCGTCACGCCGGCGACGCCCAGCGCCGCCTTCGGGATGGACGAGAAGCAGGACGACCCGGTGACGATGTACCTGAACGACGTCTTCACCGTGACGGCGAACCTGGCCGGCCTGCCGGGCCTGGCGGTGCCGGCGGGGCTGGACGCGCAGGGCCTGCCGCTCGGGCTGCAGGTGATCGGGAAGGCCTTCGACGAGGAGACCGTCTTCGCGGTCGGCGCGGCGATCGAGACGGCGGCGGATTTCCGCGCGCTGCCGCGGCTGCGGGCGGGCGTGTGAGCGAGGCGGCCGCGGCCCTGTCGGGATCGCGGGGCGTCGTGGGGTGCCCCGCGGAGTGCCCCCTGGGGTGCCCCGTGCAGGACGATGCGGGCCGGCTCCGCCGGTTGCCTTCGGCGATCCCTGATCCCGGCGGTGCCACCCCGCCGACGGGGGGCGTGGCCGAGACGGTGGAACGGCACCTTTCGCCGGGCCGTGGATCGGGGGAAGGGCTTCGGCTGGAGGCGACCTTCGCGCTGATCCGCTCGGCGGCGGCGGCACGGCGCTTCGTCAGCTATGGCGAGGTTGCCGCGGCCAACGGCCTTCCCTGGAACGCCGCCCGGCGGCGCATGGACCCGCATCTCTATGACCTGTGCCGCTGGGCCACCGCGCGCGGCTGGCCGCTGCTCTCGGCCCTGGTGGTGGACAAGCCCAGCGTCGGGCATGGCGCCATGCGCGGCCGCCCGCTGATCGGCTTCGCCCGCGCCGCCGAGCGCTGCGGGCGGATCGTCGGACCCGATGCCGCGATCTTCCTTGCGGAGGAGCAGCGGCGCGTCTTCGAATGGGCAGCAGAGGAGCCCTTCGCCCATGACCTACACGATTGACGGCAAGACCGGCCCCTGGGAACTGGTGATCGGCCTCGAGGTCCATGCCCAGGTGACGTCGCAGGCCAAGCTGTTCAGTGGCGCGGCCACCGCCTTCGGGGCGGAGCCGAACACCCAGGTCAGCTTCGTGGATGCCGGCTTCCCCGGCATGCTGCCGGTGATCAACCGCGACTGCGTGGCGCAGGCGGTGCGCACCGGGCTGGGCCTGAAGGCGCAGGTCAATCTGTGGTCGCGCTTCGACCGCAAGAACTACTTCTATGCCGACCTGCCGCAGGGCTACCAGATCAGCCAGTACGCGCATCCCATCATCGGCACCGGCGCGATCGAGATCGAGCTGCAGGACGGCAGCACGAAGACCATCGGCATCACCCGCCTGCATCTGGAACAGGATGCCGGCAAGTCACTGCACGACCAGCACCCGACGAAATCCTATATCGACCTGAACCGCTCCGGCGTCGCGCTGATGGAGATCGTCTCCGAGCCCGACATGCGCAGCCCGGAGGAAGCCGGCGCCTACCTGACGAAGCTGCGGCAGATCCTGCGCTACCTCGGTACCTGCGACGGCAACATGGACGAGGGCTCGATGCGGGCGGACGTCAATGTTTCCGTCCGCAAGGCCGGCGAGGATTATCGCACGCGCTGCGAGGTGAAGAACGTCAACTCCATCCGCTTCGTCATGCAGGCGGTGGAGGCGGAGGCGCGCCGGCAGATCGAGGTGTGGGAGGAGGGCGGCGAGGTCCAGCAGGAGACGCGGCTCTTCGACACCGCCCGCGGCGTGACGCGGTCCATGCGGTCCAAGGAGGATGCGCATGACTACCGCTACTTCCCCGACCCGGACCTGCCGCCGCTGGTGCTGGAGCAGTCCTGGGTGGACCAGCTGAAGGCCAGCCTGCCGGAGCTGCCGGATGCGCGCCGGGCGCGCTACGTCGCCATGGGCCTGTCGCCCTATGACGCGCATGTCCTGACGCTGGAGAAGGAGACGGCCGCCTATTTCGAGACGGTGGCGCAGGGCCGCGATGCGAAGATTGCGGCGAACTGGGTGATGGGCGACCTCTTCGCCGCCATCAACCGCACCAAGACGAGCATCGCCGAACCGCCGGTGAAGGCGGAATACCTGGGCACGCTGCTGGACCTGATGAAGGACGGCACGCTGTCCGGGACGCTGGCCAAGGCGGTGTTCGAGGCGATGGTCGAGACCGGCAAGTCGCCCGGCGCCATCGTCGAGGAGCGCGGGCTGCGCCAGGTGACCGACACGGGCGCCATCGAGGGCATCGTCGCCGGCGTGCTGGCGGCGAATGCCGACAAGGTCGCCGAGTACAAGTCGGGCAAGGAGAAGCTGTTCGGCTTCTTCGTCGGCCAGACGATGAAGGCCATGCAGGGCAAGGGGAACCCCGCCCTGGTGAACGACGCGGTCAAGAAGCTGCTGAGCTAGACTCGAGGGTTCCAGGGGCCTTTCGGCCCTTGGCGGGTTGGGCTTGGGAGGGGCAGAGCCCCTCCCAATCGGTCAGCCCATGTTCACCATGATGGTCTTCTTGTGCGTGAAGTGCTCGAGCATCGCCTCGAGCGAGGCTTCCTTGCCCAACCCGCTGCTCTTCACGCCGCCATAGGACAGGTTGGCCTGCACGACGAGGTTCTGGTTGATCTGCACCAGGCCCGCTTCCAGCCGGTGCGCCAGGTCGAGCCCCACCTTGAGGTTGTTGGTCCAGAGGCTGGCGGCCAGGCCGTATTCGCTGTCATTGGCCTCGGCCAGCACCGACTCGGCCTCGTCGAAGGGCGCGATCACCGTGACCGGGCCGAAGATCTCCTCCCGCACCAGGCGGCTGTCGCTGGTCAGGCCGGTGAAGATCACCGGCTGGATGAACAGGCCCTTCTTCAAGGCGGGGTCGTTCGGCATGGCGGAGCATACATGCGCCGTCGCGCCGGGGGTCTTCCGGCCTTCCTCGATGAAGCCGCGCACCTTCTCGAGCTGGCCTTCGCTGACGATGGTGCCGATATCGGTCTTTTCGTCCAGCGGGTCGCCCATGACCATGTTGTCGACCGCCGACTTCATGGCGGCGACGAAGCGGTCGAAGATCGGCCGCTCGACATAGATGCGGCTGGCGGCCGTGCAGCTCTGCCCCTGGCGGGTGAAGCGCATGGAGGTCAGCGCGCCGCTCACGGTCTTGTCGAAGTCGCAGTCGGCGAAGACGATCATGGGCGACTTGCCGCCCAGTTCCAGCGTCACCGGCACCAGCTTGTTCGCCGCGGCGCGGGCAACGATCTTGCCGGTCTCGACGCTGCCGGTGAAGGTCACCTTGCGGACCTTCGGATGGTCGACCAGCGGCGCGCCGCATTCGGGCCCGAAGCCCGAGAGGATGTTGAAGCAGCCCGGCGGCAGCACGCGGTTCATCAGCTCGCAGATGCGCATGACCGCCAGCGGCGCTTCCTCGGCGCTCTTCACCACCACCGTGTTGCCCGCCACCAGCGCCGGCGCGACCTTCAGCGCCATCAGCAGCATCGGCACGTTCCAGGGGATGATGGCGCCGACGACGCCCAGCGGCTCCCGCACCGTCACGCTCAGCACGTTGGGGGCGAAGGGCACGCTCTCGCCCTTCAGCTCGGACCCCAGGCCGCCGAAGAACTCGAAGATGTCGGCAACGACGCCGGCCTCGACCCGGCTCTCGGTCCGCAGCGCCTTGCCGGTCTCGAGCGCGATCAGCCGCGCCAGCTCCTCCTGGTGCTCCTTCAGCAGGGCGGCGCATTGATGGACCAGCGCGCCGCGCTTGCGGGCCGGGACCTTGGCCCATTCCTTCTGCGCGCGGGCGGCGGCCTGCACCGCCATGTCGACGTCATCGGCATCGCCCTCGGCGGCGCGGGCCACTTCCACGCCGGTCGCCGGGTTCACCACGGCGAAGGTCTTGCCGTTGCGGCCGGGGACATAGCCGCCGTCGACGAAATGATAGCCGGACAGCGCCTTGGCGAGCGCGAAGGGGTCGAGGGTGGGCGCGGCCGGGGTGGGATGCGGGCGGTCGAGCATGCGTTGCCTCCTCTGGGGCCGGCGCGGCGGGGCGGCGCAGGCCGGGCATGATGGGCGGGGGCGGCGGGCCGCCCCGGGGCCGGCGGACCATGGCCCCGGGGCGGGCGGGCGGCAAGGGCAGGCCAGGGCCGGCG
>NZ_SMOA01000095.1 GCF_004353985.1 Paracraurococcus ruber | reverse complement strand
CGCTGCTCGCCCGGCTGCGCAGCCGCGCCGATGCCGCCGCCGCGGCCGAGGCGCAGTCGCTGGCCGATGCGGCCGAGCTGCTGCGCCTGCCGCGGCTGGCCGCGACGCTTCGTCGCCTGGGCGGCTGCTCCGGCCCCGCCGCCCTGCCGGTGCTGGGCCTGCTGCGCCGGCAGATGCAGCTGCTGACCGAGCGCTGCGGCGAGGAGGCGGGGGCCACGGCCTTGGCCGAGGTGCCGGAGGCCGAGAAGGCGATGCGTCCGGCGCTGGCCGGCCTGGCGGTGCGGCTGGAGGCGATCGTCGCCGGCGCCGCCGCCGATGCCGGCGCGGTGGTGGCGGAGTCGCGCGAGGCGGCGGCGCTGGCGGCGGGCCTCGGCCTCGACGAGATCGAGGCGCTGCTGCTGCGGATCGAGGACCTGGCCGACCGCGCCGGCGAGCCGGAGGCGGCCGAGCTGCTGGCGCGGGACGGCCCGGCGCTGGCCGAGCAGCTGCGCCTGACGGCCGAGACCGGCCTGCTGCGCGGCGCGGCGCCCGGACGGGTGGAGGCGGCGGATGCCGCCCTGCCATCCCAGGTGCCGCCGGAATTCGCCCCGGTGCTGGGGCCGGAGGGACGGGGGCATCTGGAGGCGGCGCTGGCCGCCGGCACGCCGCTCTATCGCGCGCAGATCGCAATTGGCGCGCCGCCGGAGCTGGAGGCGCGGCTGGAGGCCTGGCTGCGGGAGGAGACGCAGCCGATCACCAGCCGCACGGTGCTGCAGGGGCCGCGCGCGCATCTCGACATGCTCCTGGCGGCGGCGACGCCGCTGCCCGACCTGTTGAAGCGCATGGAGCGCATCGACCCGGCGCACCGGCTCATGCTGTCCCTGGTGCCGCTGGCGCGGCCGGAGGGCGAGCGGGCGGCGCCGGTGACCATGCGCGTCCGGCAGGACACGGTGGACGGCATCATCGCGCTGGAGGCCGAGGCGCGCGCCGCCGCGCTGGCGCTGAACGAGGCGCTGCATGACGAGGCGGCGCTGGAGGCGCTGGCGCGGCTGGGGCGGCTGGAGCGCCGCCTCTCCGGCCCGGCGGCGCGGGAGCTGATGGGCGCGCTCGACGTGCTGCGGCGGCTGCAGGAACAGCTCGGCCGGGCCGAGGGGCGGCTGGCCCTGGCGCTGCGGCAGCTGGACGAGGCGGTGCTGGGCCTGCGCGTCGTCCCCATCGGCACCTTGTTCGCCCGGCTGCCGCGCGTGGTGCGCGCGGTCGCCGAGGCCGGCGGCAAGGAGGTCGAGGTCGTCTTCGAGGGCCGCGACGTGCAGATCGACCGCAGCTTGGTGGAATTGCTGGCCGACCCGCTGCTGCACCTGGTCCGCAACGCGGTGGACCACGGCATCGAGGGGCCGGCCGAGCGCGCCGCCGCCGGCAAGCCGCGCGGCGGGACGCTGCGCATCGCCGCCGCCCGCCGGCTCAGCCAGATCCGGCTGACGGTCAGCGACGACGGGCGGGGGATCGACCGGGAGGGGGTGCTGCGCCGGGCGATCCATCGCGGCCTGGTCGCCGAGGAGGCGGCGCCACGCATGACGGATGCCGAGGTGCAGGCGCTGCTCTTCACCCCCGGCTTCTCCACCGCCGAGGCGGTGACGGAGACCAGCGGCCGCGGCGTCGGGCTCGACGTGGTGCAGGATGCGGCGCGGCGGGCTGGCGGCGCGCTGGAGGTGGAGAGCGCGCTGGGCCGCGGCACCACCTTCCGCCTGATGCTGCCGGTGACGGCGGCGGTGCAGACCGTGCTGCTGGTGGAGGTCGGCGGCCACCCCTACGCCCTGCCGGCGGCCCGCGTGGAGGGCGTGCTGGACAGCGGGACGCCGCCGGATTGCGCTGTGGTGGCGCTGGCCGCGATGCTCGGCCTGGACCCGGAGGTGGATGCGCCGGGCGGCGTGGTGCTGGTGCGATCGGCCGGGCGGCCGCTGGGGCTGCAGGTGGACCGGGTGCGGCGGCGGACCAACCTGCTGCTGCGGCCGATGCATCCGGGCTTCGCCGGCCTGCCGGCGGTGGCCGGCCTGGGCGTGCTGGGGAATGGCGACCCGGTGGTGGTGCTGGAGCCGGACGCGCTGGCGCCGGCCTGAGGCGTGCGCGACGCAGGGGGGCTCTGCCCCCTTGCAACCCCCGCCGGGCACCGAACCGGCCCCCGGCCCCCTTATGGGTTTATCGCCGACCCCGGGCCCCCCCGTTGGGGGTCCCGGGGTCGGCGATGACTCAAAGGATCCAAGGGCCTTTCGGCCCTTGGCTGGGGGAGCGCGAGGGGGACCGTGTCCCGCTCGCACGCCCGCGCATCACCCCGCGTAGCGCAGCGCCAGGGCCGTGATGTCATCCGCCTGCGGCGCGCCCTGGGCGAAGGCGTCCAGGTCGGCGATGACGCGGGCGATGATCGCCTCCGGCGCCGCGCCACCCTGGCCTTCAAGCTGCGCGATGAGGCGTTCGCGCGTGTAGAAGCGCTGCGCCCGGTCCTCGGCCTCGGTGACGCCGTCGGTGTAGAGCAGCAGCCCCTCGCCGGGTGCCAAGGTGAGGCGGTCGCTGGGGAAGACCAGCCCCTCCATCACGCCGAGGGCCGGCCGGCGCTGCCCCGGCTGCAGCAGCCGCGGCGGCGCGCCGGGGGCGAGCAGCGCCACCGGGTCATGGCCGGCGCTGGCCATCCGCACCTCCCCGGTCGCCGCATCGACGAAGCCGAGGATGCCGGTGACGAAGGTCTGGCTGTCATTCTCCATCGCCAGGTCGTCATTGGTCAGCGCCAGGATCACGCCCGGGTCGGGCAGGCCCGGCTCGGCCGCCGCCAGCCGCCGCGCTGCGGCGCGCATGAGGCCGAGCGTCCGCGCCATGGTCAGCGCCGCCGGCGCGCCCTTGCCCGAGACATCGCCGATGGCGAAGAGCAATCGCCTGTCGTCCAGCCGCAACGCGTCGTAGAGGTCGCCGCCCACTTGCCGCGCCGGCACCATGACGGCATGCAGGGACAGCCGGCCGCAGCCGATGCCGGCGAAGTCGTGCGGAACCAGCGAGAGCTGCGCCTGCCTTGCGCTTTCCAGCTCCGCCTCCAGCGCCGCCAGGCGTTCCGCCGCCAGGTCGCGCAGCCGCTTCTTCTCGAGGATGGCGGACAGCCGGGCCCGCAGCAGCGGCGGGTCGAAGCTCTTCGGCAGGTAGTCCTCGGCGCCCAGCTCGATGCAGCGGACGACGCCCGACAGGTCGGACAGCGCCGAGATGACGATCACCGGCGGCTCCGGCTTGCCGCTGGCCCGCATGTGCTCCAGCACGCCGATGCCGTCGAGCTCCGGCATCTCGAGGTCGAGCAGCACCACGTCGAAGGCGCGGGCCTGCATGGCCGCCAGCGCTTCCCGCCCGTTGGTGACCATGGTGACGGTCTCGTAGCCCAGCTCCGCCAGCCGGCGCTTCAGCAGCAGCCGGTTGAAGGAGCTGTCGTCCACCACCAGCACCTCGACCGCCGCCGCCGGCGTCGCGGCGGGACCCGCCTCGGCCACGCTCACGCGCCGCGATCCGCCACGGCGCCGCTCGCCACGCTCTCGACCGCCGAGCGGGTCTCGGAGGCGAGCTTCGAGAGGTCGATCATGGTCACCGTGATCTCCTCGGCGGCGGTGGCGTTGGACTGGCCGATGCGCGTCAGCGTCGTCACCCGGTCGTTGATGCTGGTCACCGTCGCCTGCTGCTCCTCCATGGCGACGGCGATGGAGCCGGCGAGGCGGGCGGTCTCGACCACCAGCTGTTCCAGCGAATCCATCGCCATGCCCACCTCGCTCGCGGTCTGGCTGCCTTCCCGGGTGCGGCGGCCCGAGACAACCACGACATCGGCGATCTCCTGCGCCAAATTCTCCGTGTTCGCGGCCAGGGCCCGCACTTCCTCGGCCACCACCGCCAGGCCGCGGCCATGCTCGCCGGCGCGCGCCGCCTCGATCGCCGCGTTGATGGCCAGGATGTTGGTCTGGGTTGCGATCTTGGCGATGGTGCCCGCGATGCGTGTGACGCGCTCCGTGTCCTCGCCGACCGCGTCCACAACCTCGATCAGCTCGCGCAGCTTGCGCAGGTTCTCAACCAGCAGGCTGCGCGCCTCCGACGACCGGTCGGCGGCGTGCTGGGTGGCGCGCCCCACCTCCCGGATCGCGTCGGCGCTCTGGCCCAGCGCATCGGCGACCTGCCGCAGCTCGCCCAGCTGGGTCATGGCGCCGTCGCTGATCTGGCCGATGGCATCGCTGGCCTGGCTGGTGGCGACGGCGGTGCGCCGCGCCCCTTCCAGCGCCGAGGAGGCGAGGCGGTGGGTGGTGCGCAGGTTCTCGCGGAACACCGCGACCGCCCGCGCCATCTCCCCCACCTGGTCCTGGCGGTCCTGCATCGGCACCTCGGCCGCGTCGTCGCCGGCGGCGAGGCGACGCATGGACTTCGCCACGGTGCCGAGCGGCTGCGCGGTCTGCCGCACCAGCACGAACCAGGTGGCGAGCACGCCGAGCAGGCCGAGCGCGGCGCCGCCCAGCACGACGCGCAGCGCCACCTCCGACAGCTCCCGCGCCCTGGCCAGGTTGCGGTCGGCGCGGGCCTGCACCAGCCGCCGCGCCTCATCGACCAGGCGGCCATAGGCGGTGGTCTGGTCCAGCCATTCCTCGTGCAGCAGGGCGTATTGCGACCGGTTGCGGGCGGCGAAAGCGGCCCGCACCTGCTCCCCCAGGTCGGGCAGGCGGCCGATCATGTCGCGCGCCCCGCCCATCACCACCCGGTCGATCTGGCTGCCGACCGCGGCGTCGAGGACGCGGAAATGCTCGAGGATCTGCTCGGCATTGCGGTACATGCGGTCGGCCGCCGGGCCGGGCTGCAGCACCCCGGCGAGCACGCTGGCATAGCCGGCGCTGAAATTGGCGATGGAGGTCGCCAGCTGGTCCACCGCGGTGGTGGCGGCGCGGTCGCGGACCCCCAGCGCCTCGATGATGTTGCCCTGGCGGTGGACGATGGTCAGCGCGGTGCCGGACAGGCCCATCAGCACCAGCAGCATCAGCAGGGTGATGGCGCCGGCGCGCACCGCGATGCGGCCGCTGGCCGCGGCGATCCCGCGCCGCTGGTCCAGGGCCGCGGCGCCGCCCGCCTGCACCCCCTGCGCCCCGCCTGGTGGGAGCGAACCTTCCATCCCCGACGCCCCGCCCCTGAACCCCCCGACGTTACCCAGCCGGATGCGCCGCAACAAGGCACGACGCCCGCCCCGTGACACGCGGATGAAAGATTCCGCTTGCATCGTCTCGGCCGATGGGGCGCGCTGGACAAGCCGCGGCGGGCTGCCTTATCCGCTGCCAGGATGGAGACCGGCGCGCCATGGAACTGATCGAGCTTTCGGATTCGGTGCAGCAGATCGTGCTGGAGGGACGGCTGGATACCGTCGCTGTGGGCGCGCTGGAGACGCGCTTCACCGCCATCGTGTCCGGCGGCAGCAAGGACGTGCTGGTGGACCTCACCAATGCCGCCTTCTGCGGCTCGCTCGCCATCCGCATGTTCCTCAGCAATGCCCGGGTGCTGCAGCGGCGCGGCCGGCGGCTGGTGCTGGCCGGGGCGCAGCCGCAGGTGCAGGAGGTGTTCGAGACCGTCGCGCTTGGCGCCATCATCCCCATCTTTGCCTCGGTCCAGGACGGACGCGCCGAACTGGGCGCCTGAGCGCCGGCGGCCGGGGCGCCCGGGCGATGCGTCTGACCCTGACGCTGCGCAACAGCATGGGCGCGCTGGGCGAGGCCCAGGCGCGGCTTGCCGAGTGGCTGGAGACGGCGGCGGTGCCGTCGCGCCAGGGCCACCGGATCGAGCTGGTGTTCGAGGAACTGGCGGCCAACATCGTCATGCACGGCTATCCGGACGTGCCGGAGGACAGCCGCGAATTCCGGGCGGAGATCGAACTGGCGCCGCCCGGGGCCAGGCTCGCGCTCGAGGATGACGGGGTGGCGTTCGACCCGCGCGAGGTCGAGGGCAAGCGGCTGGACGAGGTGGAGGGCGAGCCGCAGATCGGCGGCCTCGGCCTGCTGCTGGTGCGGCGCTTCGCCTCGACCATCGCCTATCGCCGCACGCCGGCCGGCCGGAACCACCTAGAGGTCGCGATCCGGCTGGAGGACGCGCCGGCCGCGTCCTGACGCGCCGCGGCACAACCGGGGGTCTTCCGGCCCCGGTCCGACCCGGTCTAGGCTGCGGCGGCAACAATTCCGTTGCCGCGCGTGGGGGCGGGGCGGTGCAGGGCAGGGCAGGTGGCACGGCGCCCGACACGAGCTTCGAACGGTCGGTCCCGGCGCGGGAGGACGCGCTGGCCGGGTTGCTGGACGCGGTCGAAAGCTTCGCCGCCGCGGCCGGGCTGCCGCCGCTGGTCGCCAACCGGCTGCTGCTGGTGGTCGAGGAGCTGGCGGTGAACACCGTCACCCATGGCACCTGCGGCGAGCCTCCCGCCACCGGCTTCCATATCCGCCTGCGCCTGGCGCCCGACGGGGTGTCGGTGGAGGCTGAGGATGACGGCCGGGAGTTCGACCCGACCCGCCCCGTGGCGCCGCTGCCCGACCAGCCGCTGGCGGCGCGGGCGCCGGGTGGGGCCGGGCTGCACATCATCGGCCGCGTCGCCACCGACCTGGCCTATCGCCGCCTGCCCGGGCGCAACCGCCTGACCTGCTTGGTGCCACTGCCCGGCTGACGGCGCGCGGCTTGCGCGGGCGGTCGAATGACCTAGGATCGCGGCCAGACCAGGGATCGGGGGAAATCGTCCATCGCGCGCCATCCGGCGCGCCGGCCTGCCGCGCACGCCGCGGCGGGGCGAGGGGCTGCCTCCACCCGGTGAGAAGGAGCATCCATGGCTGCCCCGCCCTCCGCCCGGCGCGACCGGCTGAAGCCCTATTTCCCCAAGCTGGTCCAGATGACCAACGACTACGCCTATGCCGATGTGTGGGAGCGCAAGGAACTGTCCAAGCGCGACCGCAGCCTGGCGACGGTGGCGGCGCTGACCGCGCTGGGCTGGCAGGAACAGCTGGCGACGCATATCGGCCGCGCCCTGGGCAATGGCGTGACGCGGGAGGAGATCGCCGAGGTCATCACCCACCTGGCGATCTATGCCGGCTGGCCGGCGGCCATGACCGCGTCCCACATCGCCATGGACGTGTTCGAGGAACAGGACAAGGCGAAGGGGCCAGGGGGAGACGGCGCATGAAGGTCGGCTTCATCGGCCTCGGCACCATGGGCGCCTTCATGGCCGCCAACCTGCAGAAGTCGCAGTACAAGCTCGTGGTGAACGACGTCCGGCGCGACGCCGCGGCGCGGCACTTGGACGCCGGCGCGGAATGGGGCGCGACGCCGCGCGAGGTCGCCGAAGCCTGCGACGTGGTCTTCACGAGTTTGCCCGGCCCGAAGGAGGTGGAGGCGGTGGTCTTCGGCCCGGACGGGCTGCTGGCGGGCGCGCGCCCGGGCCTCGCCTATTTCGACCTCTCGACCAACAGCCAGGCGCTGATGCGCCGCATCCATGCTGCCTTCGCCGAGAAGGGCGCGCAGGCCTTCGACGCGCCGGTCTCCGGCGGGCCGAAGGGGGCGGAGACGGGCAAGCTGGCCATCTGGGTCGGCGGCGACCGCGCGACCTACGAGGCGCACAGGAAGGTCCTGGACGCCATGGGCGACCAGGCTGCGTATGTGGGGGAGATCGGCCAGGCCACCGTCGCCAAGCTGGTGCACAACATGGCGGGCTACGCGATCCAGACCGCGCTGGCCGAGGTCTTCTCCATGGGCGTCAAGGCGGGGCTCGATCCGCTCGACCTCTGGAAGACCGTGCGGCAGGGCGCGCTGGGGCGGCGGCGCACCTTCGACCGGCTGGCGGAGCAGTTCCTGACCGGCCGCTACGACCCGCCGGCCTTCGCGCTGCGCCTGGCGCACAAGGATGTCACCCTCGCCACCAGCCTGGGGCGGGAACTCGGCGTGCCCATGCGCTTCTGCCAGCTGACCCTGGAGGAGATGAACGAGGCGCTGGGCCGCGGCCTCGGCAACCTCGACAGCCGGGTGCCGATGCGGCTGCAGACGGAACGCGCGGGCGTCGAGATCGCCTGCGACCCGGCCGCCGTGCAGGCGGTGCTCGACGCCGACAGGGGCTAGGGCGCATGGCCTGGCAGGTCTTCGCGCTGCGCTACGCGATGCGGGCGGCGCGCCGGCAGGAGCATTTCATCGGCGGCGACCCGCATGACGCGCCCATGCCGATGGACTATTTCGTCTGGGCCATGGTGCGGGACGGCCGGGCCTGGGTGCTCGACACCGGCTTCACCGCCGAGGTTGCGGCCCGCCGCAAGCGGGAATACCTGCGCTGCCCCATCGAGAGCCTGTCCCTGCTGGGCATCGCGCCCGAGGCGGTCGAGGAGGCGGTCATCAGCCACCTGCACTACGACCATGTCGGCAGCTTCCACAAATTCCCCCGCGCCCGCTTCCACCTGCAGGAGGCGGAGATGCGCTACGCGACAGGGCGCTACATGTGCCACCACCGCCTGCGCCACAGCTTCGAGTTCGAGGATGTCGCCGGCATCGTGCGGATGACCTTCGCCGACCGCGTGGTGTTCCATGACGGCGATGCGGAATTGGCGCCGGGCCTGCGGATCCATGCCTGCGGCGGGCACAGCGCGGGGCTGCAATGCGTGACGGTGGAGACGGCGCGCGGCACCGTCGTCCTCGCCTCCGATGTCGCGCATTTCTACGAGAACCTGGAGGCCAAGCGCCCCTTCACCACCGCCTTCCATGTCGGCGACATGCTGGAAGGCTTCGATCGCCTGCGCGCCCTGGCGCCGACGCCGCGCCACATCGTCCCGGGCCACGACCCGGAGGTGATGCGGCGCTACCCCGCCGTGCCGGGGCTGGAGGGCATCGCCGTGCGCCTCGACCTGGACCCGAAGGAGTAGCCATCCCATGGCCGAGGCACCGCGCACGCTCTTCGAGAAGATCTGGGATCGGCACCGGGTGCTGGAGCGGGAGGATGGCCAGACCCTGCTCTATGTCGGCCGCCATCTGCTGCATGACGGCGGCGCCACCGCCTTCGACATGCTGCGCCGCCGCGGCCTGACGCCGCGCGCGCCGGACCGCATCTTCGCCACGCCGGACCATTATGTCTCGACCGTCGGCGGCACGTTGGATGCCATCCCGGACGAACGCCACCGCGGCATGGTGGAGAAGCTGGCGCGCAACACCGCCGAATTCGGCATCAGGCAGTTCGGCCTGGGCGATCCCAACCAGGGCATCGTGCATGTCATGGGGCCGGAGACCGGCCTCTCCCAGCCCGGGCTGCTGATGGTCTGCGGCGACAGCCATACCTCGACGCATGGCGCGCTCGGCGCGCTCGCCTTCGGCATCGGCAGCACGGAGGTCGCGCATGTGCTGGCGACGCAAACGCTGTGGCAGCGCAAGCCGCGGACCATGCGCATCACGGTGGACGGCACGCTCGGCCCGCAGGTGACGGGCAAGGACGTGATCCTGGCCATCATCGCGCAAATCGGCGCCGCCGGCGCCACCGGCCATGTCATCGAATATGCCGGCAGCGCCATCCGTGGCCTGTCGATGGAAGCGCGGCTGACGCTCTGCAACATGTCGATCGAGGCGGGCGGCCGCGCCGGCATGGTGGCGCCGGACGAGACCACCTTCGCCTATCTGCACGGCCGGCCCTTCGCGCCGCAGGGTGCGGACTGGGACGACGCCGTCGCCCGCTGGCGGCAATTGCCCTCCGACCCCGGCGCGGTGTTCGACACCGAGGTGACGCTGGACGGCAGTGCCATCGAGCCCATGGTCACCTGGGGCAACAGCCCGGAAGATGCGCTGCCCATCCATGGCGCCATCCCCGACCCGGCCGGGGCGCCGGATGCCGAGCGGCGCGGGCAGATGGAGCGCATGCTGGCCTATATGGGCCTGACCCCCGGCACGCCCCTGACCGAGATCCCGGTGGACCGCGTCTTCATCGGCAGTTGCACCAACAGCCGCATCGAGGATCTCCGCGCCGCCGCCGAAGTCGCGCGCGGCCGCAAGGTGGCGGAGGGCGTGCGCGCCTGGGTTGTGCCGGGCAGCGCCCCCGTCAAGCGCCAGGCGGAGGCGGAGGGATTGCACACGGTGTTCCGCGCGGCGGGCTTCGAATGGCGCGAGCCCGGCTGCTCCATGTGCCTCGGCACCAATGGCGACATCGCGGCGCCGGGGGAGCGCGTCGCCAGCACCTCCAACCGCAATTTCATGGGCCGCCAGGGCCCGGGCGCGCGGACCCATCTGCTGAGCCCGGCCATGGCCGCGGCGGCGGCGGTGGAGGGCCGCTTCGCCGATGTCCGCCGGCTGCTGGGGGCCTGATCCGATGGAAGCCTTCCGCCACCTGGACGCCGTCGCGGTGCCGCTGCCGCAGCCCAATATCGACACGGACCGCATCATCCCCGCGCGCTTCCTCTCCCGCCCGCGGGAGGTGGACCATGGCGACTTCCTGTTCCACGACGCCCGCCGCCTGCCGGATGGCGCGCAGGACCCGGAATTCCCGCTGAACCGGCCCGACTGGCAGGCGGCGCGGATCGTCGTGGCGGGCCGCAATTTCGCCTGCGGCAGTTCGCGGGAAAGCGCCGTCTGGGCGCTGTTCGATGCTGGATTCCGCTGCGCCATCGCCCCCAGCTTCGGCGACATTTTTCGTAGTAACGGCACGAAGAACGGGCTGCTGCCGGTGGTGCTGCCGGCGGACGTTGTGGAGGCCATCATCGCCCAGCTTGAGGCGACCCCAGGCGCGCGCATCGCGGTGGACCTGCCGGCGCAGACCGTGACGGCCCCGGATGGCAGCGTCCATCCCTTCGAGATCGACCCCTTCGCCAAGCACTGCCTGCTGGAAGGGCTGGACGATTTCGGCCTCACCGCCCGCTACGAGGACGACATCGCCGCCTTCGAACGGCGCTACGGCCGCGAGAACCGGCTGTGATGACGACGCGCCGCGCCGCGCTCGGCGCGCTGCTGGCGGCGCCGGCGCTGGCGCAGGGCGTGGAGGACTGGCCGAACCGCCCCATCCGCCTGATCGTCGCCTTCGCCGCCGGCGGCGCCGCCGACACCGCGGCCCGCACCGTCGGGCAGAAGCTGGCGGAGATCCTGGGCCAGTCCGTGGCGATCGAGAACCGCACCGGCGGCAATGCCGTCATCGCCGCCAATGCCACGCTGCAGTCGCCGAAGGATGGCTACACCTTCCTGGTGGATGCGGCGAACCAGCTCACTAACCCGCCGCTGATGAAGGACCTGGGCTTCGACTACCGCACCGCCTTCATCCCGGTCAGCCAGTTCTGCTTCTTCCCGCAGGTGGTGGCGGTGAAGCGGGACTTCCCCGCCCGCACGATCGGGGAGTTCATCGCCCTGGCGAAGGACCGGCCGGGGGCGATCAGCTACGGCACGCCGCCGGCGGCCGGCATGGCCCATATGGCGGGGGAGGTGTTCCAGCGCCGCGCCGGCATCCGGCTGATCCACACGCCCTATCGCGGCGGCGCCGATGCGGCGCGGGACATCGCCGCCGGCGTGCTGGACGCCGTGCTGATCACCACCAGCTCCATCCGGCCGCCGGCCCAGGCCGGGCAGGCACGCATCCTGGCCGTCACCAGCCTGGCCCGCGTGCCGACCCTGCCCGATGTCCCGTCCCTGGCCGAGAGCGGCTTCCCCGGCTTCGACATGAATGACTGGAACGGCGTCTTCGCCGCCGCCGGCACGCCGGCCCCCGTCATCGCCCGGCTGGCCGCCGCCATCGCCCAGGCCACCGCCGATCTTGGTGTCCGCCAGCGCATGGATGCCGCCGGCGCCATCATGGTCGGCAACAGCCCGGCCGAATTCCGCGCCTGGCTCGACGGCCAGCGAGCATTGCTGGAACAGGTGATCCGCGAGGCCGGCATCACGCTGGGGTAGGGGGCCAGCGCCGCGACGGCGGCGCCACCCCGTCCCGGCCGGCATCCGCCGGGCAGTGCCCTGCGATCCGCCCTGGCGCCGCCGCCGGCCGACGCCATCTGCCACCGCGATGCGTCGTCGCGCCGATCCACCGCCACCACCGGTCGAGCCCTGTCCCCTCTGCGACCGGCCGATTCCGCCCGGCGCCCGCGCCAGCCGCCACCACCTGGTGCCGCGGCTGAAGGGCGGGACGCATCTCGGCACCGCGCGGCTGCACCAGATCTGCCACAGCGCCATCCATGCCCGCTTCACCGAGGCGGAGCTGGCTCGCCGCCTGGCGGATATCGCCAGCCTGCGGGCCGACCCGGAGATCGCCCGCTTCCTGGCCTGGGTCCGCGGCAAGCCGCCGGACTTCCACGCCCCGACCCGCCGGGCCCGGTCCCGCACGGCCAAGTGGCGCTGAGCCGCTGCTGCCTTGGAAGCCGGGGGCCCGGCGGCTAGATAGGGCCGACGCCCCCATACCCGCGCAGGATGCCCCGCATGCCGGCCTATCAGTACGTCTATGTGATGAAAGACCTGACGAAGTCCTATCCGGGCGGGCGGGAGGTCTTCAAGGGCATCACCCTTTCCTTCCTGCCGGATGCCAAGATCGGCGTGCTGGGCCCGAACGGCGCCGGCAAGTCCACGCTGATGCGCATCATGGCCGGGCAGGACAAGGAATTCGGCGGCGAGGCCTGGGCCGCCGAGGGCGCCAGGGTCGGCTACCTGTCGCAGGAGCCGCATCTCGACCCCGACCTGACGGTCGGCGAGAACATCATGCTCGCCTTCAAGGACCTGAAGGCCGACCTCGACCGGTTCAACGAGATCTCGAACAAATTCGCCGAGGAGATGTCGGAGGACGAGATGAACATCCTGCTGGCCGAGCAGGGCGAGCTGCAGGAGCGGATCGACGCCGCCAACGGGTGGGAGCTGGACCGGACCATCGACATCGCGCTGGACGCGCTGCGCTGCCCGCCGGCGGAGCTGCCGGTGACCAACCTGTCGGGCGGCGAGCGCCGGCGCGTCGCGCTGTGCAAGCTGCTGCTGGAAAAGCCCGACCTGCTGCTGCTGGACGAGCCGACCAACCACCTGGACGCCGAAAGCGTCTCCTGGCTCGAGAAGACGCTGCGCGACTACCAGGGCGCGGTGCTGGTGGTGACGCATGACCGCTACTTCCTGGACAACGTGACGAACTGGATCCTGGAAGTCGATCGCGGCCGGGGCATCCCCTACCAGGGCAACTACTCCGCCTATCTGGAGCAGAAGCGCAAGCGCCTGGCGCAGGAGGAGAAGGAGGAGAGCACCCGGCAGCGCCAGCTGGCCGAGGAGCAGGAATGGATCGGCCGCAGCCCTTCCGCCCGGCAGGCGAAGAGCAAGGCGCGCATCCAGGCCTACGAGGAGCTGCTGGCCAAGAGCCAGGAGAAGGCGCCCGACCCGACCGAGATCCAGATCCCGCCGGCGCCCCGCCTCGGCAACATCGTCATCACCGCCGAGAACATCCGCAAGGGCTATGGCAACCGCCTGTTGATCGACGAGCTGTCCTTCAAGCTGCCGCCCGGCGGCATCGTCGGCGTCATCGGCCCGAACGGCGCCGGCAAGACCACCCTGTTCCGCATGATCACCGGGCAGGAGACGCCGGACAGCGGCACGCTGACCATCGGCGACAGCGTGGACCTGGGGTATGTCGACCAGAGCCGCGACAGCCTGCGCGACGACCGCACGGTCTGGCAGGAGATCTCGGACGGGATGGACGTGATTCCGATGGGCAAACGTAACGTGCCCAGCCGCGCCTATTGCGCCGCTTTCAACTTCAAGGGCGGCGACCAGCAGAAGCCGGTCGGCGTGCTCTCGGGCGGCGAGCGCAACCGCGTCCATCTGGCGAAGATGCTCAAGCGGCCGCACAACGTGCTGCTGCTGGACGAGCCGACCAACGACCTCGACGTCGATACGCTGCGCGCGCTGGAGGAGGCCCTGCAGGACTTCGCCGGCTGCGCGGTGATCATCAGCCACGACCGCTGGTTCCTCGACCGCCTGGCGACGCACATCCTGGCCTTCGAGGGCGACAGCCATGTCGAGTGGTTCGAGGGCAACTTCCAGGCCTACGAGGCCGACAAGCGCCGCCGCCTCGGCGCGGCGGCCGACCAGCCCCACCGGATCAAGTACCGGCCGCTGACGCGGTGAGAAGCGGGTTGGCCGCAGGGGGGACGCTGCCCCCCCTGCATCCCCCTGCCGAGGGCCGAAGGGCCCTTGGAACCCTCGAGTCAACGAAGCCCGGCAGGCCTCCGCTGGGGGCCTGCCGGGCTTCGTCAAACCCGGACGGGGGGCCGGGGGCCCGTTCGGTCCCCGGCGGGGGGAGTAAAAGGGGGGCAGAGCACCCCTCGGGCCACCCGCGGTGACCCACGCGCCCCGCGTCCCGATGCCCGGCCGGCTCGTCCGCACGCCGCGGCTCACCCTGGTCCCGCCGGGCAAGGAGAACCTGCCCGACCTCATCCGCCTGAAGGGCGATCCGCGGGTCTTCGAGTTGATGCTGCACGGCGTCCGCTCCCCCGAGCGCACGCGGGAGGAGCTGGAGGACGACATCGAGTTCTGGGAGGTGCGCGGCTACGGCACCTGGTGCGTGTTCGAGACCGAGACGGGCGAGTTCCTCGGCATCGCCGGGCTGATGGAGCGGCCGGACGGCCGCGGCGTCGCCATGCGCTTCGCCCTCTGGCCGGAATGCCGCGGCAAGGGCTATGCGCGCGAGGCGGCACGGGCCGGGCTGGAATTCGGGCATCGCGCCGGGCTGGCCCGGATCATCGCCGTCGCCTGGGAGGAGAACCATGCCTCCCGTCAGGTGCTGGGCGACATCGGCATGGCCGAATGCGATGCCTTCGACCACAAGGGCCGCCGCATGATCCTGTTCGAGAGCCTGCGGCGCGGCTGACATCACGGCCGGCCCGGTAACCGGCATCGCCGCCGGGTCGAAGCCTCTGTCGGGCCGGTCGTCGCGGTGCGGAACCTCGCGGCAATGCGGTCCCCTTTCGCCACGCTGCGGGCTGGCGCCGCCCTGCCGTCCAAGCGGCCCGGGATGACGGCGACCGGCCCGAGGAGGCCCCGATGCGTCGCCGTGCCGCCATGCTTGCCCTGCCCCTGGCCTTCCTGGCCCGGCCGCTTGCCGCCGCGCCGCCCGGGCCGGTGGTCGTCGAGCTCTTCACCTCGGAGGGCTGTTCCTCCTGCCCGCCGGCCGATGCGGTGCTGCTGGACCTGGCGGAGGGGCGGCCGGACGTCCTCGCCCTGTCCTGGCACGTCACCTACTGGGACCGGCTGGGCTGGCGCGACCGCTTCTCCCTGGCCGAGGCGACCGCGCGGCAGCGGCGCTACGTCGCCGCGCTGCGGCTGGAAAGCCCCTACACCCCGCAGGCGGTGGTGCAGGGCCGGCGGGACGTGGTCGGGTCGGACCGCCGCGCCCTGCTGGCCGCCATTGCCGCAGCGGCCCCGCCGGCCGGCCCGTCGCTGTCCCTGGCTGCGGCCGGCGACCAGGCGCTGGCGGAGATCGGCGCCGGGGCGGGGGAGGGCAGCCTCTGGCTCATCGGCTATGATGCCCGGCAGGCGACGGCGGTGGGCGCGGGGGAGAATCGCGGCCGCCGCCTGGTGCATGCCAATGTCGTCCGCGCCGCGGTGGCGGCCGGGGCGTGGCGCGGGGCGCCGGCCAGCCTGGCGCTGCCGCGCCCGGCCGGGGAGCGGCTGGCGCTGCTGCTGCAGGCGCCGGACGGGGCCGTGCTGGCGGCCGCCCGGGCGTAACCGGATTGTCTCGCCAGCGCCCCCGGCATGGGGCCATAACCGCCGCCTGACGCCCGAACCGGGCCTTGAGGAGATGCCGTGCCGATGCCAGGACCCGCCCATCCGCCGCGCCCCGCCAGCTATGACAAGAAGGTGGCGCTCGTCCTGCAGGGGGGCGGTGCGCTCGGCAGCTACCAGGCGGGCGTCTACGAGGCGCTGGCGGGGTCCGACTACCTGCCGGACTGGGTGGCGGGCATCTCGATCGGCGCGATCAACGCCGCGATCATCGCCGGCAACGCGCCGGAACGCCGGGTGGAGCGGCTGCGGCAGTTCTGGGAAGGCATCACCGCCCCGCCCGGCTGCGTCCCGGCCTGGTGGCTCGGCCTGCTGGAACGCGGCGTTATGGATCATCGCAGCCTCGGCGCGCTGAATGCGCTGCTGCTGGGCCAGCCCGGCTTCTTCGCGCCGCGGCCGGTCGCCGCCTGGCTGGGCGGGGAAACGCCGGTCAGCTGGTACGACACCGCGGCGCTGAAGGGCACGCTGGAAGCGCTGGTGGATTTCGACCGCATCAACGCGAAGGCGATCCGCTTCAGCGTCGGCGCGGTGAATGTGCGCACTGGCAATTTCGCCTATTTCGACAACCGCGAGACGGTGATCCGCGCCGAGCATGTGATGGCCAGCGGCGCGCTGCCGCCGGGCTTCCCGGCGGTGGAGATCGACGGCGAGGCGTATTGGGACGGCGGCCTCGTCTCCAACACGCCGCTGCAATACGTGCTGGAATACGTGCCGCGCCGCAGCCGCCTGACCTTCCAGGTCGATGTCTTCGCCTCCCGCGGGAAGCTGCCCGCCAACCTCGAGGAGGTGAGCGAGCGGGAGAAGGACATCCGCTATTCCAGCCGCACCCGGCAGGTGACCAACATGCTGCTGGAGGCGCATGACGTGCGCCACAACATCAACGCGCTGTGGGAGAAGCTGTCGCCGGAGCTGAAGGCGACGGCGGAGGCGCAGTGGCTGTACAACTACGGCTGCGTCACCACCATGGACATCGTCCAGCTGGTCTACCGGCCGGACCGGCCGCAGGGCCAGTCCAAGGACTACGAGTTCAGCCGCCGCACCATGGAGGAGCGCTGGGCCGCCGGCCACGCCGATGCCGCGGCGGCGCTCGCCGCTTCCCCCTGGCTGGCGCCGGCGCCGCCGGATGTGGGCGCCCGCACCTTCGACCTGCGGGCGCCGCGCCGCGCGCCGGAGGATGCGGCGGAGCCGCAGCGGCAGGCGGCGGAATGACCATGCCGGCGGCCGCGCCTGGGCAGCGCATGGGTCGGGGCACCGGTGCCAGGGGGCATGGCCCATGCGCCCTGGCGTGACCGGCGCGCCGGGGGCGGCGGCATGTCGCGCCTGACGGCGGAATTGCTGCTGGCGGCGGCCGGCGCCTATGGCGCCTGCGGCCTCGCCGTCGGGCTGCTGTTCCTGCTGCGCGGGCTGGACCGGGTGGACCCGGCGGCGCGGGGTGCCCATGCCTTCCGGCCGCTGCTGCTGCCCGGCCTCCTCCTGCTCTGGCCGCTGGTGCTGTGGCGCTGGCGGGTACTGGCGCGCTGAACCGCCATGCGGCTTCGCCATCGTCGCCTGCACCTGCTGGCCTGGCTTGCCCTCGCCGCGCTGCTGCCGGCCCTTCTGCTCGGCGCGCTGCTGGCGCGCCCATCCGGCCCGGCGGAGCCGCCGGTTCGCATCGCCCCGGCATGAGCGTGTGTGCATGAGCGCGCGGGCATGAGGATCGGGCGATGAGCGCGCGCTACGTCCCGGTCGGCTGGACGCGGGCCAAGCTCGCCTATGACGCGGTGCTGCTGCTGGCGGTCGCCACCTATGTGCTGCTCTACCTGCATCTCGGCCCGCACCTCGCCGACCCGGCGCGGCCGCTGGACGGCCCCACCCTGCTGATGCGCGCCTGGGGCAGCGCCGCCTTCCTGCTGCTGACCCTGGCGCTGGCCATCGGGCCGCTGGCGCGGCTGGACCGGCGCTGCCTGCCGCTGCTCTACAACCGCCGGCACCTCGGCGTGCTGACCTGCCTCGCCGCGCTGTCGCATGCCGCGGCGGTGCTGGACTGGTACTTCGCCTTCAGCCCCACGCCCTCCCTGGTCGCGCTGCTTTCCTCCGAGCCGGTGCGGCCCTTCATCCCCTTCGGCCTGGGGGCGCTGCTGATCCTCTGCCTGCTGGCCGCCACCAGCCATGATTTCTGGCTGTCCTTCCTGACGCCGCCGGCCTGGAAGGCGCTGCACATGTCGCTCTAC
Source organism: Paracraurococcus ruber (assembly GCF_004353985.1). GTDB lineage: Bacteria > Pseudomonadota > Alphaproteobacteria > Acetobacterales > Acetobacteraceae > Paracraurococcus > Paracraurococcus ruber. The sequence continues at coordinate 680 of NZ_SMOA01000095.1, read as the reverse complement.
CTGGCCTATGCGCTGGTGGTGGCGCATGTCGGCTTCGGCGCGCTGCAGGCGGCGACCGATCCCGCCCTGGCGCTGGTCGTGCTCGCCTCGGCCGCGCTGCTCGTCGCGCTGCATGTCGCGGCCGGCCTGCGGGAAGCGCGGCGCGACGCCGGCATCGCACCGCCGGCGCCGGAGCCGCCCTGGGTGCTCGCCGGGCCGGCCGAGGCCATCCCGGAAGGCGGCGCCGTCACCATCCGCCCGCTCCGGGGCGAGGCGGTCGCCATCTTCCGCCACCAGGGGCGGCTCTCCGCCGTGACCAATCTCTGCGCCCATCAGAACGGGCCGCTGGGGGAGGGGCGGGTGGTGGATGGCTGCATCACCTGCCCCTGGCATGGCTTCCAGTACCGGCTGGAGGATGGCTGCGCCCCGCCGCCCTACACGGAAAGGCTGGCCACCTACCGCCTGCGCCAGGTCGGCGGAGAGGTCTGGCTGGACCCGCGCCCCAACCCGCCCGGCACGCGGGTGGAGCCGGTGGCGGTGGCATGAGCCGCGCCAGGGAAGAGGGCTTCGAGGAGTTCTTCATCGGCTGGCAGGCGGCGCCGCCGCCCCGCCTCGGCCGCTTCCTGCGGCGGGTCGCCGCCGGGCTGCTGGGCGGCGCGGCGGCGCTGGCGCTGCTGCTGGGCGCCGCGGCGGACGACCCG
>NZ_SMOA01000094.1 GCF_004353985.1 Paracraurococcus ruber | reverse complement strand
GCGGGCGGGATGGCCGGCGCGTGCCGGGTCGCGGGCGGGATGCCCCGCGCGGCCGGCAGGGCGGCGCGGCGCCGGCGGCCGGCCCATCCGTCCCGGATAGGCCAACAGACGGCGGCGGGGGGGATTGCCCAGGCCGCCCCTGCCGGCGGGCGGTAGCGGCGCCCGGCGGCTTGCGGTAACGGGGCCTGGCCGACCCGAGGGATCCCGCATGATGCGCCGCCTGCTGCTGCCCGCCTGCCTCGCCGCCCTTGCCCTGTCGGCCGCGGCGCTGCCGGCACGGGCCCAGCCGGTGCGCTTCGTCGCCTTCGGCGACATGCCCTACTGCCAGCCCGCGGCGCCCGAGCGCTGCCCGGCCGAGGAAGGCCGCGTCGCCCGGCTGATGGCGACGATCAATGCGGCGCGGCCGGCCTTCAGCATCTTTGTCGGCGACACCAAGGGCGGGGCGGAGCTCTGCACCGACGACAAGCTGCTGCGGGCGCTGTCCTGGATGACGCTGGCCGACCACCCGCTGGTCTATACGCCGGGCGACAACGAATGGACGGATTGCTGGCAGGGCCGCGCCGGCCGCTACGACCCACAGGAGCGCCTGGCCCTGCTGCGGCAGCGCTTCTTCCCGGGCGCCGAGAGCCTGGGCCGGCGGCCCATGCCGGTGCAGCAGCAGGCCGCGCCCTTCGTCGAGAATGCGCGCTGGCAGCGCGACGGCATCCTGTTCCTGACGCTGCATGTGCCGGGCAGCAACAACAGCCGCCCGGCGGAGCCGGGGGAGCCGGGCGCTGCCGGCCTGCCGCGCGGCCCGGCCGCCCTGGCGGAGTTCGAGGCGCGGGACGCTGCCAACCGCGCCTGGCTGGCCGCCAGCTTCGCCGCGGCGCCGGAGGCGCGCGGGGCGGTCATCGCCCTGCAGGCCGACATGTTCTACCGGCAGGTCTGCGGCCAGGGCTATGACAGCGGCTACCGCGCGATTCGGGAGGCGATCGCCGGCACCGCCCGGGCGTTCGGCCGCCCGGTGCTGCTCATCAACGGCGACAGCCACTACTTCGTGCATCACGAACCGCTGGAGGGCGTGCCGAACCTGACCCGGCTGCAGGTGCCGGGGGAGGCCGATGCGCAGGCAGTGGTCGTCACCTTCGACCCGGCGGCGGACCGGCCCTTCCGCTTCGAGTTGATCGGCGAGGCCGGCAGCCCGCCGGCGCGACCGCCCTGCGCCGGCTACGACTCCTCGATCCGGTCGACCCGCGCCGGGTAGAAGGCGAGGTGGCCGGCAATGGCGGCCATCGCCGGAAAGGGCGCCTCATAGGACCAGATGGCGTTCTCCGACCGCCGGTCCCCCGCGACGATCGTGTAGTAGGCGGCATCGCCCTTGTAGGGGCAGTGCGTGGCATGCGCCGTGCGCTGCAGCAGCGCCATGTCCGCATCCTCCCGCGGGATGTAGAGCACGGGCGGGTAGCTGGCTTCCTGCAGCTGCAGCGCGCGGTCGGTCTCGGCGACCACGGCGCCGTTGAAGGTGACGCGCACGCGGCCCGCATGGGGCGCGATGGCGATGGGGTGGTCGGGCCCTGGCAGCTTCATCCGATGCTTCTCCCTGCCCGGCCGGCCATGCGGCCCGGGTATCGCCCCGATATGCCATCGGCCTTGGCGGCGCCTGGCGGGGCGGCGCGAGACTGGCGCCGCCGGGGCAGCGCGGCAGGGTAACCCGCCCGGCCAGCCCGGCGAAACACGCAGCCAGGAGAGAGTGACCATGCTGGGCCAGAGCCTGTCCGCGCGCGCCGAACCCGCGCCACGCCCGAGCCGGGAGGAGACCGCCATGCGCAGCACCACCGACCGCATCCTGACCCTGCTGTCCTGGGTCGCGGTGCTGTGGATCGCCTACGAGTTCCTCTGGTACCTGCAGTACAAGCTGCCCGGCCCGACCCTGGTCTTCGACCGGCTGAGCGACTGGAGCGGCATCCCGGAGAAGCCCTTCCGGCTGTTCGTCGCCGGCATGGAGACCGCGGCCGCCATCCTGATCCTGATCCCGCGCACCCGGGTCCTCGGCGCCGGCTGGGCGCTGGGCATCATGACGGGGGCGATCTTCTTCCACCTGTTCACGCCGCTGGGCGTCGATCCCTACGAAGATGGCGGGCACCTGTTCAAGGAGGCCTGCTTCACCTGGGCGATGGCCGCCCTGGTGCTGTTCGCCCACCGGGAGGAGGCGATCGCGCTGGTCCGGCGCTATGCGCCTTTGGTCGGGCTGCGGATCGCCTGACCGGCCGGGCGGGACGGCGTATGGTATTCCGCCAACGGTCAGGGATCCCGGGCGTTGGCGGCCTTCGAGGGCTTTCAGGGCGCCGGCCGCGGATGGCGCGATGCGGCCATCGGGGCCGCGCCGGGGCGTTGCGGCGGGGTGCGGACGGGGTGTGGGCATGAGCGGGGCTGAGGCATTGCGGCGGCCGCCGCGGGACACGCGGCTCGACCTGCTGCGCGGCTGGCTGCAGCTGCAGATCTTCGCCTCCCACGCGCACGGGTCCTTCATCGGCGCCTGGCTGATCAGCGCGGCCTGGGGCCTGTCCGACAGCTCGGAGCAGTTCGTCTATCTCTCCGGCTTCGTCCTCGGGTCGGTCTACACGCTGAAGGCGCGCAAGGGCGGCTGGGGCGCGGGGCTGCGCGACCTGCTGCCGCGCATCCGCCGGCTCTGGGCCACGCATATGGTCGTGGTTTGCTCCATGGCGGCGATGGTGATCGCGGTGGAGATGACGCTGCACCTGCCGGGGGAGGCGCGGAGGCTCGGCTGGGGCTGGCTGCTGGATGCGCCCTGGTTCGCGCTGCCGGGCGCCGCGACCATGCTGTGGCAGCCGACCGAGATGGGCATCCTGCCGGTGTTCGTCTGGTCCATGCTGCTGCTGCCGGGCTTCCTGTGGCTGGCCGACCGCATCGGCGCCTGGGCACTGGCGCCCAGCCTGGCGCTGTACCTGGCCGTGCATCTCTGGGGGTGGGAGCTGCCCGGCCTCGGCGGGCTGGTGGTGGAGTTCAACCCGCTGGCCTGGCAGGTGCTGTTCATCCTGGGGGCCTGGTTCGGGCGGCGGGCGCTGCTGCACGGCCAGGCGGCGCGCCATGATCGCTGGCTGCTGGCCGGGGCGCTGCTGGTCCTGGCCGCCGGCGCGGTGGCGAAGCTGGGCGCGCACCTGGCCTGGTGGTCGTTGGGCGATTGGGACGACAAGCAGCATCTGGCGCCGCTGCGCATCCTGCATGCGCTGTCGCTGGCCTATGCCGTGGTGGCGATCTGGCGGGTGCGGGAGATGGCGCTGCGCGGCGTGCTGGCCCGCGGCCTGGCCGCGGCGGGACAGAAGAGCCTGTATGTCTTCTGCGTCGGGCTGTTCCTGTCCTATGGCATCGAGGTGCTGTTCGTGCTGCAGGGCTGGCGCCTGTGGATCGAGGGCTTGGTGGTGCTGGGTGCCTTCCTGCTGCTGATCTATGCCAGCGCCGGGGAGTGGACGGAGGCTTTGACGCGGCGGCTGAAAAACTCCCAGAAATAGAGGTGGCGCGGGGGATACCTTCCACGCCTCTTTCTTCTTGGGGAGTCCTGGGATGCTGCTGTCCAATTGCCGCCTGCCGGATGGCCGCACCGGCATGCATGTGCTGGTCCGGGGCGAGCGGGTCGCGGCGATCCTCGACGCCCCGGTGGATGACGCGGAGGTGGTGGACTGCCGCGGCCATCTCCTGCTGCCGGCGCTGACCGATTTCCACCTGCATCTCGACAAGGCGCTGTTCGGCCTGCCCTGGATGCCGCATGCCGCCGGGCCGGACCGGATGAGCCGCATCGAGACCGATGCCCGCGTCCTGCCCGGCCTGCCGGTGGAACCCCGCGCCGAGGCGCTGCTGCGCCGCTGCATCGCCGCCGGCACGGTCCATTTCCGCACGCATGTGGACATCACGCCGGTCTTCGGCCTGCGCAACCTGGAGGGCGTGCTGGCGGTGCGCGAGGCCTGGGCGGGGCGCTGCCACATTCAGACCGTCGCCTTCCCGCAGGCCGGGGTGATGCGCGCGCCCGGCACGATCGAGTTGCTGGAGGCGGCGCTGCGGATGGGGGCGGAGGTGCTGGGCGGCCTCGACCCCTGCGAGGTGGACCGCGACCCGAAGGGCCAGCTGGATGCGATCTTCGCCCTGGCAGGGCGGTTCGGCGTCGGGCTCGACATTCACCTGCATGAGGCGGGGGAGATGGGGCTGTTCAGCCTGGCCGAGATCTGCGCCCGCACCCGGGCTTCGGGGATGCAGGGCAAGGTGTGGGTCAGCCACGGGTTCTGTCTGGGCGCGGCGCCCGAGCCGAAGCTGCAGGCGGCGGCCGCCATGTTGGCGGAAGCCGGGGTGGGGCTGGTGAGCCACGGCGCCGGCGCGGCGCCGCTGCCGCCGCTGCTGCGCCTGGCGGAGGCGGGCGTCGCCGTGCTGATCGGCAACGACAACATGCGGGATACCTGGAGCCCCTATGGCACGGGGGACATGCTGGAGCGCGCGGCGGTCATCGGCTGGCGCCTGGATGCGCGGACGGATGCGGCCATCGCGCGGCTGTTCGGGATGGCGACGGCGGAGGGCGCGCGGGGATTGGGGATCGAGGCGCCGGCGGTGTGGGAGGGGGCGGTGGCGTCCTTCGTGGCCTTGCCGGCGGAGGGCGTGGGGGAGGCGGTGGCGCAGCATCCCCCACGGGGTGTGGTGGTGTTCCGGGGGCGGGTGGTGGAAGCCTGAGCGAGGTGCGCTTGCGCATGGCGGAGCATTGGCATATGCCGTGAGCATATGCCAGGGAGTACCGTCGCGTGCCGCAGCCCGATCCCGCCCCGCGCCGCGTCCGCCTTTTCCGCAACAACCGCAACCAGGCGATCCGCATCCCAGTGGAGTTTGAGCTGCCGGGACAGGAGGCGATGATCCGGCGCGAGGGCGACCGACTGATCATCGAGCCGGTGCCGGATGCCGGACTGCTGGACCTGCTCGCCGGCTGGGAGCCGCTGGATGAACCTTTTCCCGACGTGGACGAGACGCTGCCACCGGCGCGCGACGTCACACTGTGACGCGGTACATGCTCGACACCAACATCGTGTCGGACCTGATCCGGAACCCGGCCGGTCGCGCGGCTGGGCAGGTCGCGCGGGTGGGGGAGGAGGCGCTCTGCCTCAGCATCGTCACGGCCGCGGAGCTTCGCTACGGCGGGGAGCGCAGCGGGTCGGAGCGCATCCAGGCGCGGGTGGCGGCGGTGCTGGCGCGGCTGCCGGTGCTGCCCTTCGACCATCCCGCCGATGCCGAGTATGCGCGGCTGCGGACCGCGCTGGAGGCGGCGGGCCAGGTCATCGGCCCAAACGACATGCTGATCGCGGCCCATGCGCTGGCGACCGGCGCGACACTGGTGACGGGGAATACCGGGGAGTTCCGGCGCGTGGCGGGGCTGACGGTGGAGGATTGGGTCCGGGGCTGACCCCGGCGCCCACCAACCCGCCGCGGGCCGCCTCCGTCCGCCCCGCAGCGGAGCAGCCGGCTACGCTCCCTGCCCGCGGCGCGGGCATCCCGCGCCGCGGGAGCCCGATCCCGCCCCGCCGGGGGCTGGCGCGCCGCCGGCGCCATGCGATGCTCCTGCGCTGGACAAGGCGCGGCGCATGCAGACCGACCCGATCGAGCTGGAGCTTTTCCGCAACGCCCTCTTCTCCATCGCGGACGAGATGGCGCTGACCGTCCATCGCACGACCTACTCCGCCGTGCTGAAGGACAACATGGACTACAGCACCGCCTTCTGCGACGCGGAGGGACGGCTGGTGGCGCAGGGGCTGACCCTGCCCAGCCACCTGGGCAGCATCCCGGAAGCGCTGGGTGCCGTCATGCGCCGCTACGGCACGACCATGGCGGAAGGCGACATCTTCGTCCTCAACGACCCCTTCGAGGGCGGGATGCACCTGCCCGACATCTTCTTGTTCCAGCCCATCTTCGTGGATGGCGAACGGGTGGCGATTGCCGCGACCATCTGCCACCACACCGATGTCGGCGGCCGCGTGCCGGGCTCCAACGCCTCCGACAGCACGGAGATCTACCAGGAAGGCCTGCGCATCCCGCCGCTGCGGCTCTACACCCGCGGCGAGCCGAACGAGACGCTGCACGCGCTGATCGAGAAGAATGTCCGCGTGCCGGTGAAAGTCTTCGGCGACCTCCGCGCGCAGCTCGCCGCCTGCACCATCGCGGAGCGGCAGTTCAAGGCGCTGGTCGCCCGCACCGGCGTCGAGAAGACGCGATTCTACATGAACGAGTTGCTGGACTATGCCGAGCGCCTTGCCCGCGCCGCCCTGCGCGACCTGCCGGACGGCGAATGGTCCTTCGAGGATCATATCGACGATGACGGCGTCGAGGTCGGCAAGCCCATCCCGCTGCGCGTGCGGGTGGAGAAGCGCGGCGACCGCATGCTGGTGGACTGGACCGGCACCAGCCCGCAGGTGAAGGGCGCCATCAACAACACGCTCAGCTTCACCCGCTCCGCCAGCTATTGCGGGGTGAAGTCCATCCTGCCCGCCAACATCCCGAACAACGAGGGGTATTTCCGCGTCATCGAGGTGGTGGCGCCGCCCGGCACCGTCGCGCATGGCGTGCTGCCGGCCGCCTGCGCGGCGCGCGGCCTGACCGGCTTCCGCATGGTGGACTGCCTGTTCGGCGCGCTGGCGCAGATGCTGCCGGACCGCGTCGGCGCCGCCGGCGATGGCGGCAATATCGGCGTCTCGATCGGCGGGTACACGCCGGATCGGCAGCCCTTCATCTATGTGGACTTCACCTGCTGCGCCTGGGGCGGCCGGCCCTTCGCCGATGGCTGCGACGGCAACAGCCACATGTTCGCCAACATGGCGAGCCCCTCCATCGAGGTGACGGAAACCGAGCAGCCCATCCAGATCACCCGCTACGAATTCCTGCCGGACACCATGGGGCCCGGCCAGTATCGCGGCGGCGCGCCCTTCTGCCGCGAATACCGCTTCCTGGAGCAGGAGGGCGTGCTGCAGGTGCGCGCCGACCGCCGCGCCTTCCTGCCCTTCGGCCTGCAGGGCGGCGGCGCCGGCGCGCCGTCCATGAACTGGCTGGAGCGGGACGGGAAAACCGAGAAGCTGCCGAGCAAATTCTGCATCACGCTGAAGTATGGCGATGTCTTCCGGCTGGACGTGCCGGGCGGCGGCGGCTGGGGCGACCCGCTGGCGCGCGAGCCGGCCAGCGTGCTGCGCGATGCGCGGAACGGCCTGGTCTCGGTCGAGGCGGCGCGGCGCGACTACGGCGTGGTCATCGCGCCCGGCTGGCAGGTGGATGTGGCGGCGACCGAGGCGCTGCGCGCGGAGCGCCGTGCCGGCCGCGGGCCGCTGCCCGCCGTGACGCGGGAGCGTGCGGCATGACCTGGCGCGTCTCCGCCGATATCGGCGGCACCTTCACCGACCTGGTCGCCATCGGCCCCGGCGGCGCGCTGCGCACCAAGAAGGTGTCGTCCAGCGTCGGCGACTATGGCCGCGCCATCGTGGAAGGGCTGGGCGAGCTCTTCGCCGAATGCGGCATCGCGCCCGATCAGGTGGAGGAGGTGCTGCATGCGACCACCGTCGCCTCCAACGCCATCCTCGAGCACAAAGGCGCCCGCACCGGCCTGATCACAACGCAGGGCTTCCGCGACGTGCTGGAGATCCGCACGCTGCGGATGCCGCGCCTCTATGACCTGCGCTGGGAGAAGCCGGCGCCGCTGGTGCCGCGGCATCTCCGCCTCGGCGTCACCGAACGGGTGAACCATCGCGGCGAGGTCGAGACGCCGCTGGACGAGGCCGAGGCCGTCACCGCGGTGGAGGCGCTGCTGGCCGAGGGCGTCGCCGCCATCGCCGTCTGCCTGCTGCACAGCTACGCCAACCCCGCGCATGAACGCCGCCTGGGCGAGATCATCGCCGCCCGCGCGCCCGGTCTGCCCGTCTCGCTGAGCGTGGACGTGCTGCCCGAGATGAAGGAGTACGAGCGCACCTCCACCACCGTCATCAACGCCTATCTCGGCCCCATCCTCGGCCGCTACCTGACGGCGCTGTCGGGCGATCTGCGGGAGGCCGGGCTGGCCGCGCCGCTGCTGCTGATGCAGTCCTCCGGCGGGCTGATGCCGGCGGCGGAGGCGGCGCGGCTGCCGGTGCATGTGGTGGAAAGCGGCCCCGCCGCCGGCGTCATCGGCGTGCAGATGCTGGCGCGCCGCATCGGCCTGCCCAACGCCATCTCCTTCGACATGGGCGGCACCACCGCCAAGGCCGGCGTCATCGAGAATGGCGAGGTGACGCGCGCCGGCGAGTACAGCGTCGGCGGCGGCATCATGGTCGGGTCCCGCCTGCTCTCCGGCGCCGGCTACCAGTTGAAGGTGCCGGCCATCGACCTGGCGGAGGTCGGCGCCGGCGGCGGATCGGTGATCTGGCTGGATGCCGCCGGGGCGCCGCAGGTGGGGCCGGAAAGCGCCGGCGCGCATCCCGGCCCGGTCTGCTACGGCAAGGGCAACATGCAGCCGACCGTGACGGATGCCAATGTCGCGCTGGGCTATCTGAACCCGGTGGCGCTGGTCGGCGGCGCGTTGCCGATTGATGCCGCGGCGTCGCGCGCGGCCATCGCCGACCGCATCGCCGCGCCGCTGGGCCTGAGCGTCGAGGAGGCGGCGCATGGCGCGCATCTGATCGCCGCGTCGAACATGATCCGCGCCATCAAGGCCGTGACCTCGGAGCGCGGCCGCGATCCGCGCGCCTTCGCCCTCGTCGCCTTCGGCGGCAACGGGCCGCTGTTTGCCGCCGGCATGGCACGGGCGCTGGGCATGACGCGGGTCGTGGTGCCGCCTTCGGCCGGCGTCTTCTCAGCAGTCGGGCTGCTGGCGTCCGATGTGGAGGTGCATCTCTCGCGCTCCTGGCGCCGCTTCGCGCAGGGGCTGGACCCGGCGGCGCTGGAGACGGCGGCTTCGGCGCTGGCCGAGGAGGCGCGTGCCCGCCTGGCGACGCAGGGTTTCCCGCCCGCACGCATCCAGGTCCGCCGCGCTTCCACCCTCCGCTACCAGGGCCAGTCCTTCGAACTGGCGGTGCCGATGGAAGCGGGCGACACGCCCGACGCCGTCGCGGAACGCTACGGTGCCGAGCATGAGCGCACCTATGGCCACCGCGCCGGCGCCGGCGAGCCGGTGGAGTTCGTGACTCTGCAGGCGGTCGGCACCGGCCTGCCGGAACGGGACCGAATGCCGGACCGGCTCTCGCCGCACGCCGTCACGCCCGCCGTGCCGGCGCGCGCGGCTTATTTCGGCCGCGCGCTGGGCTGGCTGGAAACCCGCGTGCTGTCGCGCGACGCGCTGGCCGCGCCGGCGCCGGGCCCCGCCATCATCGAGGAATACGACTGCACCTGCCTGGTGCCGCCCGGTGCCACCGCCGCGCTCGACCACTTCAACAATATCGTCATCGACCTGCAGGGGGACTCATGAGGGTTTGGATGCTGGGCGCCGTCGCGGCGCTGGTGCTGGGCGGCGTGGCGGGGGCGCAGACCGTGCCGGCCGGGCCGAAGGTGACGGTGGTGGCGGTGACGCAGCCGCTGCCGACCCAGCCGCAATTCACCCGCGTGGACGTGCCCGTGCTGCGCGAAGGCCTGGCGAGCCGCAGCAACGGCCGGATCGAGGTGCAGCTCTCGACGCATGCCGAGCGCAACCTGTCCGGCACGGAGCTAGTGCGGCTGGTGCGGTCCGGCCAGGCGGATATCGGCGCCAGCACGCTGACCACGCTGTCGGGCGACGTGCCGATCCTGGATGGCGTGGACCTGGCCGGCCTGGCGCCCGATATCGCCACGGCCAAGCGCATCGCGGAGGCGATGCTGCCGGTGGTGAACCGCGACCTGGAGCGGTTCGGCACCCGCATGATGATCATCTATCCCTTCCCGGCGCAGGTGGTCTGGTGCCGCCAGCCCTTCGCCAGCTTCGCCGACCTGAAGGGCCGCAAGGTCCGCACCTTCGGCAACTCCCTGGTGGACTTCTTCACCGCGCTCGGCGCGCAGCCCGTCTCCATCGGCTTCCCCGAGGTCTATTCGGCGCTGGAGCGCGGCGTGGTGGATTGCGCCATCACCGGCACGGGCAGCGGCGTCGCGGCGCGCTGGCCCGAGGTGACGACGCATGTCTCCAACCTCGCGGTCTCCTGGGCGCTGGCGGGCTACATGGTGAATATCAGCTGGTGGAACCGGCTGGATCCGGCCGTGCGCACGGCCATCGAGGCGTCCCTGCGCGAGGTGAACGAGAAGCAGTGGGAGCTGGGCGCGGCGGCTACGCGCGACGGGCTGGACTGCGCCGTCGGCAAGACGGATGGCTGCCGGATCCACACCCTGACGACGCGGCCCATGACCGAGGTCTCGGCGACCGAGGCCGATCGCGCGGCGCTGCGCGAGATCCTCGACAAGACCGTGCTGCCCGGCTTCGTCCGCCGCTGCGGCGCCCGCTGCGGCGAAGTGTTCAACCAGACCATCGCGCCCATCGCCGGCGTGCGCTTCGGCGGGTGAGCGCCGCCGACGTATCGCCCGCGCCGCTGCTGGCGGCGCGGCGCCTGCGGCTTGCTGTCACGGCATTGGCTTCGCTGATGGCGCATCTCGCCGGCTGGAACTACGTGGCCTGCGCGCTGTTCATCACCTTCGACGTGGTGGCGCGCAGCCTGTTCGGCTTCTCCTCCAAGGCGACCATCGAGATCACCGGCTACATGCTGGCCGGCGGCATCGCCTGGGGCCTGGCGCATGCGCTGGCGCGGCGGGCGCATATCCGGGTGGATGTCTGGGTGAACCGCCTGCCGCTGACGCTGCGGTCCTGGCTGCACCTGCTGTCCCTGCTGCTGCTGCTGGGCTTCGCGCTGTTCTGCGCCTGGGCCGCCTGGTCCCTGGTGGATGAGAGCCTGCTGTTCGATGCGCATGACAACAGCGCGCTGCGCGTGCCCCTTGTCATCCCGCAGGGCGTCTGGGGCTTCGGCATCCTGGCCTTCTGCGGGATGATCTTGGTGCTGGTCCTGGAATCGGCGCTGGCCTTGCTGCTGGGCCGGGCGGACGAGCTGGACCGACTGCTGGGCGCCCGCACGTTGGAGGACGAGACGGAGGAGGCGCTGGAGGCGGTGCGCATGGCGCGCGGCACCGCCCCATGATCGCCGTCGTCCTCCTGTTGGCGATGCTGGCCGCCGCCGTCTTCGCGGCGGCCACCGGCGGCCAGGCCGTGCCGGTCGTCGAGATCCTGGCGCTGACCGGCGTCTTCCTGGTGTTCTTCGGGGCCGGTGTCTATGTCGCGGCGGTGCTGGGGCTGCTCGGCATACTCGTCGGCCTCACCTTCTCCGACCGGCCCTGGTGGGCCTTCGCCGGCCAGACGCTGTGGGGCCCGTCCTCCAATTTCGTGCTGGTGGCGGTGCCGCTCTTCCTGCTGATGGGAGAGATCCTCCTGCGCGCCGGATTGTCGGACCGGCTGTACCGCGCGCTGAATGTCTGGTTGAACCGGCTGCCGGGCGGGCTGCTGCACACCAACATCGTCTCCTGCGCGGTCTTCTCCGCCATCTCCGGAAGTTCGGTTGCGACGGCGGCCACCATGGGTTCCGTGGCGCTGCCCTATTTCAACAACTCCGCCTACAGCCAGCGGATGGTGCTGGGCTCGCTGGCCGCCGGCGGGGCGCTGGGCAACCTGATCCCGCCCGGCATCACCTTCATCATCTACGGCCTGATCACGGAGACCTCGGTCGGCGCGCTCTACATCGCGGCGCTGCTACCCAGCCTGCTGGTCACCGGGCTCTTCATCGCGGTCATCCTGGCGCATGGCCTGGCGAACCCGCTGGACCGGCCACCGCCATTGCCGCTCGCCCTCAAGCTGCGGGCGCTGCTGGACCTGGTGCCGACGCTGCTGCTGATTCTGCTGGTGCTGGGCTCGATCTATGCCGGCTATGCCACGCCGACCGAGGCGGCGGCGCTGGGCGTGGTCGGCGCCGCGGGCTTCGCCGCCGTGGAAGGCAAGCTGTCCTTCCGCCTGCTGAACGCGAGCGCGGAGGCGACGGCGCGCAACACCGCGCTGCTCGGCCTGATCATCTTCGGCGCCTATCTGCTGAACTACCTGCTGACGGCGATCAACGTGCCGCAGGCGCTGGCCGGCTTCATCGGCGGCCTGCCGCTGCCGCCCTGGGCGATCATGGCCTGCATCCTGGCGCTCTACCTCGCGCTCGGCACCTTCATGGAGGGCTTCTCCATGATCATCACCACCGTGCCGGTGGTGTTCCCGATCGTCACCGCCCTGGGCTACGACCCCATCTGGTTCGGTGTCATGGTGACCATGCTGGTGGAGATCGCCCAGATCAGCCCGCCGGACGGCACGGTGATGTATGTCCTTCAGGGGATGCGGCCTAAGCCCGGCCCGATCACCGATGTCTTCGTCGGGGTCACGCCCTTCCTGGCGGCCTATCTGCTGGCGGTGGTGCTGCTGATGGTCTGGCCGGATATTGCGCTCTGGCTGCCAAGGGTTATGGGTTAGTGCTCTGCCCCCGGAGGGAGCCGCCGGAGGCGGCGACCGGACGGGATGCGCAGGCGAGGCAGGCAAGGCCAGCATGAGCGACAGACCCGTTCGCATCGCCGTCGATATCGGCGGAACCTTCACCGACCTGCAGGTGCTGGACGCCCGCGACGGCAGCGTGCGCGCCTGGAAGACCCCGACCACGCCGGAGGACCCGAGCATCGGCCTGCTGCGCGGCGTCGCGGAGGCGGCGCAGCGCTTCGGCTTCGCGCTGGCCGATGTGGGCCTGCTGCTGCACGGCACCACCATCGCCACCAATGCGGTGCTGGAACGCAAGCTCGCCCGCGGCGTGCTGCTGACCACCGCGGGGTTCGAGGATGTGCTGGAGATCACCCGCCATGTCCGGCGGGAACTCTACAAGGTGGACCCAGATCCCTTCCCCTGTTTGATCGAGCGCGACCGTCGCCTGGGCGTGCCGGAGCGGATGCGGGCGGACGGCACGGCCGAACTGCCCCTGGACGAGGCGGCGTTGCCCGGCCTGCTGGCGCGGCTGGACGCGCTGGGGGCGGAGGCGGTGGCGGTCTGCCTGCTGCACAGCTATGTCAACCCGGCGCATGAGCAGCGGCTGAAGGCGCTGCTCGCGGCGGCGCGGCCTTTGCTGCCCGTGTCGCTGTCCTCCGAGATCAGCCCGGAAATCCGCGAATACGAACGCAGCAGCACCACGGTGCTGAATGCGCTGCTGATGCCGGTGGTGAAGGCCTATCTCGATAGGCTGGAGGGGAAACTGGGCGAAGGCGGCTTCGCGCCGCTGGTCTTCCTGGTGCAGTCGAATGGCGGCGTCTGCAGCCTGCGCCAGGCGGCGGAACAGCCGGCGCGGCTGCTGCTTTCCGGCCCGTCCGGCGGCGCGCTGGCCGCGGGACGCATCGCGCAATTGCTGGCGCGGCCGAACCTCGTCGCGGTGGATATGGGGGGCACGTCCTACGATGTCTCAGTGGTGCAGGGGGGCCGCGTCAGCGTGGTGACGCAGGGCGAGATCGACCGCCTGCCGGTGCGCCTGCCAATGGTGGAGATGCGCACCATCGGCGCCGGCGGCGGCTCCATCGCCAGCGTCGATCATGGCGGGCGGCTGACGGTCGGGCCGCGCAGCGCCGGGTCGCGCCCGGGCCCAGTGGCCTATGGCCGTGGCGGGACGGAGCCGACGGTGACCGACGCCAACCTGGCGCTGGGGCGGCTGGACCCGGACTACTTCCTCGGCGGCATGATGAAGCTGGACATGCCGGCGACGCGCGCGGCCATCGCCGACAAGGTCGGCGCGCCGCTGGGCCTGGCGGTGGAGCCGGCGGCGCAGGGCATGCTGACGGTGGTGAATGCCAATTTGGGCGCCGCCGTGCGGCTGTCGCTCTTCGAGAAGGGGCTGGACCCGCGCGACTTCTCCCTGCTGTCCTTCGGGGGCGCCGGCGGGCTGCACGCAATTGATGTCGCGGCGGAAATGGGCATCCGCGAGGTGATCTTCCCGCGGGAGCCCGGAACCCTCTCCGCCTACGGCATCCTCTATTCCGACCTGGTGCAGGACATCGCCCGGTCGCGCGTCATGCCCGCCCTGCCGGCCAGCCTGCCCGCCATCGTGGCGCTGGTCGCCGAGTTGCGGGCCGAGGCCGATGCCGGCCTGGCGCGCGACGGCGTACCGCCGGAACGCCGCGAGATCAGCATTGCAGCCGACATGCGCTACCACGGCCAGGCCTTCGAATTGCTGGTGCCCTGGCCGGAGGCGACGGAATTGGCGCCGCTGCTGGCCCGCTTCCACGCCATGCACCGCCAGCGCTTCTCCTACGCCGATGAGGCGGAGGCGGTGGAACTCGTCACGCTCCGCGCCATCGCCACCGGCCGCCTGCCGAAGCCGGAGGCGGCGGAGCATGCGCCCGAAGCGCGCCCGGCGCTGAAGGGCAGCCGCCGCGTCTTCGAGGACGGCGCCTGGCGCGACGTGCCGGTCTGGGACCGGGAGGCGCTGCCGCCGGAGGACCGCATCACCGGTCCCGCCATCGTCGAGGAACCCTTCGCCACGCACTGGATCGGCCGCGGCTGGACCGCGATGCTCGGCCCGGCGGGCGCGCTGATTGCCCGGAGTGATGCCTGATGCTCGGCCCCATCGAGATCGAGGTCATCCGCAACGCCCTGACCGCCGCCGCGGCGGAGATGGATGTGACGGTCTGGCGTACCAGCCGCAGCACCATCGTGCGCGAATTGCTGGACTACTCCACCGCCGTCTTTGACGCCGAGGGGAACAACCTGGCGCAATCCGCGCGCATCCCCAGCCACCTCAACAGCATGTCGCATTTCCTGCGGGAATTGCTGGACCGCTACGTCGACCCGGCGACCTGGGGGCCGGAGGACGTCGTCATCTCCAACGATCCCTATTGCGGCGGCCAACACCTGCCGGACATCTGCGCCTTCAAGCCGGTTTTCCATGAAGGGCGGCGCATCGCCTTCGTCGGCACGCTCTGCCACCACATCGATGTCGGCGGGCTGGTGGCGGGCAGCTATGCCGCCAAGGCGATCGAGATCTTCCAGGAAGGCCTGCGCATCCCGCCCCTGAAGCTGATCGAGAACGGCGTCCGCAATGAGGGCGTCTGGGCGATGATCCGGCAGAATATCCGCAAGCCGGACCTGCTGCTGGGAGACCTGCAGAGCCAGATCGCCAGCCTGGAGGTCGGCGCCGCGGCGCTGCGCCGCCTCGCCACCCGCTATGGCGCCGCGGGGATGATCGAGGCCGGGCGCCGCATCCTCGACATGAGCGAGCAGGCCATGCGCGCCGCCATTGGCCGCATGCCGGACGGAACCTATGAGTTCACGGACTGGCTGGACGATGACGGCATCGACCTCGACAAGCCCATCAGGCTGCATGTGTCGCTGACCATCCGGGGCGACAGCATCTCCGTCGACCTCTCCGGCTGCTCGCCGCAGGTGCAGGGACCGACCAATGCGACGCTGGCGAGCAGCAATGCCGCGGTCATGTTCGCCGTCATGTGCGCCTGCGACGAGCCCTTCGCCGCCAATGCCGGCTGCTATCGCCCCGTCACGACCATCGCGCCCGAAGGGCTGGTGGTGAATGCGCGCCACCCCGCGCCCGTCGTGCACCGCATCGCCGTCACGCACCGCCTGCTCAATGCGATGTTCGGCGCGCTGCACCAGGCGGTGCCGGACCGCATCCCGGCGGCCTATTATGGGAATTCCTATGTCTGTACCTTCCAGACGGTCGGGGAAGACCAGAAGCGGGAGGTACTCGTAGAAATCGAGATCGGCGGGACCGGCGCGCACCCGTCCAAGGATGGCGTGAACGCCCTCTCGGCCGGGATGCACAACAACAGCAACATCCCGATCGAAATGATCGAGGCGCAGGCGCCGCTGACCATCACCCGCTACGGCCTGCTGCCGGGCAGCGGCGGGGCGGGGGAGCGGCGCGGCGGCCTCGGCCTGCTGCGGGAATGGCGGGTGGACAGCCCGCGCTGCTTCTTCACCGCCAACATGGACCGCTTCGTCCATGCGCCCTATGGGCTGGCGGGCGGCGGCCCGGCCTCGGTCGGGCGGCTGGTGCTGGCGCGCGACGGCGCCGAAAGCCCGCTGCCCCCGAAGTCCGACAATGTCCCGCTGCAGCAGGGCGACCGGGTGCGGCTGGAAACCTCGGGCGGCGGCGGCTTCGGCGACACGGCGAAGCGCGACGCCGCGGCGCGGGCGCGCGACCGGGCGCTGGGCTACGTCGCCGGGTGACCTTCGACCCCCGCGCGCACCGCCTGGTGCCGGAGCAGCGCTGGTTCGGGGATTTCGTCCTCGGCGAGCGGTTCCCGCTGCCGTCCCGCACCATGACCAGCGGCCTCTTCGCCGCCTTCCAGGCCGCCTCGGGCGACAACCACCCCATCCACTACGATGCGGAATACTGCCGGGCGTATGGCCTGCCCGGAATGCTGGCGCATGGCTACCAGGTGGCGATCCAGACCTGCGCCGGCGCCGGGCTGTTCCCGCATATGGTCGAGGAGTCGCTGAAGGGCTTCCTCGAGCAGTCCACGCGCTTCCTGCATCCGGTGGTGCTGGGCGACACGCTGTACCCCCTGCTGGAGGTGGACGAACTCACCGCGCAGCGGACCACCGGCATCCTCGGCCTGCGGGCGACCATCCACAACCAGCACGGTGTGCAGGTGCTGGACGGCCGCCATCGCTACCTGCTGCGGAAGCGTCCGGACTAATCCGCCTGCCGCAGGCCGGAGGCGGCGATCAGCTCGGCGTATTTCTCCACCTCGGCGCGGACATAGCGGCCGAACTCGCGGCGGCCGAGATAGCGGATGGGGTGGGAGGCGCGCGTCATCCCCTCCACCACGCTCGGCGTGCGGAGCGTGCGGGCGCAGGCGGCGTCGATGCGCTCCAGCACCGGCTCCGGCGTGCCGGATGGCGCGAAGATCCCGGTCCAGAGCGGATAGACCAGGTCATGCCCCAGTTCCCGCAGCGTCGGCGCCTCCGGCATGTCGGCGACGCGCCGCTCGCCGAACACCGCGATGGCATGCAGCTGGTATTGCGCGACGAGGTTGGCCTCGGCCGCCAGCATCAGCACCGTGCCGGACTGCATGGCCAGCACGCTGTCGCCGGACCCGCGGAAGGGCACGTGGTTCATCTCGATGCCGAGCGCGCGGGTCAGGCCGGTCATCGCCAGGTGGCCGAGGCCGCCGACGCCGCCCGAGGCATAGGGCGCCTGGCCGGGCGCCGCCTTCGCCTTCGCCACGATATCCGCCACCGTGCGGATCCCGGTCGCTTTCGGCGTCATCAGTGTCAGCGGCGCCTCCGCCACCAGGCAGACCGGCGCCAGGCTGTCGGCGCGATAGGGCAGGTTGGCGCGGAAGCTCGGCTGCACGGCGACGGGCGCCATGGAGGTGAGCATCAGCGTCGTGCCGTCCGGCTTCGACCGCGCCACCTCCGCCGTGCCGATGGTGCCGGTGGCGCCGCCGACATTGCGGATGATGAGCTGGCCGCCGAGTTCCTCGGCGAAGACCGGCTGGATCAGGCGGCCGATGATGTCGGTGCCGCCGCCGGCCGGCCAGGGAATGATCAGCTGGGTCTGGCCAGCTTGGGCCTGTGCCGCGGCCTGCCCGGCCCAGAGCAGCAGCCCGGCCGCCAGCGCGGCCAGGCGCGGTGCGATGCGCATCCCGTCGTCTCCTCCTCCGCGGGCCCCGCTTGTCGCCGCGGGTGCCCTGGGGGGAGGAGGCTAGCGAAGCCGCCGGCCGCGTTTCAATCCACAAGCCGCCGGACGAAGCGCCGGGTGCCGCGGAACAGCGGCCGGACGCGGTCGCACCAGGGGGTGCTGCGGGCCTTGATCCACGCGGCGGACTGGTTCACCTCCGGCCGCTCGAACCGGTAGGCGGCCAGCAGGTTGGGCGCGCCGCCATCCAGCCGCCGGTAGCGCGTGCCGCCGATGCAGCCGGGCACGCCGGTCAGCAGCGGCAGGTGCTCCTGCTCGTACCAGTCGTAGATGGCGGGCAGGTCGGCCTCGGCGATGTCCAGCTCGACCGTGTAGAGGAAGGGCGCGGGGTGGGTGACGTCGCCGAGCGCGGCGATGAAGGCATAGGGGATGCCGTCCTTGGCGGCGGCGGGCGGGTTCTCCAGCCAGTGCCAGGTATCGGCCGGGTTCTCCAGGTCCTGGTAGCGCAGGCCGTCGCCACGGCCTTGTTGGATCAGCAGGTCGGCCATCGGGTTTCCTCCTTGCCCTTGTCGGGGCAGTATCCCGGCCGGCGAGGGAACGACAAGCGGGGGATGGCCGATGCGGGGCTATGAGTGGCTGGCGCGCAGCCTGCAGGCCTCCGGCCAGACGCATGTCTTCTTCGTGGATGCGGTGCTGCGGCGGACATTGCTGGAGCTGGAACGGGTTGGCGTGCAGCCGGTGCTGGCGCATACCGAGAAGGCGGCGGTCTACATGGCCGATGCCTATGGCCGCGTCTCCGGCCGGCCGGGGGTGGTGGCGGCGCAGTCGGTCGGCACGGCGAATCTGGCGGCAGGGCTGCAGGACGCCTTCCTGGCGCGCAGCCCGGTGCTGGCGCTGACCGGCCACAAGCCCATCGGCCACCAGCATCGCAACGCCTACCAGGAAGTGGCGCATGCGCCGCTGTTCGCGCCGGTGACGAAATTCGCCGCCATGGTGCAGGACGCCGCCGACCTGCCGCGGCAATTCCGCCAGGCCTGGGCGGCCGCCGTGGCCGTGCCGCCCCGGCCCGTGCATCTCGACCTCAACGGGCTGATGGGCGAGTTCGTCGAGACCTCCGAGACGGCGGAGCCGCCGGCGGCGCTGGGCGCCTGGACCGCGCCGCGGCACCGGCCGGTGGCGGAGGCCGCGGCC
>NZ_SMOA01000093.1 GCF_004353985.1 Paracraurococcus ruber | reverse complement strand
CGCCGCGGGCGGCGCCCGGCCCGGCCCGGGCCGCCGCGCGGGCCGGGGCTGAGATGCCGCCGCTGCCGAGCCGCCTGCTGCCCGGCCGGCCGGACCCGCTGGGCGCGAGCTGGGACGGGCTGGGGGTGAATTTCGCCGTCTTCTCGGCGAATGCCGAGCGGATCGACCTCTGCCTCTTCGACCCCTCCGGCCGGCGGGAGGTGGCGCGGCTGCCGCTGCCGGAATGCACGGACGAGGTCTGGCACGGCTACCTGCCGGAAGCCCGGCCGGGGCAGATCTACGGCTACCGCGCCTATGGCCCCTACGAGCCGCGGCGCGGCCATCGCTTCAACCCGCACAAGCTGCTTCTCGACCCATATGCCAAGCAGCTGCACGGGGAGCTGCGCTGGTCGGACGTGCTGTTCGGCTACCGGCCCGGCGCCGGCCGCAGCGACCTGTCCTTCGACCGGCGGGACAGCGCGCCGGCCATGCCGAAGGGCGTGGTGGTGGATGACAGCTTCGCCTGGGGCGACGACCGGCATCCCTGCACGCCCTGGGACCGCACGGTGATCTACGAGGCGCATCTGCGCGGCCTGACCATGCGCTGGCACGACATCGGCGCGCGGGAACGGGGCACCTTCGCCGCCCTCGCCGACCCGCGGGTGATCGAGCACCTGCAGCGCCTCGGCGTCACCGCCATCGAGCTGCTGCCGATCCAGGCCTTCCTGCAGGACCGCTTCCTGGTGGAGAAGGGGCTGCGGAACTACTGGGGCTATTCCACCCTCTCCTTCTTCGCGCCGGAGCCGCGCTACCTGATGGAAGCGTGGATGCGCAACGAGCTGAAGGTGGCCGTCCGCCGCCTGCACGGCGCGGGCATCGAGGTCATCCTCGACGTCGTCTACAACCACACCTGCGAGGGCAGCGAGCTGGGCCCGACGCTGTCCTGGCGCGGGCTCGACAACGCGTCCTACTACCGGCTGATCCCGGGCGACGAGCGGCACTGCATCAACGACACCGGCTGCGGCAACACGGTGAACCTCTCGCATCCGCGCGTGCTGCAGATGGTGATGGACAGCCTGCGCTACTGGGTCACGGAATACCGGATCGACGGGTTCCGCTTCGACCTCGGCACCATCCTGGGGCGGGAGGGGCCGGGCTTCGACCCCGGCAGCGGCTTCTTCGACGCCATCCGCCAGGACCCGGTGCTCAGCCGGGTGAAGCTGATCAGCGAGCCCTGGGACATCGGCCCGGGCGGCTACCAGCTCGGCAACCACCCGCCCGGCTTCGCCGAATGGAACGACCGCTTCCGCGACGGCGTGCGCCGCTTCTGGCGCGGCGATGCCGGGATGCGCAGCGACCTCGCCGCCCGCCTCACCGGCTCGGCCGGGCTGTTCGACCGGCGGCGGCGGCGGCCCTGGGCCAGCGTGAACTACGTCGCCTCGCATGATGGCTTCACCCTCGCCGACCTCACCGCCTACGAGGCGAAGCACAACGCGGCGAATGGCGAGGACAACCGCGACGGCCATGGCGACAACCACAGCCGCAACTGGGGCACGGAAGGCGCGACCGAGGATGCCGCGACCCTGTCAGCCCGCGCCGCGGTGCGGCGGGCCATGCTGGTCACCGTCTTCGCCTCCGCCGGCACGCCCATGCTGCTGGCCGGCGACGAGATGCTGCGGACCCAGCAGGGCAACAACAACGCCTATAACCAGGACAACGACCTGTCCTGGGTGGACTGGGACCTGGCGGCGACGCCGCCGGCGCTGGCGCTGCGGCGCTTCACCGCGCGGCTGATCGCGCTGCGCCGGCGCCTGCCGCCGCTGCGTCCCGCCATCTTCCTGCATGGCGTGACGGAACTTCGGCCCGGCCTGAACGACATTGCCTGGTTCGACCAGCACGGAAGACCCATGACGCCCGAGGCCTGGAACCTGCCCGAGGAACGCACCCTGGCGCTGCGCCGCGCCGTGGCGGCGGAGGATGGCGGCGTCGATGTCACGCTGCTGCTGCTGAACGCCGATGCCGCCGGCCATGCCTTCGCCCTGCCCGCGCCGCGGCTGGACTGGACCCTGGCGCTGGACAGCGTGCACCCCGAAGCGCCGGAGCGCCCGGTGCTGGACGAGGCGGTGCCGGTCGGCCCGCATGGCGCGGTGCTGCTGGCGGCGAGGCTGGCATGAGCCGCTTCGCGCAGGCGACCACCTGGGGCGCGATGCTGCTGGACCCGCTGGGCGGCCATCCCCGCACCCGCTTCCGGCTCTGGGCGCCGGATGCGCCGCAGGTGCTGCTGGAGGTGGCGCAGCATGCCCCGCAGGCGATGAACGCGCTGGGCGATGGCTGGCACGAGGTGGAGGCGCCGGTCGGCGCCGGCGCGCAGTACCGCTTCCGCGTCTCGGACGACCTGGCGGTGCCCGACCCGGCATCGCGCCTGCAGGCCGGCGATGTGCACGACGCCTCGGTGGTGCTGGACCCGCATGGCTATGAATGGCGCCATGCCGGCTGGCAGGGGCGCCCCTGGCACGAGGTGGTGCTGTACGAGGTGCATGCCGGCGCCATGGGCGGCTTCAAGGGCGTGCAGGCGGCACTGCCACGGCTGAAGGACCTGGGCGTCACCGCCATCGAGCTGATGCCGGTCAACGACAGCCCGGGCGCGCGCAACTGGGGCTATGACGGCGTGCTGCCCTATGCGCCCGACACCGCGCTGGGCACGCCCGAGGACCTGAAGGCGCTGGTCGACGCGGCGCACGGCCTCGGGCTGATGATGTTCCTCGACGTCGTCTACAACCATTTCGGCCCGGACGGCGCCTATCTCCATGCCTATGCCAAGCCCTTCTTCGACGAGGGGATCCACACCCCCTGGGGCGCCGCCATCGACTTCAAGAAGCCGGCGGTGCGGTCCTTCTTCGAGGACAACGCGCTGTTCTGGCTGAACGAGTACCGCTTCGACGGGCTGCGCTTCGATGCGGTGCACGCCATCGCCGAGACCGACTGGCTGGACGTGCTGGGCGCGCGGATCCGGCGGGAGGTCGCAGCGCAGTCCCCCGGCCGCCATGTCCACTTGGTGCTGGAGAACGAGCGCAACGGCGCCCGCCACCTGCGGCCCGGCGGCGCCTTCGACGCGCAGTGGAACGACGACGGCCACAACATCCTGCACCCGCTGCTGACCGGCGAGCGCGAGGGCTACTACGAGGATTTCGCCGAGGCCGGCGCGACGAAGCTGGCGACGGTGCTGGGCGAAGGCTTCCTCTTCCAGGGGCAGCGCTCGGAGCATCTCGGCGCGCCGCGCGGCGAGCCCAGCGCCCACCTGCCGCCCACCGCCTTCGTGCTGTTCCTGCAGAACCACGACCAGGTTGGCAACCGCGCCTTCGGGGAACGGCTGACGGCGCTGGCCGAGCCGCAGGCGCTGGCGGCGGCGACGGCGCTGCTGCTGCTCTCGCCGCAGATCCCCATGCTGTTCATGGGCGAGGAATGGGGCGCGACCGCGCCCTTCCTGTTCTTCACCGACCACAATGCCGAGCTGGCGCCGCTGGTCACCGCCGGCCGGCGCAAGGAATTCTCCAAATTCGCGGCGTTCCAGGACCCGGCGAAGCGGGAACGCATCCCGGACCCGAATGCCGCGGCCACCTTCACCGCCTCTATCCCCGACCCGGCGGAGGCGCGGCGGCCGCCGCACGATGCCGTGCTGGCGCTGCATCGCCGGCTGCTGGCGCTGCGGCACCGGCACATCATCCCGCGCCTGCCCGGCGCGCAGGCGCTGGGCGCCGAGGTGGTGGGCGAAGCGGCGGTGCTCGCCCGCTGGCGACTGGGCGATGGCGCCGTGCTGATCCTGGCCTGCAACCTGGGGGCCGAGGCGGCGGTCTGCACCGCCCAGGGCACGCCGCTGTTCGAGAGCCTGGCGGGCGCGGCCGGCACGCTGGCCGGCGGCATGCTGCCCGCCCGCTGCACCGTCGCGCTGCTGGACGCCTGAGTGTCGCTTTCCCTTCTCACGGCGCTGCGCCAAGACTCGAGGGGTCCAGGGGCCTTTCGGCCCTTGGCGGGGTGGGTGCGGGAGGGGCGGCGCCCCTCCCGCGGCCCGCGGGGCTGAAGGACATCCGATGACCACCGACGACGACCTCCGCGCCACGGCCGAGGCGGCCGGCATCGCCACCACCTGGCGCGACGTGCGCGGGGAGGCCAAGACAGTCGCGCCCGACACGCTGCGCGCCGTCCTCGCCGCCCAGGGCCTGCCCGAGGATGCCGAGGCGGCGAAGGCGGCGCTGGACGCGCTGGCGCAGCGCCTGCCGCCGCTGATCACCATGACCATCGGCCCGGATGGCGTGCATGTCCCGGGCGCCGCGGTCGGCCATCGCTTCCGGCTGGACATCGAGGGCGGCGACCGAATCGAGGGCCATCTGGAACGCGGCTGGGGCGGCGAGGCGCGGCTGCCCGCCATCTCCACCCCCGGCTATCACCGCCTGCATCTCGACGATGCGCATTGCATCGTCGCCGCCGCGCCGCCGCGCTGCGTGACGCTGGGCGACCTGGGCGCGGATGCGCATGGCGGGCACCTGCCCTGGGCGCTGGCGGCGCAGATCCATGCGCTGCGCGGCGCGCGGGACATGGGCATCGGCGATTTCGGCGCCGTCGCCGCCCTGGCCCATGCCGCCGGCCGCCGCGGCTGCGCCGCCATCGCGGTCAGCCCGGCGCATGCGCTGTTCTCGGCCGATGTGACGAAATACGGGCCCTACTCGCCTTCCTCCCGCATCTTCAGCAACGTGCTCTATGCCGATCCCGCCGCGGCGCTGGGCGAGGTGCCGGGCGATCCCGGCCCGCCGGACGAGCTGATCGACTGGCCGGCCGCCGCCCGCCGCAAGCTCGCCCGCCTGCGCGCGCTCTACGACCGCGCCGCCGACCATCCCGGCTTCGTCGACTACCGCAGCCAGGCCGGGACGGCGCTGGAGGCGCATGCGCGGTTCGAGGCGCTGCATGCGCATCTCTATGGCCGCGACCCCGCCCTGTGGCACTGGCGCGACTGGCCGGCCGAGTTCCAGGCGCCGGACAGCCCCGGGATGCAGCGCTTCGCCCGCGACCATGCGCCGGAAGTCGCCTTCCATGCCTTCTGCCAATGGCTGGCCGATGCCTCCCGCGGCGCGGCGCAGGCGGCGGCGCGGGAGGCGGGGATGCCCGTCGGCCTCATCGCCGACCTGGCGGTGGGCACCGATGGCGGCGGCAGCCATGCCTGGTCGCACCAGCGCGCCATCCTGCCCGACGTGACGGTGGGCGCGCCGCCCGACATCTTCTCGCCTCTCGGGCAGGACTGGGGCCTGACCGCCTTCTCCCCGCTGGAGATGCGGGCCGGCGGCTTCGGCGCCTTCCTCGAATTGCTGCGCGCCGCCTTCCGCCATTCCGGCGGCGTTCGGGTGGACCATGCGATGGGGCTGCAGCGCCTCTGGGTCGTGCCGCGC
Source organism: Paracraurococcus ruber (assembly GCF_004353985.1). GTDB lineage: Bacteria > Pseudomonadota > Alphaproteobacteria > Acetobacterales > Acetobacteraceae > Paracraurococcus > Paracraurococcus ruber. The sequence continues at coordinate 13,825 of NZ_SMOA01000093.1, read as the reverse complement.
GGCGCCGGCCCGGCGGAGGGCGCCTATCTCCGCTACCCGATCGACGACCTGGTCCGCCTGCTGGCCCTGGAATCGCACCGCCACCGGGCAATCGTCATCGGCGAGGACCTGGGCACCCTGCCGGACGGCTTCCACCAGCGCATGGAGCAGGCCGGCATCCTCGGCATGAAGGTGCTGTGGTTCGAGCAGGAGCAGGATGGAAGCTTCCGCAGCCCGCGGCACTGGCCCCGCAACGCGACGGCGATGACGACCACGCATGACCTGCCGACGGTGGTCGGCTGGTGGCAGGGCCGCGACATCGGCTGGCGGTCCGAGCTCGGCCTGTTCCCGGATGCCGCGACGACGGAGCGGGAGGAGGCGCAGCGGACCCGCGACCGCGGCGCGCTGTGGACCGCCTTCCTGGAAAGCGGCGCCGCCACCGGCGACCAGCCGCCGCCGGACCAGGGCGTCACGGTGGTGGACACGGCGCTGGCGCATGTCGGCGGCGCCAATTGCGCGCTCGCCATCCTGCCGCTCGAGGATGCGCTGGCCATGCCGGAACAGCCGAACCTGCCCGGCACGGTGGCGCAGCACCCGAACTGGCAGCGCCGCATGCCCGGCGATGCCGCGACCCTGCTGGACGACCCGGCGGTGGCGCGGCGCGTCGAGGCCTTCGCGCGGGCGAGGCCCAGGGCCTGACCATCCGGCGGGAGAGGGCCCTGTCCCCTCCCCTATGTTCGCCTGCCACGGCCGGCCGCCATTGCCGCCCGCCACGGTCGCATGGACGACGCCGCGCATGGCCCATGCGACCGGCCGCGGCCGAAAGGCCGCGGCGCCCCTCCGGGCGAAGGAACTCGCGCGGGTCCCGGCCGCTTTCGCTCCGTCACGTGACTGAGCAGACGGAGAGAGACCCATGGCGAACCCGCCGCGCGACACGGGCCCGGCGGGCCTGCGCGCGACCGCCCGCCTGCAATTCCATGCCGGCTTCACACTGGACGACGCCGTCCCCCTCATCCCCTATCTCGCGCAACTCGGGATCAGCCATCTCTACGCCTCGCCCATCCTGAAGGCGCGGCCGGGGTCCACCCACGGCTACGACATCGTCGACCACAACCAGCTCAACCCGGAACTGGGCGGGGAGCCGGCCTTCCGCCGCCTCTCCGCCGCGCTGAAGCAGCACGGCCTGGGCCTCATCATCGACATCGTGCCCAACCACATGGGCGTCGGCGGGTCCGACAATGCCTGGTGGCTGGACGTGCTCGAATGGGGTCGGCAGAGCCCCTATGCGGGCTTCTTCGACATCGACTGGGACCCGCCGGACCGGTCGCTGTCCAACCGCATGCTCATGCCCTTCCTCGGCGCCCCCTATGGCGAGGCGCTGGGATCGGGCGACCTCAAGCTGCTGTTCGACGCCGCGGATGGCCGCCTGCACGCGCAGTATTTCGAGCACCGGTTCCCCATCGCGCCGCAGCACTACCACCATGTGCTGCAGGCCGCGCAGGACCCGACCCTCGCGGCCCTCGGGCAGGAATTCGGCCGCGTCGGCCTGCAGCAGCGCGACCGCGCCCTGGCGCGCGAACAGGCCGCCGCGCTGCGCGACCGGCTGCGGCGCTTCGCCGAGACGCCGGGGGGCGGGGCCGCGCTGCAGGCCGCCCTCGCCGGCTTCGATGCCGGGACGGAGGCGGGGCGGAGCGCGCTGCACCGGCTGCTGGAACGGCAGCACTACCGCCTCGCCTGGTGGCGCGCCGCGGCGGACGAGATCAACTGGCGCCGCTTCTTCGACATCACCTCGCTGGCCGGCATGCGGCAGGAACTGCCCGAGGTCTTCGACGCCACGCATGACCTGATCCTCAAGCTCTATGCCGAAGGCGCGGTGGACGGGCTGCGGATCGACCATGTGGACGGCCTGGCCGACCCGCGCGGCTATTGCCGCAAGCTGCACCGGCGCATGCAGGCGGTGCGGCCGGACCGCGCGCCGATGATCTGGGTGGAGAAGATCCTCGCCCCCTTCGAGACGCTGCGCACCGACTGGATGGTGGACGGCACCACCGGCTACGACTTCATGGACGAGGCGAGCGGCGTCCTGCACGACCCCGAGGGCGAGGGGCCGCTGACCACGCTCTGGACCGACCAGACCGGCCGCAGCCCGTCCTTCGACGAGGAGGCGCGGGCGGCCCGCCGCCAGATCCTGCGCGACAACCTGGCCTCGGAGCTGAACGGCACCGCCGCCGCCATGAAGCGCGTGGCGATGCGCGACCTGGCGACGCGGGACTTCACGCTGACCGGCCTGCGCCGCGCGCTGACCGAGGTGCTGGTCCACTTCCCCGTCTACCGGCTCTACATCACGCAGGGCGGGCGGAGCGCGGAGGACAACCGGATCCTCGACTGGGCGCTGGCCGGCGCCCGCCGCACCGTGCGCGCCGCCGACCGGCCGCTGATCGACCTGCTGGATGGCTGGCTGGGCGGCGACCCGCCCCGCAGCCTGCCGCCGGTGCTGCGGCGGGATCGCCTCGCGGCCGCCGTGCGCTTCCAGCAATTGTCGGCGCCCACGGCGGCGAAGAGCGTGGAGGACACCGCCTTCTACCGCTATGGCCGGCTGATCTCCCGCAACGAGGTCGGCTCGGACCCCGCCCGCTTCGCCGTCACCCCCGCCGCCTTCCATGGCAGCGCCCGCAGCCGGGCGAAATCCTTCCCGCGCGCGCTGCTGGCCACCGCCACGCATGACCACAAGCGCGGCGAGGATGTCCGCGCCCGGCTGGCGGTGCTGTCCGAGTTGCATGGCGAATGGACCGCCGCCGTCGCCCGCTGGTCCCGCCTGAACGCGCCGCTGCGGAAGGACCTGCCGGACGGGCCGGCGCCGGGGATGAGCGCCCAGCTCATGCTCTACCAGACGCTGGTCGGCGCCTGGCCGCTCGGCCTCTCCCCCACCGACGAGGCCGGGGTGGCCGAGTTCCTCGACCGCGTCTGCGCCTGGCAGGAGAAGGCGCTGCGGGAGGCGAAGCGCCGCACCGAATGGGCGGTGCCGAACCTGGACTACGAGGCCGCCTGCCGCGACTTCGTCGGCGCCATGATGGCGCCCGACCGCGCCAGCCGGATGCGGGAGGAGATCGCCGGCTTCGCCGCCCGCATCGCCCCGGCGGCCGCGGTCAACGGCCTGTCCCAGGCCCTGCTCCGCTGCACCGCGCCGGGCGTGCCCGACCTCTACCAGGGGACCGAGTTCTGGGACCTGTCGCTGGTCGACCCGGACAACCGCCGGCCGGTGGACTGGGAGGCGCGGCAGGCTGCGCTCGCCCAGGCCCAGCCGCCGGCCGAGTTGCTGGCGGACTGGCAGGACGGGCGGGTGAAGCAGGCCGTCATCGCCCGCGCCCTGGCCCTGCGCACCCGGCACCCGGCCCTGTTCGCCGAGGGCGACTACCACCCGGTGACGGTGGAAGGCCCGCGGGCGCAGCACGTCCTCGCCTTCCTCCGCACGCGGAAGGACGCCGCCGCGCTGGTCGTCGCAACGCGGCTGCCGGGCACCGTGCTCGGGGAATCGCCGATGCCGCTGCTGCCGGGGGCGGAATGGAGCGGAACCGATCTTCGCCTGCCGCCTTCATGGGAGGCACGGCACTGGCGGGACGCGCTGACCGGGGAGGGTCAGCACGCCCCGGGCGACCGCCTGCCCGTCGGGCAGGTGCTTGCCCGACTTCCGGTGGCGGTGCTGGAGGTGGGATGAGCCGGATCGTCGTCGTCTCCAACCGGGTGCCGGTGCCGCAGGGCAATGCCGGCCAGGCCGGCGGGCTCGCGGTGGCGCTGCTCGGCCTCATGCAACGCCGCGGCGGGCTGTGGTTCGGCTGGAGCGGCGCCGTCGCCGAGGCGGCCAGCCCGCCCAACCTCGTGCAGCGCAGCGGCGTCGGCTATGCCACCATCGACCTGACCGAGGCCGAGCATCGCGGCTACTACACCGGCTACAGCAACGGCGTGCTCTGGCCGATGCTGCATGGCCTGCCGCACCTGATGTCCTTCCGCCGCCCGGACCTCGACACCTATCGCCGGGTCAACCGCCGCTTCGCCGATGCGCTGGTGCCGATGCTGCGGCAGGACGACCGCATCTGGGTGCATGACTACCACCTGCTGTCGCTGCCGGCCGCCCTGCGGCAGCGCGGCGTGCTGGGCCCGACCGGCTTCTACCTGCACGTCCCCTTCCCGGCGGCCGACGCCGCCGCCGTGGCGCCCGGCATACGCGGCCTGGTGCAGGATGTGCTGGCCTGCGACCTGCTGGGCTTCCAGACCGCCAGCGACCGGGAGAATTTCGCCGCCACCGCCATCGGCTTCGCCGGCGCGGTGCGCACGGGCGACGAGATGCTGGAACTCGGTGGCCGCCCCGTCCGCCTCGGCGTCTTCCCGGCCGAGATCGCCGCGCCGGAATTCGCCGCCACCGCCGCGGCGCAGATGCAGGCGGAGCCGGCGCGGCTGCTCGCCCGGTCCCTGCGGGAGCAGGCGCTGCTGCTGGGCGTGGACCGGCTGGACCCGACCAAGGGCATCCCGGAACGGCTGGAAGCCTTCCGCCGCGTCGCCGCCCGCCGCCCGCCGCGCAGCCTGGCCATGCTGCAGATCGCCGCGCCGTCGCGCGAGGATGTCGCCGCCTACAAGCGGCTGCGGCAGGAGATCGACACGGCGGCCGGCGCCATCAACTCGGAACTCGGGGAGCCGGACTGGCTGCCGCTGCGCCTGCTGGCCCGGCCGCAGGCGCGCGACACCGTCGCCGGCTTCATGCGCCTGGCCCGCGTCGGCGTGGTGACGCCGCTGCGGGACGGTATGAACCTCGTCGCCAAGGAATATGTCGCGGCGCAGGACCCGGCCGATCCGGGCGTGCTCGTGCTGTCCCGCTTCGCCGGCGCCGCGGCGCAGCTCACCTCCGCCCTGCTGGTGAACCCGCATGATGCGGAAGGCATGGCGGAGGCGATCTGCGCCGCGCTCGACATGCCGTTGGCCGAGCGGCGGGCGCGCTGGCAGGACGCCTGGGCGGCGATCGCCGAGACCTCGCCCGAGCGCTGGGGCGAGGAGTTCCTGCGCGCGCTGTCGCCGGAGGCGCTGGACCGGCTGCCCGTCGCGGGTACCGCCTGACCCGGGGAGGGCCCTGCGGGGTCCCCATGGCGCATTGCGCCATGGGGTGCCCCTGTCCCTCCCTGGACCCTCCCGCCGGGGATCGAACCGCCTCCCGGACCCCCGTGTGGGTTTAATCGTCGCGGGCAACGCCCGCGGCGATGACCAGGGCCAGTCCAGGGGTCGCCTGACCCCTGGTGGGGGGAGTTCGAGGGGGGCAAGGCCCCCCTCGATCCCTGCCGCCAACCGTCGCATGCTCCCGCCCGGGCGACCGGCGGAGGGGGAGCATGGCCGAATACGACCTGGTGGTGCGCGGCGGGGAGGTGGCGACCGGCTTCGGCACCACGCGCTGCGACATCGGCATCAAGGGCGGGCGCATCGTCGCGCTGGCGGAAAACCTGGCGGATGGCGCGCAGGTGCTAGAGGCCGGCGGCCTGCTGGTGCTGCCCGGCGGCATCGACAGCCACTGCCATATCGAGGAACCGTCCCGCGGCGGCTATGTCGGCACCGCCGGCGACGTGCCCGTGACGGTGAACGAGGAAAGCTTCGTCACCGCCAGCACGTCCGCGTTCGCCGGGGGCACCACCTCCGTCGTCTGCTTCGTGCCGCAGTGGAAAGGCGAGGGCATCCTGCCCCGCATCGCCGACTACGAGCAGCGCGCGGCGAAGGGGATGCTGGACTACAGCTTCCACCAGATCATCACCGACCCGACCGAGGACGTGCTGCAGCGCGAGGTCCCGCAGATCGTCGCCAAGGGCATCCGCAGCCTGAAGGTGTTCCTGACCTACGAACCGCTGCACCTGTCCGACGAGGAATACCTGAAGGTTCTGGTGACGGCGCGGAAGAATGGCTGCCTCGTCACCGTGCATTGCGAGAACTACGCCGCCATCAAGTGGCGGACGGAGGCGCTGCTCGCCGCCGGCCTGACCGCGCCGAAATACCATGCCTGGTCCCGCCCGCCGGTGGTCGAGCGTGAGGCGACGCACCGCGCCATCGCGCTGGCGGAGCTGGTGGACCAGCCGATCCAGGTCTTCCACGTGAGTTGCGCCGAGGCGGCGGAGGAGATCGCCCGCGCGCAGCATCGCGGCCTGAAGGTCTGGGGCGAGACCTGCCCGCAATACCTGACGCTGACCGCGGCCGACATGGACCGGCCGGGGTTTGGGGGCGCCGCCTTCATGTGCAGCCCCTCCCCGCGCACGACGGAGGAGCACGCCCGCGTCTGGGAGATGATCCGCCGCGGCACGCTGGACGTCGTCACCTCGGACCATTGCGGCTTCTCAATGGGCGGGGAGGACGGCAAGGCGGTGTCCGGCCGCGACGCGCCCTTCCGCGACATCCCGAACGGCATTCCCGGCCTCGCCGCGCGGCTGCCGATCCTGTTCAGCGAGGGCGTGTCGAAGGGCCGCATCACGCTCGACGAGTTCGTCCGCCTGACCGCGACCAACCCGGCGCGGCTGATGGGCCTGGCGCCGCGCAAGGGCATGATCGCCGTCGGCGCCGATGCCGACCTGGCGCTGTGGGACCCGAAGAAGCAGGTCACGCTGACCAATGCGCTGATGCAGCACGCCATCGACTACACGCCTTACGAAGGCATGCAGGTGACGGGCTGGCCGGTGGCGACGGTGCGCCGCGGCGCGGTGGTGATGCGCGACGGCAAGGTGCAGGCGGAACCGGGCACCGGGCAGTTCCTGGCGCGCGGGCCCTATGACTACATCCGGCCGCGCGGCGTGCTCGAGAACGGCTTCGACGCGGCGCCGATGCCGTGACGGCGGGGCATCGGGGAGGGCGCCGCCCTCCCCGATGCCCACCCGCCAGGGGTCGGGCGACCCCTGGACCGGCCTGAGTCATCGCCTAGGGCCCGGGCCCAGGGCCGGTTCGATCCCCGGCGGAGGAGGAGGGTCCGGGAGCCGGCCTCGCCCCCTTCCGGAACCGCCGCGCGCGCCGTGCGCTTTCCGCACATGTCGCGCCTGCGTTCCGTCCCCCTGCTCCTCGCGCTGGCCGCCTGCGCCAGCCAGACCCCCCAGGCCTTCGACCAGCGGATGACCGGCTTCGTCGGCAAGCCGGAGGCGGAACTGGTCGCCGGCCTCGGCGTGCCGACCCGCAGCTACGAGGCGGATGGCCGCCGGCTGCTGCAATGGGATTTCGTCCAGCCCTCCTCGGCGCCGGCGGTCTACCCCAGCATCGGGCTCGGCTTCGGCAGCTTCGGCTTCGGCCGGGGCGGCGGCAGCGGCGTGGGGGTCGGCACCGGCCTCGGCTTCGGGCTGGGCGGCGGCGCGGCACCGCAGGGCTGCTCGGTGGTGTTCGAGACGCGCGGCGGCACGGTGCAGAGCTTCAACCGCAACGGGCCGGGCTGCGTGGCCTGACCGGCCCGGCCCCTACCCGTCCTCCACCACCGGCCGTCCCGTCACGAAGCGCCAGTGGTGCCACAGCAGCCGCGCCGCCAGCGACCGCCAGGGCGCCCAGCCCAGCGCGATCGCCGCCAAGTCCTTCGGCCCCGGCCGCGCCGGCAGGCCCAGCAGATGCGCGGCGCTCGCCGCCAGGGCCAAGTCGCCGCTCGGGAAGACATCCGGTCGCTGCTCGGCGAAGAGCAGGTGGATCTCGGCGGTCCACCGCCCCAGGCCCTTCACCGCGGCGATATGCGCCACCGCTGCCTCGTCACCCATGGCGGGCAACCCGGCGAAATCGAGTCGCCCCTCCAGGCAGGCCGTCGCCAGGCTGCGGGCATGCGCCGCCTTGGGGCGGGACAGGCCGGCGACGCCGCACAGCGTCGCATCGTCCAGCGCCAGCAGCCCGGCCGGGTCCAGCGCGCCCGGCACCGCCTTCAGCCGGTTCCAGATCGCCGCCGCCGCCTGGTTGCTGATCTGCTGGCCGCAGATCGCCCGCAGCAGGCCGGGGAATCCCGCCTGCCGCACCCGCCAGGCCAGCGGCCCGGCCGCCGGCTCGATCGCGCCCAGCCGCGGATCGGCCGCCACCAGCGCGGCGATGCCGGCGCGGGCCCAGGGCGGTGCCTCGGGAAAGGGGGTCCCGGCGGGCACCGGGGCGGAGGGGGGCGGCGGGGTGGCAGGGGAAGGGGGAACCATCCCCGCCGCCTTTAACGCATCGGCACCGGGAGGGGGATGGAACGGCGCCGACCGTGTGCAGGAACCTGCGCTCGGCATGTTGCTGGCCGAAGTCCCCCGGCATGCCGAATTGCAACCGCCTGCAACAGGGGCGGCATCGGCAACAGCCCGAAACAACTGCCGCGCGGCAATCCGCCGCGGCCGCGCTATGTAACAGGCCATGGAGCCGCAACCGCATATCCTGGTCGTCGACGACGACCGCGAGATCCGAGACCTTCTTTCGAAATTCCTCGAACGCCAGGGCATGCGCGTCTCTGCCGCCCGCGACGCCAAGGAAGCCCGCAAGCTCTGGCCGCTCGGCCGCTACCATCTGGTGGTGCTCGACCTCATGCTCCCGGGCGAGAGCGGGCTCGACTTCGCCAAGTGGCTGCGCGGCCAGGGCCCGGGGGAAGGCGGCGTGCCCATCGTCATGCTGACGGCGATGAGCGAGGAGACGGACCGCATCGTCGGGCTGGAGCTCGGCGCCGACGACTATCTCGGCAAGCCCTTCAACCCGCGGGAGCTGCTGGCGCGCATCCGCGCCGTGCTGCGGCGGGCGAGCGGCGAGCCCGGCGCCGCCAAGGAGCCGCCGGCCAAGGCCGTCCGCTTCTCCGGCTGGACGCTGGAGCCGGCCCGCCGCCGCCTGCTCAACCCGGACGGCGCCGAGGTGCCGCTGACCGGCGGCGAGTACGAGCTGCTGCAGGTGCTGGTGGAACGGCCGAACCGGGTGCTGACCCGCGACATGCTGATGGACCTGCTGCGCGGGCGGCAGGCCGGCCCCTTCGACCGGGCGATCGACGTCGCCGTCTCCCGCCTCCGCCGCAAGCTGGAGGATGACGGGCGGAACCCGACGCTGATCAAGACGGTGCGGGGCGGCGGCTATGTCCTGGCCGCGACGGTCGAGAAGGGATGACCGGCCATCCCGCGCCGGCGGCCGCCCCGGCCGCCGGTCCGCCGCCGCCACGGCGGCGCTGGCGTGCCTGGCCGCACAGCCTGGCTGGCCGCACCGCCCTGGTGCTGTTGGTCGCCCTGACCGTCGTGCAGGCGGCCGGCCTGACCATCCATGCGCTGGACCGGGTGGACCTGCAGCGCCTGACCCAGGCGCGGGAGATCTCGCTGCGCGCCATCAGCGCCTGGCGCACCGTGATGATCGCCCCGCCCGACCGCCGCGCGCAGATGCTGGCGGAGCTCGAGCTGCCGCAGGGCCTGACCGCCACGCTGGACGACCTGCCCCTGGCCCGGCCGGAGCACCCGCCGATGCCGCCGCCCATGCTGCGGCTGCTGCGACTCGACCTCTTCATCGCCGGCCCGCCGCGCTTCCGCCCGCGGGAGATCATCACCGGCGCGGTCCCGGGGGAGCCCAGCTTCCTCGCCAGCCTGCGGCTGCCGAGCGGCGAATGGCTGAACCTGCACATCCACCTGCCGCCGCCGCGGCCCTGGCATTCCGAGACCTTCCTGATCGCCTTCGCCGCCATGACCCTGGCGGCCGGCCTGCTCATCCTCTGGGCGGTGCGGCGGCTGACCCGGCCGGTGCGGGCCCTGGCCCAGGCGGCCGACCAGCTTGGCCGCGACGTCAATGCCCCGCCCCTGCCGGAGACGGGCCCGAGCGAGCTTGCCACCGCGGCGCATGCCTTCAACACCATGGCGCAGCGAATCCGCGCCTTTGTCGGCGAACGGACGCAGATGCTGGCCGCGATCGGCCACGACCTGCGCACGCCCATCACCCGGCTGCGCCTGCGCGCCGAGTTCATGGAGGATGACGAGCAGCGGCGGAAGATGCTGGCCGACCTCGACGAGATGGAGGCGATGGTGACGGCAACGCTGGCCTTCGCCCGCGACGATGCGGGGCGGGAGCCGACCGCGCCGGTCGACCTCGCCGCGCTCTGCCGCACCGTGCTGGACGAGGCGGCGGATGCGCATCCGGACCTCACCGACCGCATCGCCTATCGCGGGCCGGACCGGCTGACCGCGCCGGTGCGGCCGGTGGCGCTGAAGCGCGCCATCGCCAACCTGGTGGGCAATGCCCTGGCCTATGGCAGCGCCGCCCGCCTGATCCTGCAGGCGCCGGAAGCGCCGGGCCGGACCATCCGGCTGGCGATCGAGGATGACGGGCCGGGCATCGCGCCGGAGTCGCTGGAAGCGGTCTTCGAGCCCTTCCGCCGCCTGGAAGGCAGCCGCAACCGGGAAACCGGCGGGACGGGACTCGGGCTGACCATCGCCCGCGACATCCTGCGCGCGCATGGCGGCACGCTGGTGCTGCGCAACCGGCCGCAGGGCGGGCTGGCGGCGCTGGCGACGCTGCCGGGCTAGGGCGGCGAGAGGGGGGCTTTGCCCCCTTCGATCCCCCCACCAGGAGCCGAAGGGCCCCTGGCCCCCTCGAGTCATCGGCGGGGGAATGACCGCCGACGATGGACTCCTACGGGGGCCCGGGGGTCGGTTCGATCCCCGGCGGGGAGGGTCCGGGAGGGGCGGCGCCCTTCCCCTGACGCCCGAGGCGGTGCAACCCGGCCCCGCGCCGCGCGTGGGAAGCGCCATGCCCGACGATGCCGCGCCGATGGCCGAACTGATCGAGGGACGGCTGGACCGGCTGGGCCTGACGCCCGAGGACGCCAGCCGCGCCGCCGGCCTGCCGCCCGACTTCCTCGACCGCCTGCTCGCCGGCAAGGCGCCGCCGCCGCGCGGCCAGCGCCTGGTGCGGCTGGCCGAGGCCCTGGCCACCAGCGTCTCCTACCTCGTCGGGCTCGATCCCGACACGCCGCCGCCGCTGGAGTTGCTGGAGGAGGAACAGGGCTCGCTCGGCCTGCTGGCCGGCGACGAGGAGGCGCTGCTGCGCGCCTATCGCCGCCTGGACCTGCCGCAGAAGGCCGCCCTCGTGCTGGTGGTCCGCAGCATGGCGGGGCCGGAACCGGCGCCCGACCTGGTGGCGGCGAAGCAGCTTGGCCGGCGCAAGGGCCCGGCGTGACCGGCTGCGCCGGCGCTCAGGCCGAAGGGGGGGAAGCCGCTCGGGCCGATCAGCGGCGGGCGGCGAGGCCGCCGCACCCGACCCGGCGCGATTGCCGGCGCCCTGGGGCCGCCCGCGCCGTGGGACGCTAGATCCGCATGCTCCGAGCCGCCGTGGCGGGGTCCGTCGGCCGGGTCCCCGCCGGCGCCGCGGTCAGCGGGCGGCCGACTGGCTCCGCAGCTCCCGCGCGCGGGCGAGGACCTTGTCCTCCAGCTCGGAATTGGTGGCGGTGGAGACCGGCGAATCGAGCCACTGGCCACGGTCCAGCGTCTGTCGGAAGACCTGCACCCGGACGCCGTCCGACCGCAGCTGCCGGCCGAGCACATAGGCCTGGGCCCGGAAGCGCTCCGCCCCCGCGCCGGGCGGCGAGTACCAGTCGGTGATGATGGTGCCGCCGAAGGGGTCGGCGGAGGCCAGCGGCATGAAGGACAGGGTGTCGAGCGTGGCGCGCCAGAGGAAGGCATTCACCGACAGCCCGGTGCCCGCCGCCGCGGCTTCCCGCGCTTCCCGGTTCTTGTCGACGCCGAAGATCACCAGCCCGGCATCGGCGCCGCGCGGCCGGTTGCGGGCGACGCTGCCGCGGTAGTCGCCATACTCGTCGTTGTTGACCAGGCGTTGGTTGTTGCCGCCGCAGGCGGCGAGCAGCGGCAGGGTGAACGCGACGGCGAGGACGACAGGCTTCATGGCCATCGAGGTATCCTCCGCGGGTGTATCGATCAAGCCCGTGGTGCAAACGTAATCTTACTGAACATGACAAGGGGGCGGCGGATCGCTCCGCCGCCCCCCGGTCTCGGGATCCCGCCGGGATCAGAAGGCGAGGCGGGTGCCCAGGATGAACACGTTGGCCGTGCCGCGGTCCTGCACGCCGGCGCGCTGCGGGTCGAGGTCGCGGCCACGCTCGGCGACCGTGAACTTCGACCACTCGGCCACGATGTCGAGGCCCGGGGCGAGGCGGTAGTTGCCGCCGATGCCGTAGCCGAAGCGGCGCATCAGCGCGGCGCCCGCGGCGTTCGGCGTCGTCACCAGGTTGCCGGCCCCGTTGTAGGAGTAGGAGGTGCGGCTCGCGCCCTCGACCGTCTGGAACTGGTAGTTGCCGCCGATGGTGAAGGGCCCGACGGTGTAGCTGGCACCGGCGAAGATCTGCTCCATCGGCCGGTCGCCCTTCATCGGGTTGCCCCAGAAGAAGTTCGAGGTGCCGTATTCATACTGCGCGCCGACGGTCAGGCCGTAGGCGGTCGCCTGCGCACCCACCTGCCAGACGCCGAGCGGCTGGAAGACCGAGCGCTGGGCATTGGTGATCGCGCTGAGTTCCTTCGCCGCGCCCGCGCCGACATAGCCGCCGGTGACGGACAGGCCGACGCCGGCCAGGCTGCCGCGCCAGCGGAGGGCGGCCTGGTACTCGTTGCGGCGGACCGCTTGGTTCGGACCGGCCGCGGCGATGCCGAAGTTGGCCGCGCCGGTGAAGGCATAGGCCGTGTCGCACCAGCCGGAGGAGGCGTTGGAGGAGCAGCCCGTGTCCTCGCCCTCGTTGTAGTTGAAGGCGAAGGACGCGCCGAAGTCGAAGCCGAAGAACTGCGGCGACAGGTAGATGATCTTGGTGTTGTCGCCCAGGCCGCCCGGGGAGGTGGTGGTGCGGGTGTTGGCCTGCCGGGTCACGAAGGACTCGCGGTCGCCGTAGATGCCGCCGGTGCCGAAGTTGGTGATGACGCCGGAGTTCATCAGGCCGCCGACCGGGCCGTCCTCGTCACCGAAGCGGATCTGGCCCCAGGTGGGGGAGGCGATGAAGGCGTACCACTCGTCGATCGAGGCCGTCGTCTTGCCCGTGCTGGCACGCTGCTGGACGATGTTGCGGCCTTCCTGCTGGTTGAAGGCGATCTCGATGACCGCGCCGTAGGTCAGGCCGTTGGCGGTCTTGCCGTTGACGAAGACATGCACTTCGCCGTCGGTCGAGAAGTCGTTCTTGCTCAGCCGCGCCGTGCCGCCGGTGCTCTCGACCGCGCCATTGGCCTGCTGCTGCAGGTTGGACGACGCGCCGCTGGTGTTGGTGGCCAGCGTGTAGGGCGTCGTCGAGTTGCGGCCCGACTGCTGCGTATAGCCGTAGTAGGCCCGGAAGAAGCCGCCGATGCGGACCGTCGGGGCTTCCTGGGCGAAGGCCGGCGCCGCCGGGGCCAGGAGCGCCGCGCCGACCACAGCGGTCGTGCCCAGCAGAATCTTGCGCATCTCAATCCTCCTCACGCGCCGGCCCCGCCGGCTGTTCCCTCGACCCGCCTGTCCCCCCTCGAGACAGGAAGCCGCCCCCCGCTTCCGGCGATCGCCATGGTCGGATGCACCGCGGGTCCCGGATAACTATGGTGCAATGGAACAATTGCCGGCAACCGGGGGCAGCGGCGGACCGCGACTTCCTCGAAACACTGTGGCGAGGCAGCCACATGCCCGAGACACAGGCCGGTTACGCCCGTGGCGCATGCGGATGGCGTCGCTGCCGCGGGAACCCGGCCCGCCGGCCGCGATTGCCCGAAGGCAGGCCCGGCGCGCGCCCTGCAGCGGCGCAGGGCCGGGATCGCCGCCGGGCGCGCCTCCCCTCCCCTGGCGGTCAGGGCCCGCGGGCGGTCCGCGGCGCCGGCCGGCCGCCCTCGGCCAGGGCGCCGATCGCCGCCAGCCC
>NZ_SMOA01000092.1 GCF_004353985.1 Paracraurococcus ruber | reverse complement strand
AGTCCTTCACCCTCCAGGCCAGCAGCAGCGCCGCCCCCACCCTCTCCACCGCCGGCACGCTGCTCGACGACGACATCGCCCCCGTCAGCGCCGGCAGGGCCTTCGGCACCTACACCACCGCCCCGGGCGTCAACAACGCCACCCTCAGCGCCCTCTCGATCGATAGTCCCACAGCCACCAGCACGGCGGCCCTGACCATGCGGGAGGGCATGACGACGGCCGGCGCCGGCATCGACTTCCGCTGGCAGTTCACCAACCTCGCCGCAGGCGACAAGCTGCTGCAGGTCGACGCCACATCCAGTGTCGAGGCCTTCCGCCTCGAGTACTCCACCGACAACGCCGCCACCTGGCAGGCCTTCGCCGGCGCGCCCGGCTCCGCGCTCGCCTGGAAGGGCGACTTCCTCGCCACCGGCGTCGGAGCCTCCCTCTGGGTCCGCCTGATCGATGCCGTCGTCGCAGGCGACGCAACCCGCGACACCATCGTCGTCGACCTCCTCACCCTCTCCAACGCAGCGAGCACGGCCGCCATCGCCAAGACCGAGGCATGGTTCCTGGGGTGACGCCGCGGCAAGGCCGGGCATCCAGGGACACCGTATTGCAGGGGCGTGGACGCATTCGCCCCTGCTGCGCTTGCGATCAAGCGATAAGGGGCCGACCTGTGAGCCGTCGTCAGCATCCCTGTCAGTCAGCAATGCGGCGACGGTCTGGCCCGTGCCGGCGTCGGTGGCGAGGTACAGCACCCGCCAAGCCTGGCGCCGCGTGCTGCCATGCTTCTCCTCCAGCCAGCGGCCGGGACCGCGCAGCCGTCGTCCGGTGCCATCCACCAACAGGCGCACCGGCTTTCACCCGCCGCGCGGCTGAGGGGCGAGTGGTCCGACACGGCGAAGTCGAGGCGAAGCAACTGTAGAAAGGAGCCGATCAGGCCTTCGGTCTGGCGCAGCGCCCGGCGGAGCACAGCCTGCAGGGTCAGGGCGCTGGCGATCGCCAGCGCGGAGCAGGTGGGCTGTCCGCCCCGGCCAGTGCGCGGCTTGGCCCTTCAGGCCTCGATCGCCTCCGGCGCGAACCAGACGGTGAGGCTGCCCTCGGTACGCAGGCCACCATCGTCCTCGGCCCAGTCGGTGACCCGGCGCTTCTGCCTGGGAATATGGTGACGCCGAGCGGCGTTCGCCTTGGAAGGCAAGAGGCCGACCCAGGAAGGCGAAGGGGGACACGCCCTGGCCTTATCCGACCCGAAGCGGCCCGGGCCGCCGACCGCTGCAATAAATTCACCTGATCGTGCTATCCTTGCTGATGGCACCAAATCGAACAATGAACGAAATCATCAGCTTCGGCTGGACTCGCCTTCGGGCGGCGCCGATGACGGCGCTGCTGCTCAAGACGTTCGGCCTTCTCGCGGCGACCCTTCTCGCGCTGCGGCTGCTGGCACCCGGTTAGCCCGCGATCGTCCTGCACGTGCTCACCGAAGGTGGGCACGACGAAAGGCGTGGATCGCCGTGCCAGGAAAGCCAAACTGGACTTGGCCTGAACACACGCAGGCCAAGTTCCGCCTGCACGCTAGGCTTCGCATACCATTGCGGGCGAGACCGCGCCTTGCCAGCCGTGCCGGATCGGCCTGTGCCTTCGTGATGCAGTATTCTGGACCCGGAACTGGCAGTGGTCCCGTTTGTGGTCTAGGTCTCCGGTAACCTTGATGCGAGGTCCGCGCCGGGTCGAGGGCAGAGCGCCCGATCGCCCCATGCCGCGCGCATCATATCGGAGGGCGACGATGCCCACTACTGAACGCTTCCCGATCGTCGGGATCGGTGCGTCCGCAGGCGGCGTCGAGGCGCTGCAGGAATTCTTCCGTGCCATCCCGGTGCCGCCGCCCGCCCTTGCCTTCGTCGTCGTCACCCACCTCGGTGCCGGCCAGGAAAGCGCCCTGCCGGAGATCCTGCAGAAATGCACCGCCATGCCGGTGGAGCCGATGCGCGACGCCGAGGCGCTCCAGCCCGGCCGCGCCTATGTCGCGACGCGCGACGCCCTGATCACCCTGGCCGACGGGCGGCTCGTCCTGCGACCGCGCGGCGGCGCCGAGGCACGTGAGCGACAGCTGATCGACATCTTCTTTGCGTCGCTGGCCACGGAGCGGGGCGAGGAGGCGATCGGCATCGTGCTCTCCGGCTATGGCAGCGACGGCAGCCTCGGCCTGAAGGCGATCAAGGAAGCCGGCGGGCTGACGATGGCGCAGGGCTCCAACGGGACGGCGCCGCGCTACCCCGGCATGCCGAGCAGCGCCGTGGCCGCCGGCGCCGTCGATTTCGTGCTGCCGGTCGAGGAGATGCCCGGCCGCCTCGCCGAGCTGCTCGCGCGGCCCGCCATCCTGGCTGAGGACGGCGGAACGCCGCCCGAGGATCTGGCCAAGGCGCAGCGCGACATCTGCGACGTGCTGCGCGCCGCCACCGGCCATGACTTCTCGGGCTACAAGGACAAGACCTTCTTCCGCCGCGTGCAGCGCCGCATGCAGGCCACGGGCGTCGTCGACCTGCCGGCCTATGTCGTCCTTCTCCGCGGCGATGCCGACGAGGCGGGGCGCCTGTTTAACGACCTGCTCATCAGCGTCACCGGCTTCTTCCGCGACACGGAAGCCTTCGCCGCGCTCGAGGCCAAGGTCATGCCGGCGATTTTCGCCGGCAAGGGGGCGGACGACACGGTCCGCATCTGGGTGCCCGGCTGCGCCACCGGGGAGGAGGCCTATTCGCTGGCGATCCTCGCGCAGGAGCAGATGGCGGCCAGCAGGACGCCGCCGCGCGTGCAGATCTTCGCCACCGACATCGATGAGCCCGCGCTCTCCGTCGCGCGGCTCGGGCGCTATCCCCGGTCGATGATGGCCGGCGTCTCGGCGGAGCGGCTGGCGCGCTTCTTCCTGGCCGACGGCGCGCTCTACACGATCCGGCCGGAGACGCGCGAGCTCTGCGTCTTCTCGGGCCACAGCGTCACCCGGGATGCGCCGTTCTCCCGCATCGACCTGGTGTCCTGCCGGAACATGCTGATCTACATGGGCGGCCGTCTGCAGGAACAGGTGATCCCGCTGTTCCATTATGCGATGCGCCCATCGGGCTTCCTGTTCCTCGGCGTCGCGGAAACCGTCACGCGGCACCCGGAGCTGTTCGCGCCGGTGGACAAGGCGCACCGGATCTTCCGTAAGCGCGAGGGCGCGGCGACCGCTGGCATGATCCGGCTGCAGCCCGCCTCGCTCGCCGTCCGCCGCCACTGGCCACCACCCGTACCGCCAAGGCCGGCCCGCGCCGGGGGCGCGACCGAACTGCTGCAGGCCGCGGCCGCCTGCGCCGCCGAGCTCTTCGCCCCGCCCCATCTCCTGGTGAATGCGGATGGCAATGTCGTGCACCAATCCGCCGGGCTCTCGCGCTTCCTGGAGCTGCCGGCTGGCGCACCGAGCCAGCAACTCGTCTTCCTCGCGCGGCGCGGCCTGCGGCCGGAGCTGCGGGCCGCGCTGCGCGAGGCGGCGGAGACGCGGCGGCGCGTGCGCCGGCGCGTCGAGTTCGAGCATGACGGCACCCTGATCCCGGTCGAGCTGACGGTGGCGCCCCTGCCGCTGCGCGACGGACTGGACGCGCTCTACCTGGTGGCCTTCGCCGAGCCCGCGGTCGCGGTGGAGCGCGGCGGGGAGCAGGCGCCGCCCAGCATGGACGGTACGCCGCGCGAGCACCTGGTCGAGCAGCTGGAAGGCGAGCTGCGCGAATCGCGCGAGCGGCTGCAGTCGATGGCGGAGGAGTACGAGACCGCCACCGAGGAGCTGAAGTCGGCCAACGAGGAGATGGTCTCGGTCAACGAGGAACTGCAATCCATCAACGAGGAGCTCGAAACCTCGAAGGAGGAGCTGCAGTCGGTGAACGAGGAGCTGCGGGCGAGCAACCTCGAACTCTCGGCCAAGATCGAGGAGCTGGACCGCGCCAACTCCGACCTGCGCAACGTGTTCGACAGCACCCAGGTGGCGACGGTTTTCCTCGACCGGAACCTGGTGATCCGCAGCTTCACCCCGGCGGTCACGGCGATCTTCGACCTGGTGCCGGCCGATCGCGGCCGGCCGCTCAGCAGCTTCGCCAACCATCTCGACAGCGTGGACGTCGCGCGGGAAGCGCGGCGGGTGATGGAGGCGCGCACGCCGACCGAGCGGCGCGTCACGGCCCAGAACGCCGCCTCCCACCACCTGATGCGGATCCTGCCCTACACCACGGCGTCCGGCGCGGTGGACGGCGCCGTCGTGACCTTCTTCGACGTCACGAAGGTCGTCGAGGGCGAGATCCTCGGCAGCCTGGTGGACGAGCTGAACCACCGGGTCCGGAACATGCTCCAGGTGGTGTCTGCCGTGGCGACCCACACCCTGCGTCGCGCCGCAAGCCTGGAGGATTTCGGCACCGTCTTCTCCGGCCGCATTCGGGCGCTCGCCCGGGCGCACGAGCTGGTTTCCCTCGGCGGCTGGGCCGAGGTCCCGCTGGTCCAGCTGATCGAGAAGGAGCTGGAGCCCTATGCGCTGGGCGCGGACCGCCTGACGATGGTGGGGGCGTCGGTCGAGCTCAGGCCGAAGGCCGCGCTCGCACTCGGCATGGTGCTGCACGAGCTTGCCACCAACGCGGCGAAGCACGGGGCCCTCTCCAGCGAGACGGGGAAGGTCACAATCGCCTGGTCGGAGGAGTTGCGGCGCGGCGAGCCGCGCTTCGTCCTCCGCTGGTCCGAAGCCGGTGGCCCGCGGCCCGATCTCGCCCCGACGCGCCAGGGCTTCGGCTCCGAACTCATCGAACGGCAGGTCCGGCACGACCTCGGCGGCACCGTGGAGATCACCTTCACCGAGACGGGGCTTGCCGCCGTCTTCGCCTTGCCGCGGGGCGTCGTGGCCGAGCCGGGGCGGCACCAGCCGGCCAACGCGCCGCAGCCGCGCTGAGCGGCGCTCGCCTCCCCGTGCGAAATTGCCGCGCAGTGCCCGGCCGGCTCGCGCATGCGTGCTGATCCACGCGGGATGAGCGCACCCGCAGTCGCCTCTCGTAGCGTATACTATAGATATGAGAAATGATCATGATGATTTCAGCCAACAGTTGATCGCCCTGCTTCCACGGCTGCGCATCCAGGCCCTGGCGCTGACCCGCAATGCGAGCGGCGCAGCCGACCTAGTGCAGGACGCCGTGACGAATGCACTCGCCGCGCGCGACAGCTTCTCGCCAGGCACCAACTTCCCCGCCTGGATGCACCGGATCCTCCGCAACCGCTTCATCAGCGACACCCGAAGGCGCCGGCCCGCTGCCGACCTGGACGCGGTGCCGGAGGCTGTCCTCGCCGTCCCGGCCGCGCATGAGGAGAGCCTTATGCTGAAGGAGCTCCATGCCGCCCTGGGGCGGCTGCCGCTGGTCCAGCGCGAGACGCTCCTCATGGTCGTCCTGCAGGGGATGTCCTACGAGGACGTCGCGGACACGATGGGCTGCGCGGTCGGCACCGCGAAGAGCCGCGTCTTCCGCGCGCGCCAGCAGCTCGAGACCTGGCTCATCGGCGAGACGCCGGCCGCCGCCATCCGAAGCCGGGCTCCGATCGGCGATGCAGGAGCGCAGGCTTCGGCCGGCCTGTTCGTCACGGCCACCGCGGCGAGGCTTTCGCCCGCCGCGCCCATGCGCATTGCCGGCGGCCCGCCATGCTGACCCGCAACCAGCGCACCACGCTCGTGTTCCAGCGTCCCTTCGTCCTGAAGGGGCTTGATCGCCCGCAACCCGCCGGCACCTACGACATCGAGACGGAGGAGGAGCTGCTGCAGGGCCTCTCCTTCCCGGCCTATCGCCGCGTCTCGACGACGATGACGCGGCGCGTCGCGGCGCCCGGCGCCGTCCTGGAGGTGCAGCTCGTCGATCCCGCCGAGTTGGAGAAGGCCCTGGCTGCCGACCAGGCGGAGGGAGCGAAGGCGCCGGTGCCCTGACCGGCGCCACCGATCCCGCCTTGCGTGCCGCCCCACCCCCCGATGAGGCCGCCACGATGATGACTCCCTCCAGCTTCGCGGCCTTCGTCTCGGAACATCGCTTCCGCCTGACGCTTGGCACGTGCGTCCTCGCCCTCGCGCTGATGCTGGGCGTCATTCATGCGACGGTGGGTCTCGGCCCGCCCTGGGGCGTTCCGGCACCCCTGCCAGGCTGACGTGGCCGGCCGCGCGTCCGTGTGTCGCGGCGTCCCGCCGGTGGCGCACGGGCTTCGGCCTCGCCGAAGCGCACCATGCAACCTGCCGCCTCGTCCCACAGCGCGTAGCGCGAAGCCCGCAGCCTCACGCGCAGGCCGATCACATGCGCCGTCGGAGGCGGGATGGGCGTTGTGGCAGGCCTCGGGCCGGGAGTTCGGGATGCGTGGCGCGAGGTGATCGACTTGGTGGGCGCCGATGCGGCCGGTCAGCCATTGCCGCCCGCAGGAAGGAGTTGCTCTCGAGCGCCGCCGCCACCGGGTCCCAGCTCTCGTGCCGGGCCCAGCGCGTGCCGCGCTGACGTGCCCAATCGCGGCTAACGTCGCCGATCGGTGGTTGCCGGCCGGGCAGGCGTCCCTGCGGCCGCCAGCGATGCCGGCATGCGCTCCTCGCCAGCTTTGTCGTCCATGCTAACCACTCCGCCGACGATGCACGTGGTCTTCGACACCATCGCTTCCTCGTCGGCTTCCGTCGCCTCGATGGTGCGGTCGGCAAACAACATCCGGTCGGCCGCGATTGGGCCGCGACCTCGCGCGACGCCCTGGCGCTGATCCGGGAAAGCCACCGGCTGGAGCGGCGCCCCGCCGGCGGGACGGATGGCCGTCCGGGCGGCGGGAGGACACCCGACACGCTCCGTGAGGACGACTGCCCCGACCGGTGGCGACCCACTGCGGCGCCGCCTTGTTCCCTGGCTGAGCCAGCCGGCCCATAACGGGTGGTCAGGCACGGACGGCCACGATGCTGGACTGGGACGACCTTCGGTTCTTCCTCGCGATCGCGCGCTCGGGGAGCCTCTCGGCCGCGGCGCGCGAGCTGCGGGTCACCCAGTCGACCGTCGGCCGGCGCCTCGCCTCGCTCGAAGGCGGGCTCGGCGCCCGTCTGCTGCACCGGACGCCGGACGGCTACGTGCCGACGCTCGCCGGCGAGGCGATCATGGGCCAGGCCGAGCGCGTCGAGGCGGAGATGCGCGCCGTCGAGAGGACCGTTGGCGGGCACGACGCGCAGCTCGAAGGCCTGGTGCGCGCAACCTCGGTCGAGTCCCTCGCCAGCCAGGTCCTCGTTCCCTGCTTCGCGGCCCTGCAGGCGGGCAGCCCCGAGGTCGTGCTGGAACTGCTCGCCGATGTGCGGCACCTCAGCCTCTCGATGCGCGAGGCGGACCTCGCCGTGCGCCTCGCGCCGTTCGAGGGGCATGACCTGGTGACGCGGCGGATCGGCACGCTGGCCTATGCCCTCTATGCGAGCCCCGCCTATCTGGAACGCCACGGCATGCCCGATTTCGGCGCGGGCTGCGCCGGCCATCGGCTGGTGGCCGGGCTGGACGGTGCCGAGGTGCCGCAGGTGGCCGGCTGGCTGGCCGAGATGGCCCCTCGCGCGACCATCGCGCTCCGCACCGACAGCCCCGAGGCGCAGTTCCGCGCGGCGCTCTGCGGCGCGGGGATCGCCTGCCTCGCCCGGTTTCGCGGCGATGCCGTCCCGGCGCAACTTCGCCGCATCGAGCCGCCTGGGAGTCCTGTCACCGCCGTCGGCATCTGGCTCGCCGTGCACAAGGATAATCGCCGCACGCCACGCATCCGGCTGGTGCTGGACGCCGTCGTCGCAGCCTTCCGCGAGAACGCCACCCTTCTCGACCCGCCGGCGCACCAAGACGCCGGGTGCCTCGGCTAGCCCATCCTATTCGCTGGGCAGCAATGCAGGACCTCGCGCCGCGGCAGGTTTCGGCATGGCGGCGCAGGACCGGCTTGCGGCCAGTCGCTGGAAAGCCGAAGGACTCGGTCGCATCGCCATCCATGGCGGGGGTGGCGCGGCCTGTGAGGACTTCGGCTTGGCTTCGGCACCCGACTCCGTGGACGCAATCAGCAGCCGACGCCACGGCCGCCAACCGCATCGTGGCGCCGCCGCGAACGAGACAGGCTAGTTCCCTGCGGGCGAGGACAGGACGACGCTGATCTGCGTGCCGTCGTGCAGCGTGCTGGCCACCTGGGACCGGAGCGTGGCGCGCGCGACAAGCGACGACAGCGCCTCGCGCGGTGCGTCGGCCGCAATGTGCACGGCGACGCGCACCTCGTCGAAGCCCAGCGATGGCGGATGCGCCTCATCGGCCGGTGCCGACGCAAGATCGGCCTCCACGTCGAGGGACAAGGCCGACAGCACGATGCCACGCGCCGCTGCCTGGGCGCGGATCGACCCTGCAAGGCAGGACCCGAGTGCTGCCAGCAGCATATCGAGGGGTTCTGGCGTGGAATCGGGGCCGGGCAGGCCGCCTGCCTCATCCAGAGCGATCGGGGCCAGGTCGCGGATGTGGTTCGTCAGGCGGAAGCGCCCCTCCGCCACGGTGCGGCAGTGGAGTGTGCGGACCGCGCTCATGCCCGGCACGCAGGACGTGGCGGGATGCGGGGGAAGGGCTGTCCTGCAGCTCGCGGATCAGGGTTGCGCAACGCGGATGTCCTCCCTCGACACGCCGGCCATGCCGGTGCGGGCAGGCATGGTCGGGGAGATGGGGTGCCGTATGGCCCGCTGGGCGGCGAAATTTCGCTGAGGCGCTATGCGCCGATGCGCCGCGGCTCAGAGCGCGAGAGCCTCCGCCTCCCATGCGCCGCGGACGAACTCGGCCAGGTCGAGTGCGCCGTTATCTGCCCAGAGCAGGCGTAGCACCCGCTTCCCGGCATGCCAGACATCGAGGCCATAGGGCAGGTCGGGCTGGCTGTGCTGCTGCGCCAGGGCATGGCGATAGCCCGGTGACGACGCCTCGTCGGCCGACAGGTCGTTGAACGGCGTCCAGTGCTCGATCGTCAGGGCACCATGCCGCAGTACGACGAGGCGCACGGCATCGCGTTGCACCTCCAGCTCGCCGCGCTCGCGGGCCAACGGCACGAGGTGGTCGCGGATGGCGAGTGCGGCCTCGTCACCCGAGGATACGAGCCTGAGCATCACCGGCGCCTCCGTTGCGGAGCGCGTGCTGCCATCACGCGTATTACGTCGCGGCAGGAACGCCCTGCTGCCCACATGGTCCCGACCGGTCCCGCTCGCCAGCCCGGCCGGCACCGCGCCACGCCGCCGGCGGGCCTGCCGGTGCTGTTCGGCGGCGCGCTGGCCGGCGGGCTGCCGGACGCGCCGACGGGCGCGGTGGCGGGCTTCGCGTGCCTGTTCCTGGCGCGGCCGGCGGCCGGCTTGGCCGGGCTCGCCGGCGCACCGCAGCCGCTGCGGGAAGGCGTGGCGATCGCCTGCTTCGGCATCCGCGGCCTCGGCTCGTTCTACGGCCTCGCCTATGCCGCCAACCGGGTCCCGCTGCCCGAGGCAGAGGGACTGTGGGCGGTGGCGGGCTTCACCGTCCTCGTCTCGATCATGCCGCACGGCGTGACGCCGGCGATGCGATGGCTTGACCTGCGGCGGGCACAGGGCGGCGCGGAGAGTGAGGCGCCCCTATGCGCCCCTATGACCGCAGGGGCGCCTGCCCTGCCTCCCCCACAGGTCTGGATCGCCGCACCACCTTCAGGTCGCAGCGCGGCGGCATGGTGCCGGCGGCGGATCCACGCCGCGGGGCATTCGTGCCCCCGGCGTGGTCGGCCCCGCGCCGCGCGCTACCGGCGAGCAGACGTCCTGTTCCTGCCGACCGGTACCGTGCCCAGGTCGGCGCGGAGCGCCGACGGGGTGACGACTGCGCGCCAGACACCATGATCATGCCGGCCAGAATGCATGCCAGCCAGCATGACGGGCTCCTGCACGGTCAGTGGCCCTGCCGCGGCCGGCGCAGGGCAAGCGGCAGGGTCAGCAGGCCGAGCAAGACGGCGAACCACAGCGTCGCCAGCCGCACCAGGATGGTGGCGACCACCGCCGCCGCCTCCGGCATGCCGATCAGCCGCAGCAGGCCGAGCAGGCCGAGATCGGCGGCGCCCAGGCCCCCCGGCAGCAGTGAGACGGCGCCAGCCACGGCGGCCAGGCAGAAGACCAGCATGGCTTCGCCCAGGCCGGCCGGCGTGCCGAGTTCCCGCACCACCAGCAGCAGCACCAGGCACTCCGCCAGCCAGCCCAGCAGGCTGAGGCCAAGCGCCGGCAGCAGAACCGCCGGACGCCCGATGGCCGGCAGGGTGGCGCAGACCTCCCGCGCCTTGGCGAAAAGGCCGGGTGCGCGCCGCAGCCGCGCTTCCGTCCAGTCCAGCAGCCGCAGCAGCAGGCCGGCATGGCTGAGCGCGCCGAGCAGCGCGACGCAGGCGAGCGCGAGGATGGCGGTGACGACCAGGTACTGGCTGGTCAGCGCCGCACCGGCCAGCGCCAGCAGGCAGATGGCGACCATGTCCATCACCCGGTCACCGGCCAGCAGCGGCATGCTGCGCGTATAGGGCACGCCGTGGTGGCGCTGCAGCAGCCAGAGCCGCACCACTTCCCCCACCTTCCCCGGCGTCACGGTCAGGGCGAAGCCGCCGAAGAAGTACAGCAACTGCCGGCCGGCCGGCGCCGCCACGCCGAAGGCGCGGCCCAGCACCACCCAGCGCAGCCCGCGCAGCAGGTAGTTGGCGAAGGAGAGGCCGAGACAGGCCAGCACCACCGCCGGCGAGAGCAGCCGGGCTGCGGCGGCGGCCTCGCTGTCCCGCGCCAGCCAGAGGGCGAGGCCGCCGCCGGCGAGGAAGAGCAGCAGCGTCGCCAGCGTCCGCCAGAGCGCGCGGCCGAGCCTGGGCGGCGGCGGCTCCGGCAGGGCGGTGCCGGGCCTGGATGGCTGGTCGGCGGCGGGTGCCGCGACCGCGAGGGTCTCGGATAGGGGCATGGGATCTCCGGCGAAGCCTTTGCGCCCCTGCATGGCCGTCCCGGCGGCGCGCGGCACTGCACAGCCGCGCGTGCCGCGCGGGGATGTGGCCAGCCCCCCGCCCCCAGCCGGAAATTACCGATGCCGGCCGTCGGGCCGGGAAGACGGTCCCTGGTGTCCCGGCCTGTGGCGAGAGTAGAGCGGGCACCGATAGCTACCAGATAGCTATCAAATAGCCTTCGTTGTCCTTCGGGTTCCTATCATGTGTCCGCCATGGCGCCGACGGGCTCTGCGGGTGGAGCGACAGGCAGCGGCGCGTGCCAGCCAGTGCGGAGTGCGCCAGGGCGGATCGTCTGGGGTCGTGAGCGGCCCATGGCAAGGCGCTGCGGATGGTCAACCGCCCCTCGATCCCCTGCTTGTCCCGCAGATCCTCCGACAGCAGCGTATCGCCGCCAGCCTTGAGCGCGGCAGCCCGGAAGCACGTCGGGACGATGCACGCCGTGGCCCGCTGCAAGGCCGAGTGCGGCCTCATACGCAGCCAGGGTCAGTGGCCGTGGCAGCGTGAGCAGGGCGCGGGAGGTGGCCAGCGCCCGCACGACCCCCGGCCAGCGCTGCACGGCCCAGCGCTGGCCGGCATGGAGCAGGGTGCTGGTGTCGAAGACGGTGCTGCTCCTGCGCCGCGGCTCTTTGCCGCCTGCCGATCGAAGTGGAAGCCGGGTGGCAGGCTCCAGCCGAACTGACGCCGGGCTTCCAGCGCCTCCTGCCGCCGCAGGTCACGCGCAACGCGCAAGCCGCGGGGATCAGCTGCCTCGATCCGGATCCCGCCGCCCTCCGTCAGGCCGAGCGCCTCCATCATTGCGGCGGGCAGACGGACGGCGAGGCTGTTGCCCCATTTGCCGACCTGCCTGGCCGAGCCCCCCCCCCCGGAACATGATCGTTGCAGGTCCAGGATATGCCGATCGGCACCCCATCGCCGCCGTCCGGCCGCCCGCCCTATCCTGCCGGCAAGGGCGCCGGCACGGCGCCAGGGGGAATCGCCAGATGCAGCGCTCGGACAACCGCATCCTCACCACCCATACCGGCAGCCTGCCGCGGCCGCCGGGGCTGACCGGCCTCTATGCCCGCCGTGCCCGCGGGGAGGCGGTGGACGCCGCCGCCATCGAGGCGGCAGGGCGGGAGGCGCTGCAGCGCATCGTCCCGGCCCAGATCGAGGCCGGGCTCGATGTCATCAACAATGGCGAGCAGCAGCGCGACAGCTTTGCGCTCTATATCCGCCACCGGCTGACCGGCATCGGCGGCGAGAGCCTCCGCACCGGCTTCGCCGATATCGACGCCTACCCGGAGTTCAAGGCGGAGTTCATCCGCCAGGTCGGCAGCAAGGAGGCGGTCAGCAACACCGCCCTGCTGCCGGCCGCCATCGGCCCGGTCGCCTATGCCGACCCGCGGGCGATCGAGGCGGAATGCGACGATTTCGCCGCTGCCCTGGCGCCTGTCGCGGGCCGCTATGCCGAGCCCTTCCTCGCCGCCCCCTCCCCCGGGATCATCGCCGCCATCATCCAGAACAAGCACTACGACACGGAGGAGGCCTATCTGGCGGCGCTCGCCGAAGCGCTGGCCGTCGAGTACCGCACGGTGGTCGCGCGGGGCTTCCTGCTGCAGCTGGACTGCCCGGACCTGGCGCTGGAGCGGCACTGTTCCTACCGCGACCGGCCGCTCAAGGACTTCCTCGGCTTCGTCGAGCGGGTGGTGACGGCGATCAACCGCGCCCTGGCCGGCATCCCGCGCGACCGGGTGCGGCTGCATGTCTGCTGGGGCAATTACGAGGCGCCGCACGACCAGGACGTGCCGCTGGAGGAGATCCTGCCCATCCTGCTGCGGGCCGAGGTCGGCGGCCTAGTGCTGCCCTTCGCCAATCCGCGCCACGCGCATGAGGCGCGCTGCCTGGAGCGCATGCCGCTGGCGCCCGACCAGGTGATGGTCGCCGGCGTGATCGACACCCTGACCAATTTCGTCGAGCACCCGGAGGTGGTGGCGGACCGCATCCTCGGCGTGGCGAAGGCGGTGGGCGACCCGCGCCGGGTGCTGGCCGGGACCGATTGCGGCTTCGACACCTCGGCCGGCCGCGGCCGCGTGGCGCCGGACGTGGTCTGGGCCAAGCTGCGCAGCCTGGCGGAGGGCGCGCGGCTGGCATCGGCGCGGCTGTTTCCCGGCTGAGGGCGGCGAGTATGTGCTGGATCTGCGAGGTGCGGCGGGAATTCGCCGCCCTGGCCGCCGTGCCACCCGGGAGGAGCCCTGCCCCTCCCGAGGCCATCCCGCCGGGGGTCAGCCCTTTGCCAGACCCACGTCCCGCAGCGCCGCCCCCATTGCCTGATCCGAGCGATCCATGAAGGCGGCGAAGCCGTCGGCATCGGCGAAGCTGGTGCCGAAGCCGCGGGTCGCCATGAAGCCCTGGAATTCCTCGGAACGGATCACGCGCCCCAGCGCGGCGCCGAGGGTCTGCCGCACCTCCGCCGGCAGGCCGGGCGGGCCGGCGATGCCGCGCCAGAGCCCGGCCGCGTGGTCGATGCCGAGCGCCTCCTTCAGCGTCGGCACCTCCGGGAAGGCGGCGTTGCGCTCCTGTGCCATCACCGCGAGGGGGCGGGCGCGGCGGGCATCGATCATCCCCTTGCCTTCCGGCAGGGAGCAGGCGGCGAGGTCCACGCCACCCGCCGCCAATTCCTGCATGCCGAGCGCGGCGCCCTCCACCGGCACCCAGAGCACATGGTCGGCCGGCAGCCCCATGGCGCGCAGCCAGCCGACGAAGGCCAGGTGCCAGCTGCCGCCGCGGCCGGAGCCGGTGCCCTTGATCCGCCGCGGCGGCGCGGCCCGCAGCGCCTCGGCCAGGCCGCGGATGTCGGTATGCGGGGAGGAGGCATTGACCAGCACCGCCGCCGGATCCTGGTTCAGCAGCGCGATCGGCGTGTAGCTGCGTGGGGTGAGCTCGGTCAGGCCCACCCAGTGCATCATGGCGATCTCGAGCGTCAGCATGCCGATGGTGTGGCCATCCGGCGCGGCATTGGCGATGGCGGCATGGCCCACCACGCCCTGGCCGCCGGTGCGGTTCACCACGACGAAGGGCTGGCCGAGATCGCGCTCCAGCAGCGAGGCGACCATGCGCGCCACCGCATCCGTGCCGCCGCCGGCCGCCCAGGGGACGAGGAGCTGGACGGGCCGCGAGGGGTAGCGCCCTTGCGCGCCGGCGCCGGGCGGACGCAGCGCGATGGCCAGGGCGGGCGCCGCCAGCAGGCTGCGGCGATGGGCTGTCCGGAGGGTGGGTGGGCGCGGCTGGTTCCTGCCTGTCGGCATCGGTCGTTCCTCCTGGTCGCCGGTGGGCCCGGCGGCGCTGTCGTTATGGGCGGGGAAAAGTCAGCGCCGGCGCGGCGGGGCTGTCAAAAGGAAAGCCGGGGGAACAGGAAGGCTCCTGCCGGGCGCATGATGTGCCGCCGCAATGCATGCTTCGGATGCCAGCGCGCCCGCCCGCGCCGGGCATCGCGGCACGTGCCGCAGGCCGCATCCATGGCCTTCGGCCGACGGCCGCCTACCGCAGGTCAGGACGAGGTGGGTATCACAGCCCGATCTTGCCGGCCGGCGAGCCGGTGACGAGCTTCGCCCGCCGGACATAGCGCCGCATGGTGCCGAGATGCTTGTGGCGCGAATGCGCCATGATCTCCTCATCGCCGAGACCCTGCTTGTAGGCCTCCGTGATGAAGCCAGCGCGCAGCCCGTGCGGGCTGATGGGCTCCAGCGGCGTGCCCTGGATCCCGGCCTGGCCGGCGCGGTGCCGGAGGATGCGGCGCAGGCTTTCCGGCTGCAGCCGGCCCGGCTCCACCACGCCCCAGCGGCTGACCGGGCGGAAAAGCGGTCCATGGGTCAGGCCGGCGGCTGCGACCCAGGCCTCGACCGCGCGCACCGGGCAGGTCTCGGCGTGGCGGCCGCGCGGGATGCCGATCCGCACGCCCTCGCGCGCCGGGTCGCCCTTGCTGGTGCCGAGGCGCAGCGTGAGGCCATCGGCGGTGGGCTCGACCCAGGAACGGGTGAGGTCTTCGGCGTCGATGCCCCTGTCGACATCGAGGGCGAGCAGCTCCGACCGGCGCAGCGCCCCCGCAAATCCCAAGAGCAGCATGGCGCGGTCGCGCTGGCCGGCGAGGTCATGGCCACAGGCGGCGGCGAGGGCGCGGATCTCGGGCAGGGTCAGGGCGGCGGCCTGGCGGCGGGCGCTGCCGGCCTGCCGGGCGAGGCCGGCGACGGCATCGGCGATCAGCGGATCACGCAGGTCGACCGGATGGCCATGGCCACGGCTGAGCCAGGCGACGGCCTGCAGCCGGCGGCGGATGGTGCTGATGCGGGCGCCGCGGTGGCCGAGATCGGCGACGAAGGCGGCGAGCGCCGGCGCGGTTGCGGGCAGGCCAGGGAAGCCGCTGCGGCTGCCGAAGTCCCACCAGTCCCGGCAATCCGCAGCATAGGCGCGTAGCGTGTTGGCGGCCTTGGCGCCGCCGGCCAGGGCCAGGGCGGCGGCGAGCATCCTCTCCCCCTCCGGCGTCAGGCCGGCTGGCAGGTCAAGGCGGCGGAGGGGGGCTTCGCGGCTGGGGAGGGCGGGCATGGCGTGCGATAACAGATCTTATCGCACATTTGCGATTACTGCCATGATTGCCGGCGAGGCCGCCATGTCCCTGGGCGAGAAGAGACGCCGCATGTCCTAGGTGGCCTTGTGGGCCTTCCCCCGGGGTATCGGTCAGGGCATCGCCGTGACATGGCCTTGGAAAGGCGGCATAGGGAGGCCGCTGGCGGCAGGGCCGTCCTCGACCCTTCTGGCCGCTGCTGCGTACCCGCCGCGACCCGATTGTCTGGTGACAGATTGAGGCGCGTGGTTGCGTCAGGGGGCGGGGTGGGCCCATGTGCCGACCATGTCCGCTCTGCGGCATATCGTGTTCCGTTCCGCCTCCGCGAGAGTCGTCGTTTGCACCTCGATCCTGAAGATATGGCCGCGGCCGAGGCCGTCGGCGTGACCTTTCATCCCGCCACCCCCGCGCAGGTCCAGCGGCTCGTCATGCAGCGGAAGGTCTTCTATGCCGGCGAGCAGCCTGTTCTGGCGACGCGCGGCGGCGGGTTCTACGAGACCGCTGGCACGCTGCGGCGCCTGATCGAGGAAGGGCTGCTGCAGCAGCGCGACCTGGCGGCCTGGCGCGCGGGGGCGCCACCCCCTGCGCAGGAACCGGTCCCCGTCGCGGCGTCCGTCGAGGTGGTGGTGGCCGCGCCGGTGGAACCCGCCGCTGCCGAGGTGGAGCGGGAGCCGCCGAAGCCGCCGGTCCCGAAGCGGACGCGACGGGCCCGGCCTGTCCCCCTGCCCTGCCCGCCTGCGGCCATGGCGGCATCTGCGGATCGCGCCGCGCCGGACGAGGCGCCCGCCATGGCCCCTGCCGCGCCCTGGCCTGTGTCCCTGGAGCATCCGGCCGCAACGGCCACTCCAGCGGATATCGCCCCATTGGAGGAGGTGCCGGCGGCAGCGCGGCCCAGCCAGGCAGGGCAGCGCTGGTTGCGGGCCGGGGCCGAACGTCGCGGCCGGGCCGGCAAGCATTGGAGCACCCGGCAGCGCTGACCCCAGGCCGGATACCAGTAGTGGTGCTGGTAGCTGCAGGATAGCTGGCGGATAGCGTTCGTGGTCCGGTTGCGTGCGTCCTGGCCAGGATTGGGCGCCGAGGGCCAGCCCCGCCCCGAGGGGCGGCGCGGATGGCGGAGAGACGTGAGTCACGCAGCATCAATCCGCGTCGCTATGGATAGGTCTGGCGGTGCGGCGCCCGGTCCGAGGGGGGGCCGCCCTCGCATGCTGTGATGCGGTGGGGACCGGGGATGCATCGCGGCAAGGACCATGGCACGTGGTGCCGAACAAGCCAGTAGCTATCCGATAGCCGTCTGGTAGCACGCTTGGTCTCGTCGACTGCCGCCGAGGCGGCGAGCCATCAAGTGCCCTTGCCTTTCCGGTCGGTGCGCCGGCGTGCCGCGTCGTCCAATCCCCGACAAAGGGGTGGTCGGGCATGCCGGTTGGCCTGGCGCCCCGCGCATCGTCACCTGCCAGGTGACGGCGGCTGCAGGTGCTTCCCGGCTACCGCCAACGTCGCGCCTCGCCGTGCCGGCCAAGGTTTAGGATGTACGGCTACAGGATAGCTATCGGGAAGCTATTCTTTGGCGTCCAGTTCCCGCGTCAGCGCGGCGATGGCATGGGCGAAGGCCTCGCCCAGCACCCAGCCCTGGGCATCGGCGATGGCATATAAGGCGTCGGCATCCTGGGGGCGCACCTTCAGGTTCAGCTGCTGGTTCCGGCCGGTGCGGTAGCGCCGCTGTTCCCGCGCCGGTGATGCTGCCGGTGCGGGGGGCGGAGGCAACGGCGCCTGGCGCAACGGCTCGCGGCTGCGGAAGCCGGCCTCCTCGGCCAGGGCCTTCACCTGTTCCGCCCGCGCTGGCGGCTTCGGGCGGAAGTCGCTGAGGTCGGGCCCCTCCTCCTCGAACAGCCCGGCGCGCTTGCCGCTCATGCTGCCGCGGCCGCCGTCTGGGTCTGCCGGAGCAAGCCCACGACCTCGGCCGCGAAGGCCCTGGCATTGCGGATGGCACCGTCGAGGCCACCGACCTGCGCCTCGGTCAGGCTGTCCACCGTGCCGCCGAAGCTGAAGACCGCGCGGTAGGCCTCCCGCTCATGCATCTGGGTCTCCAGCGAGGGGACGCCATGGGCTTCGAACTCCGCCCTGATGTGCTGCAGCGTGCGGGGGCGGATGGCGGCGCTGGTGCGGGTGAAGAGCACCGCGTGCGGGATCCGCCGGGCGAAGGCCCTCTCCTGCTGGCGGATGAGGCGGATGGCCTTGGCGGCCTCGGCGGCATCGAGCTGGCTGCCCTGGGTGGGGATGATGACCAGGTCGGCCCGGCTGATGGCATAGGCAACGGTCATGCTGGCCGTTCCCTCGAGATCCACGATGACGAAGGGGACCCGGGCGGCGGCGTTCTCGATCGCGTCGATCACCGTCTCCTCTGTCACGTCCGAGACGACTTCGAGCGCGGCCGGCTTCCCGGGGCGGCGGGCCCAGGCGCTGACCGGGCGGTTCGGGTCGGCGTCGATGACAGTGACGGCCGCGCCCTTCCGGGCGAGCTCGGCAGCAAGGATGACGGCGGAGGTCGACTTGCCGGCGCCGCCCTTGGGGCTTGCGAAGACGATGGTCGGCATGAGGGGTCCCCTGAATCCCTGATGCGCCATACTGGATAGCAGCCAGGACGCCAACGGAAAGCTACTGGATAGCTATCAGATACACATCAAGTGTTGCCGACAGAACTCAACCGGGACCCTGGTGCCAGCCAAAGGACAGGGTTGCGCTTGCATGCATGAACATCAGAGTTTCATGCGCTTGACGCATGGCTGAGCTGGCAGTTTGAGACTAGGCGATCTGCCGCTCCCGCCTTAGATTGTGCAGTGCAGCAAGGCGGTGACGCCCTGCTGTCTTTCTTGGACGTTTCCTCCCTAAACTCGGCGGCGCCACCTGGCGCCGCCTTTTTTTTTGCCCTGCGGCAGCCGGAAGGTTCTTGCCCGCCGACGGCGGAGCGGGATGGGTGGCTGGCTGCCCCTCTCCCGCACCCGCTTCCGCAGCCTGCATCACGGGCCCGACCCTGGCCGCGGCTGCCTGCAGCGCGCGCCTGGTCCCAGACCAATGGCTTTGGACTTGCCGCACCGCGTCGTCCGGGAGGTGCCATGGTGAGCGGACGAGGATCTGGCCCGTGCGGCGTTCCTGGGCACCTTGTCGGGGCCGGATCCGCGTCCTTGCCGCCAGCACGCGCCAGTCCATCTCACCACCGCGTCCGAGAAGGCGGTGAGCGGTTCCTGAAAAAACCTGTTGACGCCCTGTCTTCCAGGCGTCATAAGCCGCCCCCCGCAGCGAGGCGATCTGCCTCACCCCACCGTTCCGAAAGACGCTACGGCGCCTGACGCAATGTCCGAGGGTGAAGCTTCAAATCGCCTTGGCGGTGCCTTCGGGCAAATGTTCTTTCCCTCCGCAGAGATGCGGAAGACTTCGAAAGCCTCTTTACTTCAGCGCTTCTTGCTGGTAGATGGCTGAGAGGTTCGGATCTTTGAAAATCGCATCGGTCTTTTGGAAGCAAGCGCAAGCTTCGGCAGCGTCCTGCTGATCCATCCCGGCAACGGGGCGGTGGCAGTGGGCGTGGCCTGATGGCCTGCGTTGCATCGAGAGTGGTGAGCGGAGCCTGATCGAGAAGGCATCCGTGGGACAAGGCCTCGGCCAAGTCCTGCTGATGAACCTGAGAGTTTGATCCTGGCTCAGAGCGAACGCTGGCGGCATGCTTAACACATGCAAGTCGCACGGGCAGCAATGTCAGTGGCGGACGGGTGAGTAACGCGTAGGAACGTAT
>NZ_SMOA01000091.1 GCF_004353985.1 Paracraurococcus ruber | reverse complement strand
CCCGGCGGTGCCGCGGCCGGCACGCATGGCGTCGCGGCGGGGCGTCGCGGCGGGGGCCTTGTCTCCCGCGCGCGATCCGGTCACAGCGCTGGCGCGGACCCAGGCCCCAGCGGTCCGCAGCAGCAAGCGGAGCCCTGGATGGCGCGGATCACCTTCCTTCTTCCTGACGGAACCCGGCAGGTGCTCGACTCCGGCGACGACCCGACCGTCATGCATGTGGCGGTGCGGGCGAACCTGCCCTTCCTGCCGGCCGATTGCGGCGGCCAGCTCGCCTGCGCGAGCTGCATGGTGGAGGTGCCGGAGGCCTGGCGCGGCCGGGTCGGCGACCCCGGGCTGGACGAGGGCGACATGATCGAGGATGCGCTCGGCACCCGCCCCGCCGGCCGGCGCCTGTCCTGCCAGATCGCGGTGACCGAGGCGCTGGACGGGCTGGAGGTGGTGCTGCTGGACCGCCAGGGATGACCGGCGGCGCCGCCGATGCAGCCCTCGGCCTGCACCGGGCGATCCCGCGCCGGGACCTGCTGCAGGGCGCGGCGATGCTGGCGGCACCGGGCGGCGCCGCTGCGGCGGCCCCCTATCCACCGCTCCGGCAGGGCTTGCGCGGCACTGCGGCCGGCAGCGAGGCGGCGCCGCATGCGCTGGCAGCCGGCGCGCCGGTGCCGGAGCCAGCAGGCGCACCGGAAGAGTGCGACCTAGTGGTGGTCGGCGCCGGCATCAGCGGCCTGGCCGCGGCGCTGTTCTGGCGCGACCGCGCCCCGGGCGCCCGGGTGCTGCTGCTGGAGGCGCAGGACGATGTCGGCGGCCATGCCCGCCGCAACGAGTACCGCATCGGCGGCCGCACCCTGCTGATGAATGGCGGCACGATGCTGATCGACAGCCCGCGCCCCTACAGCGCGGTGGCGGATGGGCTGCTGCGGCGCCTGGGCGTCGACCCGCCCGCCCTGGCGGCGCGGCATGCCAATCCCGGCTTCTGGCGCCGCCAGGGCATGGGCCGCGCGGTGTTCCTCGACCGCGGGACCTTCGGCGCCGACCACCTGCTGCGCGGCGTCGGCCGGCGCCCCTGGGCGGCGCTGCTGCGCGACGCGCCGCTGCCGCCGCGCGCGCGGGAGGATATCGCGCGGGTGCATGAGGCGCGGGAGGACCCGCTGCCCGGCCTCGATTCCGCGGCGAAGAAGGCGCGGCTGGCCCGCCTCAGCTACCGCGCCTTCCTGGCCGGGATCCTGCGCGTGGATGCCGCCGCACTGCCCTTCTTCCAGGCGATGAGCCATGGCGAATGGGGCGTCGGCGCCGATGCGGTCAGCGCGCTGGATGTCTGGGCCTTCGGCTTCCCGGGCTTCCAGGGCCTCGGCCTCGCCCCGGGCGCGGCGCCCGGCATGGGCTATACCGCGGCGGGCTATGCCGGGGGCGGCAGCTACCGCTTCCACTTCCCGGACGGCAATGCCTCGCTCGTCCGGCTGCTGCTGCGGGCGCTGATCCCCGGCGCCGTGCCGGGCCGCAGCGCGGCGGATGCGGTGCTGGCCCGCGCCGATTATGCCGCGCTGGACCGGGACGGCGCGGCGGTGCGCATCCGCCTCTCCGCCCCCGCGCTGCGCGTCGCCAATGCCGCAGCGGGGGTCGAGGTCACCTACCTGCAGCATGGCGAGGCGCGGCGCGTGCGGGCCGGCGCCTGCGTGCTGGCCTGCTGGGGCGCCATGATCCCGCATCTCTGCCCCGGGCTGCCGCCGGACCAGGCCGCGGCGCTGCGCAGCCAGGTGAAGGTGCCGCTGGTCTATGCCTCGGCGCTGCTGCGCGACTGGCAGGCCTTCCGCCGGCTCGGCATCGCCGAGGCGCATGCGCCCGGGTCGTACTGGACCGGCCTGCGGCTGGACTGGAAGACGCGCATCGGCGGGTATGACAGCGTCGGCGGGCCGGGCGACCCGGTGCTGCTCTTCCTCTCCCGCGTGCCGACCGCGCCGGGGCTGGACCAGCGGTCACAGCACCGGGCCGGCCGGGCGGAGCTGCTGGCGACGCCCTTCGAGACTTATGAGCGCGCGCTGCGCGACCAGTTGCAGCGCATGCTGGGCGCCGGCGGCTTCGACGCCGCGCGCGACATCCTCGGCCTGACCGTGAACCGCTGGCCGCATGGCTATGCCTATGAGTACAACCCGCTGTTCGATCCCGATCATGCGCCGGGCGAGGCGCCGCACGAGATCGGCCGCCGCCGCATCGGCCGGATCGCCATCGCCAATTCCGATGCGGGCGCCGCCGCCTATACCGACAGCGCGATCGACCAGGCCTGGCGGGCGGTGACCGAGTTGGCGGCCTGACCGCCGCGCCGCGGCAGGCGAGGCGATGCCGGAACGCCTCGCGCCTTCACCTGACCGCGCAGGCCACCCCAAGCCGTTGCCAGAGCGGATCCCAATCGGGTGGACACTCCTGACCGGGTGAGGATGCCCTGCGAATAAAAAGACCAGAGCGGTTGCCCGGAGCCGTGGCGAACGGAGGCCGCGCTAGGCCGCCCGCACCTCGGCGAGGAAGCGCTGCACCTCGCCCTGCAGGCCACGCGTCTGGCCCGACACCGCATCGGCGGCGCCCAGCACCTCGCCCGCCGCGCCGCCGACGCCCTGGGTCGCCTGCGCGATCTCCCGCACCCGGGAGTTCACCGCCTGCATCCCCGACGCGGTCTGGGCGACATTGCCGGCGATCTCCCGCATGGCGGCGTTCTGCTCCTCGACCGCCGCCGCGACCTCGGAGGCGATCAGGCTGAGCTGCCCGATGGTCTCGCCGATGGTGCGCACCGCGCCCACGGCCTCCCCGGTGTTGCCCTGCATCTCGGCGATGAAGCCGCCGATCTCCTCGGTCGCCTTCGCGGTCTGGGCGGCCAGCGCCTTCACCTCGCTCGCCACCACGGCGAAGCCCTTGCCGGCCTCGCCGGCGCGGGCCGCCTCGATCGTCGCATTCAGGGCCAGCAGGTTGGTCTGGCCGGCGATGTCGCCGATCAGCCGCACCACCTGGCCGATGCGCTGCGCCGATTGCGACAGCCCGTCCACCGTGCCGTTGGTGGTCTCGGCGGCCGTCACCGCCTCGGCCGTGATCTGCGCCACCCGGGCGACCCGCTGCGCGATCTCGGTGATGGAGGCCGTCAGCTCCTCCGTCGCGGCGGCGATCATCTGGATCTTGGCTTCCGACTGGCTGACGGTGTCCGCCGCATCGGCGGCATTCCCGGCGGCCGATTGCGCCGCCCCGCGCATGCCGTCGGCGGCGTCGCGCATCCGCGCCGCGGCCGCGGCGACATCGCGGATCACCCCGCCGACCGCCGCCTCGAAGCTGCCGGCCAGGTCCTGCATCGCCTGCCGCTTCTCTCCGGCCGCACGCGCCGCCGCGGCCTCCTGCTCCGCCTCCAGCCGCCGCCGCTCCAGCGCATTCTGCCGGAACACCTCGACCGCCGCGGCCATGCGCCCCATCTCGTCCCGGGCATCGCGCGAGGGGATCTCCACCTCGGTCTCGCCCCCGGCAAGCCGCGTCATCGCCCCGGCCATGCCGCCGATCGGGCGGACGATGCCGCGGCCGACCAACCAGGCGATCAGCAGGCCGACCGGCACGATCGCCACGGCCAGGCCCAGCATCCATTCCCCGGCCCGCGTCACCAGCGCCTTCGATTCCGCCCGGCCGGCCTGCATGGCGCCGACGATGTCGGCCTTGGCCAGCCGCATCCGGTCCGCCGCGGCGACCATCTGCGGCACGACGCGGCTGTCATAGATCACCAGGGCCTCGGCCTGGGCGGCGGCGAAGGTGCCGAAATCCGTCGCATAGCTCTCGACCAGCCCGGCCAGCTTCCGCAGCGCCTCCTGCTGGACGAAGCTCAGGGGCTGGCTTTCCAGCGCCGCCAGCGCCGCGCGCAGGTCGCCGCGCGCCGTGGCGAAGCGGGCCGGGCCTTCCGGATAGGTCGTCGCCATGTAGCGCCAGCTGCGCAGCCGCAGGGTGAGCAGCAGCGCATTCACCCGCTCAAGCGTCGAGGTGACCTCCGGCGGCTCGTCGGGCGTGCTGTCGCGCAGCAGGTCGGCGGCGGCGGCATCCATCGCCGCGCCGCTGGCCGCCAGCGCCTCCCGCGCCTGGACCATCCGCTCGCGCTGGGCGACGAAGTCGACCCGCGACTGGGTCGCCTGGGCCAGCAGCGCCGCCACCTCGGCATAGCCGTCGCGCCGCTCCGCCGATTGCGCGGCGTCGCGCAGTTGCGCCACCAGCGCGGCGGCGCGGTCGGCCGCGGCCACCTGCTGGTCCAGCTGGCCGCCATCGAGCCGGTACCGCACCATGCTCCGGCGCATCACCTCGATCGCCTCGGCGGCTTCCTGCGCGGTGAAGGCGGCCTCGAGCAGCGCCTCGGTCCGGGCGGCATCCCGCTCGATCCCGCGGGAGGTCAGGATGCCGCCGCCGGCCACCAGCACCGCCAACAGGACGAGGGCGAGGCTACCGCCGAAGACGCGGCCACGGATTCCAAGCTGCATGCGCACCACCTTACGGATCAACGCCCGCTGCGGCGCACATGGCGCGATCGGGGGTGGCCCTTCGGTACTGCAACAGTGTCAACGCCGGGTGAACCGCCG
Organism: Paracraurococcus ruber; assembly: GCF_004353985.1. Taxonomy (GTDB): domain Bacteria; phylum Pseudomonadota; class Alphaproteobacteria; order Acetobacterales; family Acetobacteraceae; genus Paracraurococcus; species Paracraurococcus ruber. Next base: position 14,935 of record NZ_SMOA01000091.1, on the reverse strand, counting down.
GGCCGGCCGGCGCGGCGCCGGCCGGCCCGGCGGCGGTCAGCCCTTCCCGGGCAGCGTGCCGAAGACCGTCTCGGCCTCGATCTGCAGCACGTTCTCCGGCCGCGGGAAGGGCGCGGGCGGCGCCTCGCCCTCCCGCCGCTCCCGCCCGATGCGGGCGAAGAAGGTCTCGAGCCCGCCGGGCAGGATGCACCAGACGAAGGTCAGCGGCCCGCTGCCGGTGTTGTGGAAGGAATGCGGCCGGTTGCGCGGGAAGAAGAAGCAGGCATTCGGCCGCATCGGGTGCACCGCGCCCTCGATATGCGCCTCCCCCTCCCCCGCGATGACGAAGATGATCTCCTCATTCGCGTCATGCAGGTGTTCCCGCACATGGCAGCCGGGGTCGACCGTCTGGGTGCCGAAGGCGAAGGGCGTCTCGGCGCCCGTGCTGGCCTGGTCCAGCAGGCAGCGGACGAAGCCGTTGGCCGGCACCGGCTGCCAGTAGCTGCGCGCCTCCTCCGGCTGCTGGATGACCAGGCGGGCGGGGCTCGGGGATGTCGGGGAATGGGTGTCGGGCATCGGCATGTCCTCCGGCGGGCGGCGGATCATCGGTCCGGGCCGCCGCCGCCGGCAAGCCTTGCCGGCCCGCCTGGGCCATGGAACCCTGCCGGCAACGGGAACGCCGAACGGCCCAATGTCGGGAGACGAGAGATGCGACGCTTGACAGCCTCGGCCCTCGCCCTGGGCCTTCTGCTGCCTGCCCTGCCCGCCATGGCGCAGACCCGCTGGGTGATGGCCACGCCCTATGCCGAGAATTTCCACACGATCAACATCCGCCAGTTCATCGCCGATGTGGAGAGGGCGACCGAGGGCCGGCTGACCGTCCAGCTGCACAACAACGCGTCCCTGCTGCCGATGGCGCAGATCAAGCGGGGTGTCCAAACGGGCCAGGTTCAGCTCGGAGAGATCCTGCTGTCGGCCTATGCCAACGAGGATCCCTTCTTCGAGGTGGACGGCGTCCCCTTCCTCGCCTGGACCTGGCCGCAGGCCGAGGCGCTGAACGCCGCGACCGAGCCCTTCATCCGCGCCCGCCTGGAACGCCAGGGCCTGACGCTGCTCTACATCGTCCATTGGGACGCGCAGGGCTTCTACATGCGGTCGGAGATGCGCAGCGTGCAGGACCTGCGCGGCACCCGCTTCCGCGCCTACAACACCGTCACGTCCCGCATGGCGGAGCTGATGGGCGCGACGCCGGTGACGGTGCAGCTGGCCGAGGTCAGCCAGGCCTTCGCCACCAACGTCATCCAGTCGATGTTCACCTCGGCGCAGAGCGGCGTGAACGTCACCGCCTGGGACTTCACCCGCTACTGGTACAATGTGGGCGGCATGCGGACGCGCAACGCGGTCTTCGTCAATACCCGCGCGCTGCAGGCGCTGGACGCGCCGACCCGGGCAGCGCTGATGGCGGCCGCCGGCACCGCCGCCGAGCGCGGCAAGGAACTGGCCCGGCAGGCCGAGGTGGTGCAGGCCGAGCGGCTGCGCAGCCAGGGCATGCAGCTGCCGCCGCCGACCGAGCAGATGATGACGGAGCTCAAGCAGATCGGCGAGACGCTGACGGCCGAATGGGTGCAGCGGGCGGGGCCGGAGGGGACGCAGATGCTGGAGCGGTACCGGGCGGCGCTGCGCCAATAAGGCAGGGTCGGGGGAAGGCCCTTCCCCCGACTGGACGCATGCGTCCTACCCTTCGTTTCTGCCGGTCCTTACTCCGCCGCCAGGGCCGGGCGCGCCAGCAGCCCGGCCTCGGTCAGCGCCGCGCGGATGCGGGCGATCTCCCAGGCCTCGATCTTCTTCAGCGGCGGCCGCACCACGGCGCGCGGCAGCTTGCCCAGCAGCACCAGAGCCTCCTTCATGCGGTTGTGCATGTCGAAGAAGGGGTCGGCATAGAAGGCCTGCGCGGTCGGGCGGATGCGGGCATTGATCGCCTGCGCCGCCGCGAGGTCGCCCGCCTGCACCGCGTCGAACAGCCGCGCCTGCAGGTCGGCGATCACGCTGCCGCTGCCCGAGAGCAGCCCGGCCGCGCCGGTGACGAGCGAGGGGAACAGCCAGGCGCTGTGGGTGGACAGCACGTTGACCGGCCGCGCCAGCCCCTGCAGCACCTGGATGTGCCGCTCCGCCAGCGCCGCGTCGTTGCACCAGTCCTTGATGGCGCGGAAGGCCGGGACCTCCTCGGCCAGCCGCACCAGCGTGTCCAGCGGATAGGTCAGGCCGGTCACCGCCGGGTACTGGAAGGCGATCAGCGGCAGGTCCGTGGCCGCCGCGATGTGCCGCACATGGTCGGCCAGGCACTCCGGCCGCGCCGCATTGCCGCGCGCCAGCACTTGCGGCGGGAAGACCAGCAGCGCCGAGGCGCCGGCCGCCGCCGCCCGCCGGGCGATCCGCGCGGCCTGCAGCGTGCCGTCGGCATAGACGCCGTTCACCACCGGCAGGCGGTCGCCGATCTCGGCAAGGGTCAGGTCCAGCACGCGGTCCTGCTCCTCCGGGTCGCAGGACGCGACCTCGGAGGCATGGGCGTTGGTGGTGATGGCCGTCACGCCCCGTACGCCGGCGACGTCGCGCAGATGCGCGCGATAGGCGGCCTCGTCCACCGAAAGGTCGTCATGGAAGGGCAGCAGCACGGCGGGAATGACGCCGCGCGGGTCGAAGCCGGGGAAGCGGGCGGGCATCTGGCGTCCTCCATCGGTGGCCGGCTCTGGCGGCCGGGCGGGCCGGCGGACGGTGCGGAGGCCGGACCCCGGCTGTCAAGCATGGCCGGAACGGCACGATAGCGCTGGCATCCCGGGGCGGCCGGGCGCAGGCTGCGGCTCCGCCGCAAGAGCCGACCCATGCCCCTGACCCAGTTGATCTACACCTCCCGGCCCTTCGGCTTCGACGCGCAGGGGCTGGACGACATCCTGCTCAGCGCCCGCCGCAACAACCGCCGGGACGGCATCACCGGCTGCCTGATCTGCCGCGCCGACCTCTTCGTGCAGATGCTGGAGGGGGAGCGGGCGGCGGTGACCGCCACCTTCCACCGCATCCTGCAAGACGAACGCCATCTGGAGGTGGCGCTGATCTGGTGCGGCGACACGCCGATGCGGCGCTTCCCGGACTGGGACATGCGCGACGACCCGGCACCCAGCTGGATGTGGCCGCAGGACGCGGTCCGCCGCGGCGCGGCGCGGGAGGCCGGGGCGGCCGCCTATCGCCGCCTGTTCGACCGGGTGGCGGAGGAACCGCTGGGCGCCCTGCTGTGATCCCGCGGCCCGGCCGGTCGCCCGGCTGGCCGCCCGCCCGGCGCCTCAGCCCGGCTTGAGGTCGCCAAGCATGGTCGGGATCAGCTCCGACACCGTCGGGTGGATATGCACCGTCCGCAGCAGGGAGGTGTAGGGCACCCCCGCCTGCATCAGGTCCAGCATGCCATGCACCGCCTCGTCGCCATCGGTGCCCAGGATGGCGGCGCCAAGGATCATCCGCGTGTCCGCGTCCACCAGCACGGACATGAAGCCGGTGGTCTCGCCCTTCTCCACCGCGCGGTTCACCCGGCTCATCGGCCGGTGGCCGACCAGCAGGCGGTGCCCGGCGGCGCGCGCCTCGGCCTCCGTCATCCCGATCCGGCCCAGCGGCGGGTCGGTGAACAGGCCATAGCAGGCGATGCGGTCGGTGACGCGGCGGGCTTCGCCGTCCAGCAGGTTGGCGGCGACGATCTCGTAGTCGTTCCAGGCGGTGTGGGTGAAGGCGCCGCGGCCGTTGCACTCGCCCAGCGCCCAGACGCCGGGGGCGCTGGTCTGCAGTGCATCATCCACCGGGATGGCGCCGCGCGCGTCGACGGCGATGCCGGCGGCGTCCAGCCCCAGGTCGTCGGTGTTCGGCCGCCGCCCGGCCGCGACCAGCAGGTGGGAGGCCTGGATGGGTGCGGCGCCGTCCAGCGCCACCGTGACGCCGTCCCCGGCCGGCGCGACCGCGATGCCCCGGGCGCCGAGATGGAAGCGCACCCCCTCCGCCTCCAGCATCTCCCGGATGGTGGCGGAGACCGCCTCGTCCTCCCGCGGGATGACGCGCGGGGAGGCTTCCAGCACCGTGACCTCAGCCCCGAGGCGGCGGAAGACCTGGGCGAATTCCAGGCCGATATAGCTGCCGCCGATGATCGCCAGGTGCCGCGGCAGGGCCTCGATCCGCAGCAGGCGGGCATTGTCCAGCCAGGGCACCCGGTCGAGGCCGGGGATCGGCGGCGCCACCGCATGCGCCCCGACATCGAGGAAGATCCAGGGCGCCTCCAGCGCCCGCCCCTCCACCGCCACCGCATGCGGCCCGGTGAAGCGGGCATGGCCGCGGAGGAAGGTGAGGTTCTCCGTGGCCTCCAGGGATCCGGTCAGCCCATCGCGGGACTTCGCCACCACGGCGTCCATCCGCGCCTTCACCCGCGGCCAGTCCACGCCGACGGGGCCGGGCAGCACCACGCCGTAATCCGCCGCGCGGCGCGCCAGGTGGGCGACGCGGGCGCTGGCGACCAGGGTCTTGGTCGGGGTGCAGCCGGTGTTCACGCAGGTGCCGCCGGCCTCGGCGCGTTCCACCAGGGCGACGCGCCGGCCGCCGGCGGCCAGGCGGAAGGCGAGCGCCGGCCCGGCCTGCCCGGCCCCGACCACGATCGCATCGAATGCCGCCATGCCTGCTGCCCCCCGCCCGGAAGGCGGGACCTTAGCGGCTGCGCGGCCCCCCGGGGCTCACCCTGGCGTCAGGGCGCCGCGAGCCCGGCGCAGAGGAAGGGCACGATCTCCCGCACCGCCCGGTCGAAATCGCCGCTGTCGAGGGCGCCGCCGGACATCATCTCCAGCCGCCCGGTCCGGAGCAGGGTGTAGCGATAGGCGCCCATCATGAAATAGACCCGCCAGCACAGGACCTGCCGGTCCATCCCCGGCAGGACGCGGGCGAATTCCTCCAGATAGGCCAGGGTGGTCTCGTCATAGACCGTGCTGAGGACTTCCTTGGAGATGTCCTCCGGCTCGGTGTGCAGCCTGGCATGCATGCGCATGGTGGCCCGGCCTTCCGGCGTCTGGCCGTTCAGCATGAAGGGGGTGACGAAGCTGCGGACCAATTCCGGCAGCGGGATCGGGCCGCCGGCATGGGCGGCGCGCAGGTCGGCAAGCGCCCGGCTGCGGGCTTCCGTCACCTGCACGGCGCCGCGCAGATAGGCGGCCTTGAACAGGTCCCGCTTGGCGCCGAAATGGTAATGCAGCTGCGCCAGGTTGACGCCGGCGGCCTGGGCGATCGCGCGGGTGGAGGCGGCGGCATAGCCGTGCTCGGCGAACAGGGACTGCGCCACGTCCAGGATCCGGTTGCGCACGCTGGCCACGGCGTCCTGTCCCGCCGGCCTGGTCTTCTCGGTCACCGTCATCCGAATCGCCTGGTCCCCTGCCCGCGGCCCTGTAGCGCGGCGGCTGCTCCTTGACACGGACGGGCCGATCCGTCGAGATTTGGTCGGGCGACCGAACACGGGCCGGAACGGCCCCAACCACCCCAACCTCGTCAGGGAGACCGGGCATGAGCGCAGCGCTGGAGCAGGAGGCCGTCACCCCGCTGGGCGCCCGGCTCGACCCCGTGGCGCGGGCGCGGTCCATCGCCGCGGTGATCGAGCGCGACTCGCCCCGGATCGAGGCCGGCAAGGCCCTGACGCCGGAGGTGCTGGACGCGCTGCACGGCAATGCCCTGTTCCGCACCCTGCTGCCCCGCGCCTATGCCGGGGAGGAGGTGAAGCCTTCCACCTTCTTTCGCATGCAGGAAGTGATCGCCTCGGCCGACGGGTCCACCGGCTGGTGCCTGTGCCAGGCCAGCGGCTGTTCCTTCGCCGCCGCCTATCTGGAGCCGGACGCGGCGCGGGAGATCTGGGACGACCCGCGCGCGGTGCTCGCCTGGGGCTTCGGCACCGGCACGGCGAAGGTGGTCCCCGGCGGCTACCGCGTCACCGGCACCTGGGGCTTTGCCAGTGGCAACCGCCATGCGACCTGGATGGGCGGGCATTGCCGGATCGTCGAGCCGGACGGGTCCATCCGCATGAACCCCGACGGCACGCAGCATGAGCGCAGCATGCTGGTGCGGCGGGAGAAGGTGCGGTTCCACGATGTGTGGAACGTGGTCGGCCTGCGCGGCACCAACAGCGACACCTACAGCTACGACGACCTCTTCGTGCCGGAGGAGCATGCGGTCTGCCGCGACAGCGATGCGGAGCGGCGGGTGGACAGCCCGCTTTACAAGTTCACCACCACCAACCTCTATGCCTCCGGCTTCGCCGGCGTCTCCATGGGCATCGCGCGCGGCCTGCTGGACGCCTTCACCGACATGGCGAAGACCAAGACCGCCGCCGCCACCACCCGCCCGATGCGGGAGAGCGAGGTGATCCAGAACGGCATCGCCATGAACGAAGCGAAGCTGCGCTCGGCCGGCGCCTGGCTGGTCGAGGTGCTGGACGAGGCCTGGGAGGTGGCGCGCGCCAAGGGCCACATCTCCATGCATGAGCGGGCGATGGTGCGGCTGGCCACCACCTCGGCGATCCATCGCGCGAAGGAGGTGGCGGAGTGGGCCTATCACGAGGCCGGCGCCTCCGCGATCATGGTCGGCGGTCCGTTCGAGCGGCGGATGCGCGACATCCATGCCTCGGCGCAGCAGGTCCAGGGGCGGACGATGCACCTCGAGATGTGCGGCCAGCATTTCCTGGGCATGAACCCGTCCGGGCGGTTCTTCTGACCTCATCCACCCTAGGGGAAACGAGCCATGCCACTCGAGGGCCTGAACCACTACACGATCCGCCCGGCGGACCTGGAGCGGACCAAGGATTTCTACCAGGACGTGCTGGGGCTGGAGGTCGGCTACCGCCCGCCGCTGACCTTCCCCGGCTACTGGCTGTATTGCGGCGGCAACCCGACGGTGCATCTGATCGGGCCGCGCAGCGATGACGGGCATCCGGCGGTGCGGGAGAGCGGGCCGACCGGGTTGCTGGACCACATCGCCTTCTCCTGCACCGGCCTGGCGGAGATGAAGCAGCGCCTGGCGCAGCGCGGCGTGAAGTACGAGGAGCGGGTGATCCCCCGCGACCGCCAGACGCAGCTGTTCATGTTCGACCCCGATGGCGTCGCGGTCGAGCTGAACTACCCCCCCTCGGAAACGCCCGCGGCCTAGACTCGAGGTTTCCAAAGGCCTTTCGGCCTTTGGCGGTTGGGGTCCGGGGAAGGCAGGGCCTTCCCCGGAATCACGGGAGGGAACAATGCAGTTGCTGGGCCGCCGAGGCGCCTTGGCGCTTGGCTGCGCGCTGGTGGGCCGCGCGCAGGCGCAGGCCATCTGGCCCGAGCGGACAGTGACGCTGGTGGTGTGTTTCCCGCCCGGCGGATCGACGGACCTCTCGGCGCGCCTCGTGGCACCCGGCCTGGCGGAGATCCTCGGCAAGCCCGTCGTCGTCGAGAACAAGCCCGGCGCCGGCGGCAATATCGGCATCGGCCATGTCGCGCGCGCCACGCCGGATGGCCACACGCTGCTGGTCGCCAGCAGCGTCTTCGTGGTGAATGCTAGCCTCTACCGCAACCCGCCCTACGACCCGTTCCGCGACTTCGCGCCGGTGGCGGCGCTCGGCGCCTCCCCCAACCTGGTCTGCGTGCGGACGGATAGCGGCATCGCGTCGCTGGCGCAGCTCATCGCCATGGCGAAGGCGCAGCCGGACCGCTTCAACTATGCCAGCCCCGGCATCGGCACCACGCCGCATCTGGCGGGGGAGGTGCTGAAGCTGCGGACCGGCATCCAGATGCAGCATGTCCCGTTCCAAGGGGCCGGGCCGGCGGTGCAGGCGATCCTCGCCGGCACGACGCAGGTGCTGATCGCGTCCCAGGGCGGGGCGGTGGAGACGGCGCATCGCAACGGCCAGACGCGGGTGCTGGCGCAGACCGGCGCGCGGCGCTCGCCCGACCTGCCGGAGGTGCCGACCTTGGAGGAGCTCGGCATCGCCGAGGCGGTGTCGGAGACCTTCAACGGCCTCTATGCGCCGGCGGCGACGCCGCAGCTGGTACTGGACCGCCTGGCGAGCGCGACCCTGTCGGTGCTGGCGCGGCCGGATGTGCAGCAGCGCTACCGCACCGGCGGCGTGCCGGTGCTGGCCGAGGGGCCGGAGGAATTGCGGGCGCGGGTGGCGCGGGAGGTGCCCCTCTGGCGGGACGTGATCCGGCAGGCGAAGATCACCGTGGACTGAGGCGCATGGCGCGACCGCCTGGACCCGCCATGCGCTTCCGTGCATGCATCGGAGGGCGGATGCACGCGTCCGGGCGCTGCCGCCCTTCCGCGATCCGCTCTGGGGAGGGATAGCGGCATGGCGCAGGCCTGGCACGAGGTAGCGGTGGCGGTGATGAAGGCGAACGAGATCCGCCTGGTGCCCTATGTGCCCGACAACGTCCTGAAGCCGCTGATCAACGCCATCCATGCCGACCCGTTCTTCACCGCGTTCACGACGGCGCGGGAGGAGGAGGCGGTGGGCATCGTCGCCGGCGCCGCGATGGCCGGGACGCGCGGCATGGTGCTGATGCAGACCAGCGGCTTCGCCACGCTGGCCAATGTCCTGGCGAGCCTGCCCGTGGCCTATCAGATCCCGGTGCTGATGATGGTGAGCGAGCGCGGCACGCTGGGCGAGTTCAACCTGGGCCAGGCGGCGGTCTGGCGCACCATGCGGCCGACGCTGGAATCGCTGGCGATGCCCTGGCAGGTCATCACCCGGCTCGACGAGTGCGAATTCATCATGGACCGGACCATCCGCCAGGCGCTGCTGACGCAGCAGCCGGCGGCGCTGATCCTCTCGCCGCTGCTGACCGGCGGGAAGGCATCGCCGGTGAAGGCGGGGGGCTGAGCGATGTCCGTCACATCGGCGCATAACGCGAAGCCGCTGTACCGCTTCGACTGCACCAGGCGGCTGGTGGCGAGATTGCGGAACGACGAGGCCGTCATCGGCGGCATCGGCCACAGCAATTTCGACCTCTGGGCCGCCGGCCACCGGCCGCAGAATTTCTACATGCTGGGCAGCATGGGCCTGGCGGTTCCCCTTGCGCTGGGGGTGGCGCTGGCGCAGCCACGCCGAAAGGTGTTCGCGCTGGAAGGCGACGGGTCGCTGCTGATGCAGCTCGGCTGCCTGGCGACGGTGGCGTCGCTGGCGCCGAAGAACCTCGCTATCCTCATCCTCGACAATGGCAGCTACCAGATCACCGGCGGGCAGCGGACGCCGGCTTCGGGCGGCGCGGACTATGTGGCGATCGCCCGCGCCTGCGGCCTGGCGAATGCTTCCTGGGCGGCGGATGAGGCGGATTTCGAGCGGCTGGTGGAGACCTGCCTCGCCACCGACGGCCCGCATGTGATCGGCCTGAAGCTGGACGACCAGCCGCCGGCCGGCCAGACCGAACGCGACCCGGTGCAGATCCGCGACCGCTTCATGCGCGGCATGGGGGCGAAGCGGAGCGCCCTGCCGGGCTGAGCGCCAAGCGCAAGGTTCCCAAAGGCCCTTCGGCCTTTGGCGGGGGAGCCTGAGGGGGGCGAAGCCGCCCTCATCCCGTGGCGGCGACGCGCCCCTCGATCGGGTATTGCGGGTCGTTGTAGCCGGGCGTGGAGGGATGCCCGGGCGAGACCAGCGCGTCGATCAGCGCCTCGTCCTCGGCGGTGAAGCGGTAGGCCAGCGCCGCCAGATAGTCCTCCAGGTGCTGCTCGGTGCGCGGGCCCAGGATGCAGCCGGTGACCAGGCGGTTGTTCAGCACCCAGTTGATCGCCAGATGCGCCGGCGAGGCGCCCTTCGCCGCCGCGTGGTCGCGGATGCGCTGGGCGATCGCCAGGCTCTCGGCGCGCAACTCCGTCTCCAGGATCCGGCGGTCCTGCCGCGCGGCGCGGCTGCCGGGCTCCGGCGCCTCGCCCGGGCGGTACTTCGCCGTCAGCACCCCGCGGGCCAGCGGCGAATAGGGGAAGACCGCCAGGCCGTAATGCGCCGCGGCCGGGATCTGCTCGACCTCCGGCTGGCGGTTCATGGCGTTGTAGTAGGGCTGCGAGACCACGGGCCGGTCGATGCCCATCTGGTCGCAGAGCCGGCAGATCTCGGCAATGCGCCAGGACCGGTAGTTGGAGACGCCGAAATGGCGGATCTTGCCGGCCCGCGCCAGGTCGCCCAGCGCGCGCACCGTCACCTCCAGCGGCGTCGCATGGTCTTCCTTGTGCAGATACAGCACGTCGACGAAGTCGGTGCCGAGGCGCGTCAGGCAGGCCTCCGCCCCCTGCATCACCCATTTGCGGGACAGGCCGCCCTCATTCGGGCCCTTGCCGACCTTGTTGGCGATCTTGGTCGCCAGCACCCAGGCATGGCGGTTGCCGCGGATGGCGGCGCCGACAACCTCCTCCGACCGGCCGGCATTGTAGCCATCGGCGGTGTCGAGGAAATTGATCCCGGCCGCGGCGGCGCGGGCGATCAGCCGCTCGCTGGTCGCCGCATCGGTCGGGCCGCCGAACATCATGGCGCCGAGGCAGTAGCGGCTGACCGTGATGCCGCTGCGGCCGAGGCTGCGATAGTCCATGGCGTGCGCTCCGGGATGGGCGGCGAGGCTCGCCGCCCATCCCGGGCGCGTCAAGCGAGGGCGTAGCGCGACAGCGCCAGGTCGTCCGCCGCGATCTCCGGCGCCCGGCCGGTCAGCAGGTCCGCCAGCAGCCTTCCGCTGCCGCAGGCCATGGTCCAGCCCAGCGTGCCATGGCCGGTGTTCAGGTGCAGGTTGCGGTAGCGGGTCGGGCCGACCACCGGGGTGCCATCGGGCGTCATCGGCCGCAGGCCGGTCCAGAAGCTGGCCTGCGCCAGGTCGCCGCCGCGCGGGAACAGGTCGCCGACGGAATGCGCCAGCGTCTCCCGCCGCGGCCTGCGCAGCCGCAGCGAGAAGCCGGCGAGCTCCGCCGTGCCGCCGACGCGGATGCGGTCGCCCAGCCGGGTGATGGCGACCTTGTAGGTCTCGTCCATCACGGTGGAGACGGGCGCTCCGGCAACCTCCGTCACCGGCAGGGTCAGCGAATAGCCCTTCACCGGATAGACCGGGACATGGACTTTCAGGGGCCGCAGCAGCGCCGGCGAATAGCTGCCCATGGCGACGACATAGGCATCGGCGGTCACCCTGCCCTCGTTCGTCACCACGCCGACCACGCGGTCGCCCTCGGTCTCCAGCGCCGCGACGGTTACGCCCTGGCGGAACACCACGCCGCGCGCGGCGGCCAGCGCCGCCAGGCGCTGGGTGAAGACATGCGCGTCGCCGGTCTCGTCGCCCGGCAAGCGCAGCCCGCCGACGAACTTGCCCGGCACATGCGCCAGTGCCGGCTCGGCGCCGATGCAGCCCGCCGGGTCCAGCACCTCGTAGGGCACCTTGAAGGCGTCCAGCACCGCGGTGTCGCTGCCCACGGCATCCAGCTGCTTCTGGGTGCGGAAGAGCTGCAGCGTCCCCTGCATCCGCTGGTCATAGGCGATGCCGGTCTCGGTCCGCAGGTCGCGCAGCACGTCCCGGCTGTACTCGGCCAGGCGGACCATGCGGGCCTTGTTGGTGCCGTAGGCGGCGGCGGTGCAGTTCGCCAGCATCTGGCCCAGCCAGCGATACAGGCCATGGTCCAGCTGCGGCCAGAGCACGAAGGGCCGGTGCCGCATCATCAGCCATTTCAGCGCCTTCACGGGGATGCCCGGGCCGGCCCAGGGGGCGGAATAGCCGGGCGAGACCTGGCCGGCATTGGCGAAGCTGGTCTCCATGCCGGGGGCCGGCTGGCGGTCCAGCACCGTCACCTCATGGCCGGCCTTGGCTAGATACCAGGCGCTCGTCACGCCGACCACGCCGCTGCCCAGGACCAGGACCCGCATCGCCGCCTCCACTCGTTCCAGGCACAGGCTATGCGGCAGGGGCTGCGAATTTCCCGCCGATATGGCGCAGGATCTGCCATGGAACGCCCTCGATTCGCAGATTCTGCGGCAGAGTCGGAGCTAATTCGATGCACGCCCTGGACGAGACCGACCTCGCCATCCTCCGCCACCTCCGGGCCGATGGGCGGATGAGCAATGCCGACCTCGCGGCGGCCATCGGCCTGTCCCCCAGCGCCTGCCTGCGCCGGGTCCGGCTGCTGGAGCATCGCGGCGTGATCCGGGGATACACCGCCATCATCGGCGACGGCGCCGTGCGGGAAGGCGTGGTGGTGATCGTCCAGATCACCCTGGAACGCCAGACCGACGAGGCGATGCGCCGCTTCGAGGAGGCGGTGCGGCGCTGCCCGGAGGTGCGCGAATGCCACCTGATGACCGGGCTGTCGGACTATGTCCTGCGGGTCGAGGCGCGGGACGCCGCGGACTACGAGCGCATCCACAAGGATGCGCTGTCGCGCATGCCCGGCGTGGCCCGCATCCAGTCCGCCTTCGCCATCCGCAGCGTCATACGGGGCTGACCGGGACGGCCAGGCGGCGCAGCACCTGCAGCAGCATCAGCCGGTCCACCGGCTTGGTCAGGTGCAGGCTCATCCCCGCCGCCTGGGTCCGCTGCCGGTCGTCGCTGGTGGCCCCGGCCGTGAGCGCGAGGATGGGCGTGCGGAGATTGGGGCCGCTGCCGGCGCGCAGCCGCCGCGTCGCCTCCAGCCCGTCCATGCCCGGCATGTTCACATCCATCACGATGGCGTCGAAGCGCCGCCGCTCGGCGATCGCCACCGCCTCCACCCCGCCGGAGGCGAGCGTCACCGCATGACCCGCGGCGGACAGGTAGGCGCTGATCAGCACGCGGTTGGCCGCGACGTCGTCGACGACCAGGATGGCGAGCGGCGGCCCGGGCTCGGCCCCGCCGCGCTCGGCCGGCGCCGGCGCCGCGGCGACAGGCAGCGCCAGGTCGGCCCAGAAGATGCTGCCGAGCCCGGGTTCCGACCGCACGCCGATGCGGCCGCCCATCGCCTTCATCAGCCGGCGGCTGACCGCCAGGCCGAGGCCGGTGCCGCCGAAGCGCCGCCCGCCCTCCGCCTGCTCGAACAGGGTGAAGAGCCGCGACTGGGAGGCGATGGGGATGCCGATGCCGGTGTCCTGCACCTCCAGCCGCAGGCCGACCAGGCCGGGCCGCGGCGCGTCCTGCACCCGGGCGCGCAGGGTGACGCCGCCGCGTTCGGTGAACTTGACGGCGTTGGACAGCAGGTTGCCGAGCACCTGGCGGATGCGGGTGACGTCGCCGGACAGCCAGGGCGGCAGGGCCGGGTCGAGGTCGAGCAGCAGGCGCAGCCCCTTCGCCGCGGCCGGCGCCTCGCTCAGCGCCAGGCATTGCCGCAGCAGGGTTGCGGGCTCGAAGGGCTGCGCCTCGATGCTGATCCGGCCGGCCTCGATGCGGGCGAGGTCGAGCGTGTCGTTCACCACCGCCAGCAGCATCCGCCCGGTCTCCACCACCAGGGCGGCATGGCCGCGCTGCTCGGCCGGGATGTCGGCCTCGGCCAGCATCTCGCCGAAGCCCAGCAGGCCGGTCAGCGGCGTGCGGATCTCATGCGCGATCACCGCCAGGATCTCGGCGCGCTGCCGCGCCAGCGTCTCCGCGGCCAGGATGCGCTGCCGCGCCTGCCGTTGCTGCGCCAGGCGGCTGCGCCGCCAGGCCTGCTGCAGGGTCAGCAGCGTGACGAGCAGGAGGGAGAGCGCGGCGGCGCCGGCCAGGATGGCCAGGCGCTGGTCGCGCCAGCCGGCCAGCTCCCGCTCCTCGTCCAGGACGACGGAGGCCAGCAGCGGCAGGCCGGGCAGCACGCGATACCCGACCAGCCGCGGCCGGCCGGTGCGGCGGCTGACATAGGCAAGGCTGCCCACCGGGGCGTCCCGCGCCGCGGCCAGCACGGCATGGTAGGGATTGGCGCGGCGCGACAGCGCGTCGGCGGCGCTGCGGCCGCGCAGCACGATGGCGCCGTCCTCGGTATGCCGGACCACGACGACGCGGCCCTGCTCCTCCTCATCCTCCTGCAGATGCGCCTGCAGCTGGGCGGAGAGGGCGACCGGGTCGAGCGTGACGACGGCGAGGCCGTCGAAGCGCCCCTCCGCCGAACGCAGCGGCCGGGCCGCCTGCAGGCTCCAGTCGCCGCCGGCGGTCAGCCGCGTCGGCCGGCTGATCGCCAGCCCCGGCGCACCGGAATCGGCGCGGGCGCGGATGGAGGGCCAGTCGGGCGGCGGGCCCTCGGCCACGGCGCCCTGTGCCCCGGCGGGGCCGGTGGACCAGCGGAGCATCCCGTCCGGCCCGATGACGCCGACCCGCACGACGCCGAAGCGCTGCCGCTCGGCGATGCCGGCCAGATGCGCCTCCACCGCCGTGGCGCCAGCGGCGTCGCCGCCGCGCAGCATGGCCTGGCGCATCTGCACCAGGTCATGCAGCGACTCCACCGCCTCGAAGGCGCGCAGCACCGTCTCGGCGGCGGTCGCCGCCTCGGCCTCGGCGGTCGCCAACGCCGCCTCGACCGCCGCGGCCCGGGTCTGCCGCAGCAGCAGCGCCGTGCCGCCCCACAGCAGGCCGAGCAGCCCGAGCAGGAGGAGCAGCATGGGCCGCAGCCGGGGAGCAGGCGCGGGATCGTCGCTGGCGAGGTCTGTGGTCATCCTGGTCGTGCAGTGTGCCCGGCCGTGGCCGGTATCCGTGGGTGCCAGCCCGGCGTGACCGGAAAATTGATCGGCCCCGGTCGGGCCCGGCCGGCACCGGCCGCGCCGCGTTGCGCGCGGCACCGGCAGGCCGGGCGCCCCGGCGGCATGGCCGCGGCCCGGCACGGGACCCCGGCAAGGATGGCGCGCCCGGCAGGACTTGAACCTGCGACCCCACGCTTAGAAGGCGCGTGCTCTATCCAGCTGAGCTACGGGCGCGAATGTCTTCGCCGGCGACCAAGACCCTCTCCGGCGTGCGAAGCCGCCACA
>NZ_SMOA01000090.1 GCF_004353985.1 Paracraurococcus ruber | reverse complement strand
GGGGGCGGGGCGGCGTCCCCGCCGCTGGTCGGGCGCCGCGCCGGCATCGGTCGTCAGTCGCCGGGCGGGGCGAGGCCGCCCGGCTCGGCGACGCGCGGCGGCGCCTGCGCATCGCCCATCGGCAGGGCGGCCGGATCGTCGTCCACCAGGATGATGTGCAGCCGCCGGGGGCCATGCGCGCCGAGTTCCAGCGTCTGCTCGATATCGGCGCTGCGGGACGGGCCGGTGACGAACATGATGTTGCGCGGCATGAAGCCGCCCGACACGGCATCGTGGCTTTCGGCCCGCAGCCGGTCCCAGGCCTCCTCATAGGCGCCGACGATGGCGCTGGCGCGCAGCACCACCACCTCGGTCTCCGCCAGCAGGTTCAGGGTGGTCGGGAGGTGGGGGGAGGACGGCAGCATGAGCGTCCCGGTCTCCGCGATGCCGGCCCAGCCATGCTGCAGGCTGACCTGGTCGGTGGCCTGGGCGCGGCGGCGCTCGATCTCCAGCAGCGGGCGGTCGGACCAGGGGATCGCGTCGAATTCCGGATGCGGCGCCATGGCCAGGCGCGGCGGCAGGTTCTGCCCTGCCAGGTAGTCGGCCAGCGCGGGCGGCACCCCGGCCAGGTCCGGCACGCGGGCGACGGTGCCGAACTCCTTCTCGACGTTGCGGATGAACAGCGCGACCTGGTCGGGCCGCGGCAGGCGCGACCGGGCCGGGATCAGGTGGCGGGGATGGGCGGCGAGGCGGCCGCCCAGCATCGCCTGCTGGTCCGCCGGCAGCGGCCCGCGCTTCAGCCCGCGCCGGATGGCGCCGAGGATGGCCTCTTTCGTCATGGGCGGGTGCTAGCCCGTCCGGGGCGGCACGGGAAGCGGCCGGCGGCGGCCGCGGATGGAACGCCCCCCGGGCCACGCCGCCCGCGGCCCGGCGTCACGGCCGGTCGCCGCGCTATCGCCGCTGCCTGGCGTAGCGCGCCATGAAGGTGCCGCCCGGTTCCGGAGCCGGCAGGTCCCGCCCCCGGGTCCAGCCGCCGGCCAGGGGCAGCGACCGGAAGGCGCCCTTGCCGCGCCCGAGCAGCCCGAGCACGCCGATGGCCGCCCGCGTGGCGAGGCGATAAGCGCGCGGCCGCCGGGCGAACCAGGCCCAGAGGCCCAGGTTGCTGCGCTGGGCCGCGGGGGTCAGGTGCCGCTCGAACTCCCTCTCCCGCCAATGGCGCATCAGCTTGGGCAGCGGGATCTTCACCGGGCAGACGCTCTCGCACTTGCCGCAGAAGGTGGAGGCGTTGGGCAGCATGCCCGTCTTGTCGATCCCGACGAGGGAGGGCGTGAGGACGCTGCCCATCGGGCCCGGATAGACCCAGCCATAGGCATGGCCGCCGACCGCGCCATAGACCGGGCAGTGGTTCATGCAGGCGGCGCAGCGGATGCAGCGCAGCATCTCCTGGAACTCGGTCCCGATCATGTTGGACCGGCCATTGTCCACCAGCACCACATGGTATTCCCCTGGCCCGTCCAGGTCGCCGGGGCGGCGGGCGCCGGTGGAGAAGGTGGTGTAGACCGAGAAATCCTGGCCGGTGGCGCTGCGCGCCAGCAGGCGCAGCATGTTGGTCGCGTCCTCCAGCGTTGGGACCACCTTCTCGATGCTGGCCAGCGCGATATGGACCCGCGGCAGGGTCTGGGTCAGGTCGCCATTGCCTTCGTTGGTGACGATGACGCTGCTGCCCGTCTCCGCGATCAGGAAATTGGCGCCGGTGATGCCGACATCGGCCTGCAGGAACTGCTCGCGCAGCTTGGTCCGCGCCTCGGCCAGGATATCGCGGCGCTCGGCGAAGACGCGGTCGGCCGGCAGGTCGGTATGCAGGCGGCGGAAATCCGCCTCCCAGTCCTCGCGGTTCAGGTGGAAGGCGGGGGCGATGATGTGGCTGGGATGCTCCTGCCGGAGCTGGAGGATGTATTCGCCGAGGTCGGTCTCGACCGGGCGGATGCCGTTGGCTTCCAGATGCGCGTTGATCCCGAGTTCCTCGGAGATCATCGACTTGCCCTTGGTGACGGTGCGGGCGCCGGCCTTGCGGCAGATCTCCAGCACCGTGGCGCGGGCATCGTCGGCGGTGCTGCACCAGTGCACCGTGCCGCCGGCCGCCTCCACCTTCGCGGCATAGGCTTCCAGGTAGAAATCCAGGTTGGCCAGGGTGTGGTTCTTGATGTCCCGGCCGATGTTCCGCAGCTGCTCGAATTCCGGCAGGTTCGCCACCGCCTGGGCGCGGCGCTGCAGGAAGGCGCCCTTGGCGGTGCCCAGCGCCTTCTGCAGGCCGGGATCGGCCAGGGCGCGGGCGGCATTCTCCTTGAAGGCGGGCGAGGTGATGGCGACCACGGGCATCTCCTGTCTGCCCGCAATGTAGCGCCTGCGGCGGTTCTGGTCAGGGGGCCGGGAAGGCCCTATCGCCGCGCGCCCGCCAGGGGCAGGGCTTCCCGGACCACCGCCTGGCTGGCCTCCGCGACCCGGCGCAGCTCCTCCCGCGTCCGGGCCAGCTCCTCCTCGCTCTGGTCCTCCAGCGCGATCAGCCGGTTGTGGGCGCCCTGGGTGGCGCGGATCAGCTCGTCCAGCTTGGCATGAATCGCCTGGGTGTCGCGGTTCTGGGCATGCTGGATCAGGAAGACCATCAGGAAGGTGATGATGGTCGTGCCGGTATTGATCACCAGCTGCCAGGTATCCGAGAAGCCGAAGACCGGCCCGGTGGCGGCCCAGACCAGCACCACCGTTGCCGCGGCGACGAAGGCCCAGGACCGTCCTGCTTGGCAGGAGGCCCCTTGGGCGATGCGGGCGAAGACGGAGGGCTCGCGCATGGGTGGGAAACGCCCGCGCGAAAGTCCTCGTTCCGCCCCTGCGGGTTAAACCCTGGCCACCTACTCTGCCGCCGCGGCGAAGAAGCGGTTCTTCAAGCCCTTCTGGTTCTCGTAGATCGAGCCCTGCTTTTCCGCCGGCGGCAGCGGCAGGCGCACCGGCACATCCGCCAGGCGCGGGCTCAGTCCCGGCGTGCCGGCGACCATCAGCCGGTCGAAGGCCTCGATCCCCTCGGGGAAGCCGAGCAGCGGCCAGGCATCGGCGGCGCGGAATTGGAACAGTAGCAGACGCCGGTCGCGGTTGGAGGTATTGGGCGCCGAACCATGCACCGCCCGCACATGGTGCACCGTGATGGAGCCGGCCTTCCCGGTCAGCGGCACCGCCTGCGTGTAGTCCACCTCCCGCTTGCCGGGGTCCATGGCGCCGCAGAACCGGCCATCCTCCCCATGGTGGTCGTAGACCATGGGTTCCCTGTGGCTGCCGGGGATGATGAGAAGCGGGCCGTTTTCCAGCTCCATGTCGTCCATCATGACGCCGACGGCCGCCAGGTCGTCATTGGTGTGCGGGTAGAAGGCCCAGTCCTGGTGCCATTCCACCGCGGCGCCGAAGCCGGCGGATTTCAGGTTCAGCTTCGCCGTGTCGAAGCGGATGTCGGGGCCCCAGAGCGACTGCAGCACCGCGACGATGCCGGGGTGGCGGACCAGCTTCCCATAGGCGTCATGGTGCAGGTGCGGCGCCTTGATGCGGCGGACGCGTGGCTGTGCCGGGCTGTGGCTGTCCTCCAGGTCGTAGACCGCGTCATGCGTGGTCACCTGCCGGGCGCGGTCGACAAAGCCGTCGGTCACGGCGCGCAATTCGGCGACCTCGGCCGCGCTCAGCACGTCCGGTACCACAATCGCGCCGATGCGGTCGTATTCCGCCTTCTGGGCTTCAGTCAGCATGGCCATTCCTCCCGTGATGCATCCGGCCGGCCGGTTCACGCCCTCGGCCGCGCCTCGGGCGATCGGACGGCTAGCCCCTGTACCAACGCTGGGCCGCGCGCTGCGCTTCCCGCATGCTGTCCGCTGGGCGCTGCTGCCCGGTGGCGACGCGGGCGAACATGTCCACCACGACCCAATTCTCCAGCACCGCGCCGGCCGCAGCCGAGATCGGGCCACGATACCCTTCGTAGAAGGGCGTATCCATGGCGTCCTTGTACACCGCCAGCTTGGGGTCGGAGGACCAGACCGCGCTTTCTGCATAGGATTTCAGCGGCTGCGACCAGTAGCCGAGGCAGCCGGTCAGCCAGCGGTCGTACTGCTCCGCCTCCATCATGAAGCGGAGATACTCTTTCGCCGCATTCGGCACGCGGGTGTAGCGCGGCACCATGGCGTTCAGGGTCAGCGCCGTCTCCGGCGCCTTGGTGGCGGCGCCATAGGGCATCTCGGCATGCTCGGTATCCGCCGCCACCGCATTCTGCGCCGGGTCGCTGCTGGTCTTGGCGGAGTAGTAGATGGAGACGCCGTTCTGCGTCAGCCCGATCTCCCCCGCCACGAAGGCGCGATTGTTGGAGGCACCGTTCCAGGACATGGTGCCGGCCACCATCGTCTCCTGCATCGCCCGTGCATAATCCAGCGCGCGGGCGGTCTGCGGCGTGTCCAGCGTGACCTTCCCTTCCTCGTCGGTCAGGGACGCGCCATGCGACCAGAGAAGCCAATTGGCATAGGCCGGCGCATCGCCCGGCGCATGGGACAGCGCGAAGCCGCAGGGCCGGCCGATGCGCTTCAGCCCGCGGCAGAGCTCGAGGAACTGCCCGAGGTCGTTCGGGATGCGGTCGAACCCCGCTTCCTTCACCCAGGACCGGCGATAGACCACCGGGCTGGTGGTGCCGCCCATCGGCAGGCCGAGCCATTGGTTCGTCCGGAACTTCTTCCCATAGACCTGCGCCAGGTCGAACCAGCCGCCGTATTTCGCGCCGAGATATTCGGCGAGGTCGGTCATGTCCGCGACCTTGTCGGCATAGAGATGCGGGTCGGCGCCGAAGCCGATGACGACGTCGGCACCCTGGCCGGTGTTGTAGGCGACGGCGACCTGCACCGGCATGTCCGGCCAGTTCACGTAATCCACCCGCACCTCGATGCCCGTGCGGTCGGTGAAGCGCTTCGTGTTCTCGTTGAAGATGGCCTCGTCCGGGTCGATGAACTTGGCCGGCCGCAGCACCCGCAGCCGGGCGCCGCGTTCCAGGGCGTAGCGCGGCGGCTGGACATCCGCGGCAGGGATGGCGCGGGCCGGCAGGGCGCCGGCGGTCAGCAGCCCGGCGCCGAGCGCCATGGCCTGGCGCCGGCCGGGCCGGCGCGGTGCGTCCTGGGTCATCCTTGGTCCTCCCGGCGGTCGTTGCCGCAACGGGCAGGCTACCGGCCGCTTGCCGCCGGCGGCAAGCGGCGTGACCGACACATCCGCCGGCGATAGCCTGCCAGCCAAAGGACGGAAGGGGAGGGATCGCCCATGGACCAGGCAATGACCGCATGGCCGGCGCGCGTTGCGGAGGATGCGGCCCTGGCACGCCGCGGCCGCCACCTGGATGCCGATGTGCTGATGGAGGTGGGCGAGAAAGCCTGGCTCGCCTGCATCCGCCGCGGCCAGGTGCTGGAATTGCGGCCCGGGCCCTTCGTGCTGCCCGCCTTCACGCTCGCCTTGCGCATCACGGCGGAGGGCATGGCGCGCTTCCTGGCGCCGGCGCCGGTCGCCGGCTGGAACGACCTGCTGGCGCTGCGCCGCCAGGGCGCACTGCGGATCGAGGGCGACACCGCGGTGTTCTTCGCCCATCTCGCCTGGTTCAAGGGCGCGCTGGCGCTGCTGCGCCAAGCCGCGCCGCCGAAGCCGGACCCCGCGCCTTCGCCCCGGGGCGAGCCTGCTTTCGAGCCGATCTCCGGCCGCTACCTGCGCATGGACATCGAGGGACGGCCGCACCGTGTCTATGTCGAGGAGGCCGGGGAGGGCACGCCGCTGCTGCTGCTGCACACCGCCGGCAGCGACGGGCGGCAATGGCGGGACCTGCTGAACGACGCCGACATCACCCGCCGCTTCCGCTGCATCGCCTTCGACATGCCCTGGCACGGCAAGTCCTCCCCGCCCGCGGGATGGGAGCGGGAGGAGTACCGGCTGACCACGGCCGGCTATACCGGCCTGGTGATGGCGGTGGCGCGGGCGCTGCGGCTGGAGAAACCCATCGTCATGGGCTGCTCCATCGGCGGCCGCATCGTGCTGGACCTGGCGGCGGAACACCCGAATGCGCTGCGCGGCGTCATCGGCCTGCAGGGCAGCGCCTTCACCGGCAGCTACTACGACCTCTCCGTCCTGCACCACCCGCGCATCCATGGCGGGGAGGTCTGTGGCGCCATGGTCTCGGGCCTGATCGGCCCCTCGGCGCCCGACCCGGAAAAATGGGAGACGCTGTGGCACTACATGCAGGGCGGCCCGGGCGTGTTCCGCGGCGACCTGCATTTCTACGCCGAGGAAGGCGACCTGCGCGGCAAACTCGCCCGCATCGACACCGCGCGCTGCCCGGTGGCGCTGCTGACCGGCGAGTTCGACTATTCCTGCCGGCCGGAGGACACGCGGGCGACGGCGGCGGCCATCCCGGGCGCGAAGGCGGTGATCATGCCGGGCCTTGGCCATTTCCCGATGAGCGAGAATTGGCCCGGGCTGAAGCCGCATCTGCTGCCGGTGCTGGAGGAGATGACGGCGCGCCGATAGGCCGCAGCGGTGCGGGGAGGGGCCCTGCTCCTCTCGGGCGGTGGCGGCAGTGCCGCCGCCCCGCCAAAGGCCGAAGGGCCCCTGGAAGCCACGGGCTCGCTGGCGACCTCCGGCAGCCCGCCTCAGCAGGCCGTCGCGTGGCGCCGCTTCATCAGGTCCAGCACCTCGTCCGGATCCTCCCGCCACCAGCGCTTCGAGAGGATCTCCACCTCGATGAAGCCCGTGTAGCCCGCGGCTTCCGCCATGGCGCGGATGCGCGGGATGTCGATGCAGCCATCGCCCATCATGCCGCGGTCGAACACCGTGTCGGTGGTCGGCACCAGCCAGTCGCAGGCATGGAAGGCGGCGATCCGCCCCTGGGCCCGCGCCACCTGCCGGTCCAGATCCGGGTCCCACCAGACATGGTATACGTCGAGCGCCACGCCGGTGCCGGCGCCCAGGTCGTCGCAGAGGTCGAGCGCCTGGGCCAGCGAGCTGAGCACGCTGCGGTCGGCGCAGGTCATGGGATGCAGCGGCTCCAGCGCCAGGGTCACGCCGGCGGCGCGCGCCTCCCCCAGGATCTCGTGCAGCCCGTCCCGCACCATCGCCCGCGCGCCTGGCAGGTCCTTCGACCCCGGCGGCAGCCCGCCGCAGACCATGACCAGGCAGGCGGAACCCAGCTCGGCGGCCTCGGCGATGGCGCGGCGGTTGTCGTCGATGGCGCGGCGGCGGCCGGCGGCGTCGGCGGCGGGGAACATGCCGCCGCGGCAGAGGCCGGTCACCATCAGCCCCGCCTCGCGGATGCGCCGCGCCGCTTTCGCCACGCCCATGGCCTGCAGCACGTCCCGCCAGGGCGAGATGCCGGGGATGCCATGGCGGGCGCAGCCCTCGATGCACTCGGCCAGGCCCCAGCGTTCCTTCACCGTGACGGTGTTGAGGGAGAGGGGTCCGGGCTTCGGCACGCTTCAGCCCACCCCGTGCAGGGCCAGCAGCGTGCGCATGCGGGCGGCGGCCAAGTCCGGGTCGCGCAGCAGGCCGGCGGCATCGGCCAGGCGGAACAGCTCGGCGAAATGCCCGATGCTGCGGGCCGATTGCTGGCCGCCGACCATGGTGAAATGGTCCTGGTGGCCGTTCAGCCAGGCGAGGAAGACGACGCCCGTCTTGTAGAAGCGCGTCGGCGCGCGGAAGACATGGCGGGACAGCGGCACGGTCGGCGCCAGGATGGCGTGGAAGCCGGCCAGGTCGTTCTGCGCAAGCCGCGCCAGCGCCCCGCCCACCGCGGGCGCGATCGGGTCGAAGATGCCGAGCAGGGCGTCGGAATAGCCCTGGCCGTCGCCGGCGATCAGCTCGGGGTAGTTGAAGTCGTCGCCGGTGTACATGCGCACGCCGGCCGGCAGGCGGCGCCGCATGGTGATTTCCTTCTCCTTGTCGAGCAGGCTGATCTTCACGCCGTCCACCTTGGCGGCGTTGGCCTGGATGACCGAGAGCGCGGTCTCCATGGCCGTGTAGTGCTCGGCATGGCCCCAGTAGCCGTCGAGGGCGGGGTCGAACATCTCGCCCAGCCAGTGGATGATCACCGGCTCCCGCACCTGGCTCAGGATGCGGGCATAGACCCGCTCGTAGTCGGCCGGGCCGCGCGCCGCCTTGGCCAGCGCGCGGGAGGCCATGAGGATCAGCCGGCCGCCGAGCCTCTCGATGGCCTCGCACTGCTCCTCATAGGCGCGGATGACATCGTCCACCCTGACGTCCGGGCCGGGGGCGAGGTGGTCGGTGCCGGCGCCGCTGGCCATCACCGCGCCGGGCACGTCCCGCATCGCATCCAGGCTGCGGCGGATGAGGTCGAGCGCCGCCGCCCAGTCGAGGCCCATGCCGCGCTGCGCCGTGTCCATCGCCTCCGCCACGCCGAGGCCGAGCGACCAGAGATGCCGGCGGAAGGCGATGGTGCGGTCCCAGTCGAGCTTGGCGTCCAGCCACGGGTCCTGCTCCGCCCGCGGGTCGGCGACGACATGCGCAGCGGCGAGGGCGATGCGCGGGAAGGGCGGCACCGCCTTCGGGAAGTCGCGCGGCGGGCTGAGGGTGAAGGGCGCGAGGCCGTCCGCGCCGGGCAGGGTGATGGTCGGCATGCTCGCGTCTCCACGCAGAGAAGAAAGAAAGGGCGGGGGAGAACCCCCGCACCCCCCTTTTTCCGTGAGTCTCGCATTCGCCGCGCGGCGCGCGCCAGACTCATGGAAATAGATGGGGGTCCGGGGGAATACCTTCCCCCGGGCTTATGCTTCGAGTGGCTCCAGGTCGATCCAGCGCCGCTCGCGCCAGCTTCGCAGCCCGGCCTCGGCGAGTTGCACGCCGCGGGCGCCGGCCATCAGGTCCCAGGGGAAGGTCTCCACCTCCCCCGCCAGGTGGCGCAGGAACATCTCCCATTGCGCGCGGAAGCCGTTCGGGTAGTCCTGCGTGGCAGGCACTTCCTGCCAGCCGGCGAAGAAGTCGATCGGCTGCGGGATGTCGGGGTTCCAGACCGGCTTCGGCGTGTTCACCCGGCTTTGCGTCCAGCATCGCTGCAGCCCGGCCACCGCCGAGCCATGCGTGCCGTCCACCTGGAAGGTGGCCAGGTCGTCGCGGCGGACGCGCGTGACCCAGGAGGAGTTGATGTGGGCGACGACGCCGCCGCGGAGCTGGAAGGTGGCATAGGCGGCATCGTCCACATCGGCCGCGTAGGGCCTGCCATCCTCGCCGATCCGCTGCGGGATATGGGTGGCGCCGAGGCAGGAGACCGCCTCCACCTCTCCGAACAGGTTGTCCAGCACGTAGCGCCAGTGGCAGAGCATATCGAGGATGATGCCGCCGCCCTCGGCGGCCTTGTAGTTCCAGGAGGGGCGCTGGGCCGGCTGCAGATCGCCCTCGAACACCCAGTAGCCGAACTCGCCCTTCACGCTGCAGATGCGGCCGAGGAAGCCGCTGTCGATCACCATCTTCAGCTTGCGCAGGCCGGGCAGGAACAGCTTGTCCTGCACCACGCCGTGCTTGATGCCGGCAGCCTTCGCCCGCCGCGCGACGTCGAGCGCATCCTCCAGCCGGTCGGCGGTGGGCTTCTCGACATAGATGTGCTTGCCGGCGGCGATGGCGCTGCGGATCAGCCCGGCGCGGAGCTGGGTGGTGGCGGCGTCGAAGAACAGCCCGTCCTTCGGGTCGGCCAGGCAGGCGTCGAGATCCGTGCTGACGCGGGCGATGCCATGGGCGCGGGCCAGCGCCTCCAGCCTCTCGCGGCTGCGGCCGACCAGGACGGGGTCGGGCATGACGCGGTCGCCATTGGCCAGCCGCACGCCGCCATCGGCGCGGATGGCGGCGATGGAGCGCACCAGGTGCTGGTTGGTGCCCATCCTGCCGGTGACGCCGTTCATGATGATGCCGATGCGGCGTTCCGCCATCCTCGGACCCTCCCGTTTTGCCGGCAGCCTGGGGCCGGCGCGGCGCGGGGGTCAAGGCGGGCGGGTCACCACAGTCCCGGCAGGAAGCGGTGGCGGACCCGGGCGGCATAGGCGGCGTAGCCGGGCAGGCCGGTGCGCAGCGCCGCTTCCTCCCACCCTGTGCGCAGCGCCAGCAGCGCGGCGAGGACCGGCACGCCGAGCAGCCCGGCCGGGCTGCCCAGCACCAGCGGCAGCGCGAGGAACAGCAGCAGCGCGCCGCCATACATCGGGTGGCGCACCCAGGCATAGGGGCCGGTGTCGACCACGCGGTGGCCGCGGCCGCTCTGCACCCGCACGGCCGGGGAGGCGAAGCTGTTGGCGGCGAAGGTCCAGGCGATGACGGCATAGGCGGCCACGAAGAGCGCGGCGCCGAGCAGGTGCAGCGGCAGCGGCCAGGCGGGGCGATGCGCCGCCCCCATGCCGGCCAGCCAGGCGAACCAGAGCAGGCCGATGCCGAGCAGCAGCAGCTTGTCCCGCCGCGGCTGCTCGGCATGCATGGGCAGGGTCATGCGTTCGCGCAGCAGCGCCGGGTCGTGCCGCAGCAGGAACACGCCGGCCATGAGGCTGCCCGTGCCGAACAGCCCCAGCAGCGCCCAGCCCGCCGGCCATCGGCTGGTGCCGGCCCCGCCGAACAGCGCCAGGCCGAGCAGGAGGAGGAGGACGCCGGTCTGGAGCACGAGCCTGATCAGCATGCAGACTCACAGAAATAGAGGAGGGTGCGGGAGGATACCTCCTCCCGCATTCTTACTGCGCGAGGAGTCGGTCGAGCAGATCGTCCGGCACGGCCTTGTCATCATCGGCCAGCGGGTCCTTCGGCAGCACCCGATGCGTCAGCACCAGCTTGGCGAGTGCCAGCCGCGCAGGGTCATCGAGTCTCTGCGCCTCCCACGCCATCGCGGCGGCGCTGGTCAGGTGGTACAGCGCGCTCGCCGCCTGCCGTGCCAGCGCCGGGTTCTCCTGCGCCCGCTCCGCCAGTGCCGCGGCGCGGTCGAACAGCGGCAGCGCGCCGGGCAGCGCCCCGGCATTGCCCAGCAGCCCGGCGACATGCGCCCGCAGCACGGGCAGCGACCGTTCCCGCTGCGCCGCCCGCAGCACGTCGAGCGCGACGATGTTGCTCGTGCCTTCCCAGATGCTGCCGAGATGCGCGTCGCGCAGCAGGCGCGGGTCGGGCCATTCCTCGATGTAGCCGCAGCCGCCGCGCACCTCCATGGCGTCGCCGGTGACCTTGCGGGCGTCGCGGCAGGCGCGGAATTTCAGCAGCGGCGTCAGGATGCGCAACAGGGCATGGGCGCCGTCCTCGCCGGCATCGCTCCGGCGGAGTGCCTCCGCCGCCTGGAAGACCATGCTGCGCGCCTGCTCCATCGGCAGGGCGAGCTTGAGGAGCTGCCGGCGCATCAGCGGCATGTCCACGAGGCGCCGGCCGAAGGCGATGCGGTGGCGGGCGACGTGCATCGCCTCCGTCACCGCGCGCCGCATCAGGCCGGCGGCGCGCATGCCGTTGGAGAGGCGGGAAGCGTTGACCATGTCCGCCATCTGCCGGAACCCGGCCTCGGGCGCGCCGACCAGGAAGGCCGTCGCGCCTTCCAGCCGCACCTCGCCGCTCGCCATGCCGCGGCTGCCCAGCTTGTCCTTCAGCCGCACGATCCGGTAGGCGTTGCGTGTGCCGTCCGGCAGGTCCCGCGGCAGTAGGAAGAGCGAGACGCCGCGCAGCCCCGCCGGGCCGCCCTGCCGGCGCGCCAGCACCAGGGCCATGCCGGCATCCGGGTTGCTGCAGAACCACTTGTCGCCGGTCAGGCGCCAGGTGCCGTCCGGTGCCTCCCCGGCCAGCACCGCGGTGGCGGCGATGTCGGATCCCGCGCCCTGTTCGGTCATGAACATCGCGCCCTGGCGCAGCGCGTCCAGGTCGGTGGCGGTCAGCGCCGGCAGGTAGCGCGCGACCAGGTCCGGGCCGCCGAAGCGGCGCAGGGTGCGGGCCAGGGCGTCGGTCATGGACAGCGGGCAGCACAGGCCGAATTCCGCCTGCACGAACAGGTAGGTCAGCGCGTATTTCGCCGCCGGCGGCATGGGCGCCGGCCAGCCCAGCACGCCGCCGCGATGCGACATGGCGGCCAAGCCGTACTCGGCGAAGGCGATCCGCTCCATCTCGCAGTAGGCCGGGTGGTACTCCACGGCCTGCACGTCATCGCCCCGGCGGGTGCGGTGCCGCAGCACCGGCGGGGCGCGGTCGGCTGTGCCGGCCAGGGTGTCCAGCCTGCCGCCGGCGAGGGCGCCCATGCGGTCCAGATGCGGCGCCAGATGCGCCAGCAGGTCGGCCGGGAGATAGAGGCCAAGCAGCGGCGCCAGCCAGGGATCGGCGCGCCAGAGGTTGAGGCCATGGCTGTCTGGCACGGCATCCGCCCCGGCGGGCGGGGCCGGCGGCTGCGCGATCGGGCCAAGATCCATGCGGCGTGTCCTCCTGCCCGGGAGCTTAGGGCGGGCCGTGCATCCATGCGAAGGCGCGGGGCTGCACGGCCCCCGGGCCTGCCGGCAGGGTGGCGCGTTCGGTCCCGGCGCCTGCCGGGCGCCTTGCCCGCGGCCGGAGGATGCGCCGCGAGGTCCGGCCCGCCTTGGACCGGTGCGGCGATGACGGGGCCGGATGGCGGCCGGGCCGATGATCGTTTCCAGAAAACATGACACATCTGTCAGCCTGAACTGACAGTGCGGGCAGCATCTGCTTGCGGCTATTACCGGCTTTACTGACGTTGACGCGTATTCACTGAACGTATGAAGAAGATTTAACGCCGTTCCGGGCGGTGCCGCCGTATCGGCACATTGCGTCAGCGCTGCCGCGTCCCAAATCGGTCGGTCGTCCGACCACAATAAGGAGGAGCGGTCATGACCATCGCCGTCGTGCTGAAGCAGAAGGGCCAGGACGTCATCTCGGTCGGGCCGGACACGGCGGTGGCCGAGATCGCGCACACCATCACTTCCCGCCGCATCGGCGCCGTGGTGGTACGGGAACCCTCCGGCCGGCTGGTCGGCATCGTCTCGGAGCGGGACGTGGTCAGCGCCATCGCGCATCATGGCGCCTCGGCGCTCGACATGCAGGCGCGCGACCTGATGACGCGGGACGTGCAGACCGTGACGCCGGAGACCACGGTGGATGCCGCCATGGAAATCATGGACAGCGGCTATTTCCGCCACCTGCCGGTCTGCTCGCGCGACGGGGTGCTGACCGGCATCGTCAGCATCCGCGACCTGGTGAAGCACAAGATCATGCTGCACCAGCACGACGTGGAAAGCCTGAAGGCTTATGTCAGCGGCATGGCCTGACGCCTGCCCTCCGGCGGAGGCCGGGTTGCGCCTGATCGGCGCGCAGCCGCCACGCCGACCCAGCGCGCGGCATGCCCGGCCGCCTTCGGCATCCGGGGTTGCCGGCCGCCCGACCTCCCCCCGCCCCCGCAGGCCGTGGCCGGCTTGTCGCCGGCCGCGGCCTGCGGCAAGGAAGCCCCGCCCATGTCACCCAGGGGGGAGGGGGAGAGAATGTCGGCCCAGGGCCCGGTCTATCTGCGCTGGCGCGCCGGTCGCCCGGCGCCGGAGGAGGAGCGGTTCGAGACGCTGGACGCCGCGCTGGACGCGGTCGAGGCGCGCTGGGACGCGATCCAGCACCAGGCGCCGCAGATCCTTGACGCCCGTCGCGTCCTGCTGCTGAGCACCGCCGAGCTTCTCTCCATGGCCGAGGAGGAGGACGGGGCCGGCTGACGGTTGCCGCCCCGGCCGGAGCCGGGGATCATCGCCCCTGGGACGGGGAGGGGCGCATATGGCAAGGTCCGGCATCGGCGGCACGCCGCGGCGGCGGGAGGATGCGCGCTTCCTGACCGGCCAGGGCCGCTACCTCGACGACCTGGCGGTGCCGGGCGTGACGGAGGCGGTGCTGCTCCGCTCCCCGCACGCCCATGCCGTCATCGAGCGGATCGACACCGCAGCGGCGCGCGCCGCCCCCGGCGTCCTGGCGGTGCTCACGGCCGCGGAGGCCCGCGCCGACGGCCTCCGCCCCATGCACCCGACCGCCGCAGCCAATGCCCAGACCGGCGAGGCCTTCGCCTTCCTGCCCCAGCCCCTGCTGGCGGAAGGCCGGGTGCGGCATGTGGGGGAGCCGGTGGCGCTGGTGGTGGCCGAGACCCGCGCCCAGGCGCTGGACGCGGCCGAGCTGATCGCCGTGGACTATGCCGCGTTGCCCGCCGTCACCACCGCCGCGGCGGCCCGCGCGCCGGACGCGCCGCAGATCGCGGCGGGCGTGCCGCGCAACACCTGCATGGACTGGCGCTGGGGCGACCATGCGGCGGCGGACGCCGCCTTCGCCCGCGCCGCGCACCGCATCCGCATCGCCCTGCACAACCACCGCATCGCCAGCAACCCGCTGGAGCCGCGCGGCGTGCTGGGCGCCTGGGACGACGCGGTCGGGCGCTACGTGGTCCATCTCTCCAGCCAGAACGTCCATGGCAACCGCGACCAGGCGGCACGGGCGCTGGGCGTGCCGCCCGATGCCATGCGCTTCGTCGCGCCCGATGTCGGCGGCGGCTTCGGCGCCAAGAATTTCCTCTATGCCGAATATGCGCTGATCCCCTGGGCGGCGCGCCGCCTCGGCCGGCCCGTGCGCTGGATCGCCACGCGGACGGAGCTCTTCCTCAGCGACCACCAGGCCCGCGACCATGCGGCGGTGGCCGAGCTGGCGCTGGACGCCGAAGGGCGTTTCCTGGCGCTGCGGGTCGAGAGCGACGCCAATCTCGGCGCCTATCTCATCGGCGGCACCGGCGGCGTGCATACCAGCCAGTATGTCCACCTGCAGGGCACCGCCTATGCCATCCCCGTCGTCGCGCTGACGACGCGCATGGTGCTGACGAACACGGTGCCGCTCGGCGTCACCCGCTGCCCCGGCTTCGCCGAGGCGATGAACCTGCTGGAACGGCTGATCGACCAGGCGGCGCGGGACTGCGGCTTCGACCGCGCGGACCTCCGCCGGCGCAACCTGGTCGCGGCGACGCCGATGACCAACGCGCTGGGCTTCACCGTGGACAGCGGCGATTTCCGCGCCTGCCTGGACCGCGCGCTGGAAGCGGCCGACCTGCCCGGCTTCCCCGAAAGGCGGGCCGGAAGCGCGGCGCGCGGCCGGCTGCGCGGCCTGGGCTTCGCCCTGCACCTGAAGGGCACCGCCGGCTCGCCCGAGGAGAATGCAGAGATCCGCTTCGAGGCGGATGGCGGCATCGCCCTGCTGGTCGGCACCCAGACCATCGGCCAGGGGCACGAGACCACCTTCCCGCAGATCCTCGCCGAACGCCTGGGCGTGCCGGAGGCGCTGATCCGCCTGCATCATGGCGACACCGACCTGGTGCCGATCGGCGGCGGCCATGGCAGTTCCCGCGCCACCTATATGGGCGGCACGGCGATCTGGCGCGCGGCGGACGGCGTCATCGCCCGCGGCCGCGCCGTCGCCGCCGCGCATCTGGCTGTGCCGGAGGCGGCGGCGCGCTTCGAGGACGGGATCTTCGCCGCGCCCGGCACCAACCGCACGCTCGGCCTGATGGAGGCGGCGGCGCTGGCGCGGGAGGCCGGCGCGCCGCTCGACAGCTATCACCGCTGGACGCGGGAGCACCTGACCTACCCCAACGGCGTGCATGTGGTGGAGGTGGAGGTGGACCCGGAGACCGGCACGACGGCGCTGGTCCGCCACCTGGCCGTCGAGGATTACGGCGTGCTGGTGAACCCGATGGTGGCGACGGGGCAGGCGCATGGCGCCATCGCCCAGGGCGCCGGCCAGGCGCTGCTGGAGCATGCGGCCTATGACCCGGAGTCGGGCCAGCCGCTGGCCGCCAGCTTCCTCGACTACCCGCTGCCGCGCGCCGCCGACCTGCCGGATTTCGCGGTGGGGTTCAGTCCGACGCGCTGCACCACCAACCCGCTGGGGGTGAAGGGCGCGGGGGAGGCGGCGATGGGCGGCATCGTCCCGGCCATCGGCAACGCCATCCAGGATGCGCTGGCGCCGCTGGGCGTGACCACCTTCGACGGCCCGGCGACGCCGGGGCGGGTCTGGCAGGCGATCCGGGCGGCGCGGACCGCGCGATGACCCGGCATGGGCCAAGCCCCACCGCGCGTGGTCTGGCCGGGCGCCGCCGGCGCTACACCACCTGGTCGATGACTTTGCCGATGGTCGCCATCGGGTCGATCTGCGGCACGGTGAACTCCACGTCGCTCAGCGCCAAGCTGAAGGGCTTGCCTTCCTCGTAGCGCAGCGGGAATTTGACGCCGAGCCGCAGCCCGCTGCCCATCTCCAGCGCCGCCAGCGCCCAGGTCTTCTTGTAGAGCTCGATGCTGGTGACGAAGAGGTCGGCCTCGACCAGCGCGAAGCCGGACAGGTCGAAGCGCAGCTTCGGCTCGGCGAAGAGCTCCGCCGCCGCCTCGATCGCCAGCCCCTTGCCGGGCCGCCAGTCGATGTCGACGCCGGCCCTCAGCGCGCCCTCCAGCCCCAGCCTGCCGCCTGCCTCCAGCCCGCCCTGCACGCTGATGAGCGGCAGTCCGGCGCCGATGCCGGCGCGGACGAAGACGCGCAGCCCGGCATCCGCCGGCACGGTCAGGTGGGCGGTGCCCTTGACCTCCGTCTCCTCCTCCCGCGCCGGATTGTAGTGGACCGAGAGCGAGAGGTCGGTCAGCTGCCCCGGCCCGATGCCGGCGCCCACCTGCGCCCCGCCGGTGATGTTGGCGAAGATGCCGACGCGCTGGCCGGCGACGGCGAAGCCCAGGATCGGGATGTCGAGCCCGATCTTGAACAGGTCCTTGTCCAGCCGCTTCGCTTCGAACAGGTCGATGGCGGCGGGCAGGCCGATGCTGCCATCCACCGCCACCTGGCCGTCCGGGTGGAAGGTGAGCCCCGCCGTCGCCTGCAGCCAGGGGGCGAGGCGCAAGGTGGCGGACCCGCCGCCGAACAGCGTCAGCCGATCCGTCGGCGGGCCGGCGGGCACGCCGTCCGGCCCCACCGCCTGGTTGCTGGCGCCGATGGTGGCGGTGCCGCTGAGCATGCCCTTGGCGAAGCCCAGGGTCCCTCGGGCGAGGAAGCCGCCATCCTCGTACTGCGCCGCCACCTCCCCGGCGATGCCGGGAATGGCGGGGGTGAGGCTGCCGGCCGCCTTCACCGACCAGGCCTCGCCCTTCTGCGCCAGCGCCGCCTTCAGCGTGCCGCCGGAGAAGCCGGGGATGGTGCCGAGCGTGAGGTCGCCGGCGATGGACAGGCCGGTCTCCGCCGCGTGCTCGACCTTGAGCTTGCCGTCCTTCACCGCGGGGATGCTCGGCGTGACCTCGCCTTCGGCCGAGAGCCGGTCCTTGTCGTAATGCGCCTTGATGGTCGCGGCCTTGATGCCCTTGATCTTGCCTTCGGCGATCGACAGCGTGCCATCGGCACCGAATTCGCCGGCCTTGTACCAGGCCTTCAAGCTGGCCTGGCTGAACAGGCTGGTGTCGAATTCGAAGCTGCCGGACAGCGCGACGCCGACCGTGCCCGCGCTCGCCTCCAGCACGCCGCGGCCGACCCGGTCGATCTCGAGCGCCAGGCTGCCGCGAGCGCCGATGCCATCGGTGCCGGCGATGATGGCCAGGCTGGAATTGGTGATCCGCACCGGGCCGGGGATGGAGAGCTCCCCGGGCGAAAGCTCCGCCTCCAGCCGCAGCTCGCCACCGTCGAATTCGGCCGCCAGCATGGTGTTGGCCAGCAGCGGCAGGGTCGGCTTGATCTCGCCGCGGGCATAGAGCGCGGCGGCGCGGAATTCGATGGTCGTCAGCGTGAAGGGGCTGGCGCCCGGCACCTCGGTCTGGATCGCCGGGATGCGCTTGGTGTCGAGCACGGCGGCGTTGCGCAGGCCGGGCATGGGCGCGACCGGGATGGTCAGCTCCTTCGGCGTCACCGCCGAGCCCTTCCGCGGCAGGATCCTGCCCTTGAACTCCCCGCCGCCAGGCGAGGCGTAGGTCAGCGACGTCGCCTGGAAGCCCGCGAGGCTCAGCGCGTCCAGCTGCGTCACCGCACCCTTCGCCTTGTCGTAGGGCAGCGAGAGCTGGCTGCCGCCGAGGCGGTTGGTGAAGAGCGAGAGCTGGCCGGCCTTGCCGCCGAGCTTCTCGATCTCGGATTGCGGCAGCGGCTCCAGGCTCTTGATCGGCTCGGCCTGGCCGACCGGCCCGAGTTCCCAGGTGAAGGGACCGGCCGAGGGCGTGCCCTTCGGCGTCACCTTCGCCACCGTGATGGGCGCGGCGTCGTTGTAGCGCAGCTTGTTGTAGCCGGGGACGGTGTAGGCCTTGCCGAAGGCGGCCTGGGCCGAGTCCCGCAGGGCGTTCACCCTGGCCCGCACCTCGCGGTCGATCCCGCGGCCGGATTCGCCGTTGGCGGTGCGGTCCAGCAGCCAGAAATTCGCCGGGCCATGGTCACCGCCCAGCTGCAGTTCCTTCTTGTGGTCCACCTCCATCAGGGTCAGCGCCCCGGCGGCGTTCCACCAGGGCCGCAGCGCCCGCTGCGCGATCTCGGCGTCCGTGCCGACCAGGTGGAACTGCCCCTTCGCCCCCTTGACCGAGAAGAAGAAAACCCGAGGGTTGGAGGTCTCGTCCGTCGCCGGGTTGTCGGGGTCCCGCCGGACGGTCTGCTGCGCGTCGTCGCCCTTCTTGCGGATGGCGTCCTGGATCGCCTTGCCGTTGGCGGCCAGCGCCTTCTCCCAGAGCTCGGACTGGGTATCGATCTTGTTGGCGGCGTGCCTCGCCTCGGTCTGCTTGCGGGTCTCCGGCTTCAGGGTGAGCGGGGCAGAATTCAGGGTCGCCTTGAAGCCGAACATCTCGATCTCGGCGAGCTCGACCGACTCCACCTCGGTCTTCGACTTCATCTTCAGCCTGCCGAGCTTGCCGTTCACGAACAGGCCCTGGCTTGGATCGCTGGCGGCATCCGGCGGCGCGGGCGCAGCAGGCGCCGCCGGCGCGCCCGGCAGCGGCGCGCGCTGTACCTGCGGCGCGGCATCGCCGCCCTGCTGCAGCACATGCGCGACCTCATGGCCCATCAGTTCCAGGTCGCCCGCGCTCTCGCCATGGCCGAGGAAGATGTCGCTGCCCTGGGTCATGGCGCGGGCCTGCAGCAGCGCCGCCGCCTGCTGCGCCGCGGGCCCGGCATGCAGCCGCACGGCGGAAAGGTCGGCGGCCAGGCTGCCTTCCAGCACCGCCCGCGTGGCCGGCGGCAGCGGCTGGGCTTCCCCCGCCCGCGCCGCCGCCATGGCCTGGGCGGCATCCCCGCCCGCGGCACCCTCGCCGCCGCCAGCCACCGCGGCGCGCGCGACCTCCGGTTCCGGGTCGGGCGCCCCGTGCCGCTCGGCCGGGGCCTTCCGCACCGGCATATCCTGCTTCTGGTGCGCCGCGGCCTTGAGGACCGGCGCCTGCTTCTCCGGCGCCGGGGCCTTCTGCACCGGCATCTCCTGCTTCAGGGGCGCCGCGGCCTTCAGGACCCGTGCCTGCTTCTCCGGCGCCGGGGCCCTCCGCACCGGCTCCCGCGCTTCGGGCTTCGCCGCCAGCTGCACCGGCGGCTCGGTCGGCTTGATCTTCTCGGCGCGCCGCACCGGCGCCTGCCGCTCCGCGCCGGTCGCGGGCATCGCCGCCCTTGCAACCGGCTTCGCCTGGTCCCGCTGGTCCTCCTTCGGGGCGCGCTGCACCGGCGGCGCCGCCCCGCCGATGCCGGGTGCCGGCGCGCCGGACTTCACCGCGCGGCCAACCGCCTCCGCCTCCCGTTCCTGCGGCGAATGCGGCGCGCCGATCGTCAGCCCGCCGCGGGCATAGGCCGGCACCGCGCCGGCCTGCGCCGCCGCGCGCTTCACCGCCGGCGCCGCGCCGCCCG
>NZ_SMOA01000008.1 GCF_004353985.1 Paracraurococcus ruber | reverse complement strand
CTGCTGCGGTCATACCGACCGCGGTTCTCCGGCGTCCACATCCCGCCAAATCGCGCACCACCCGCCGCAACCCGCCAGTCACAACCGATTCAGATGACTCACCATGTTCCCGGATGGACACTGAGGGTGCGAACAGGCGCGCGGAGCAGGGATGCGGATAGGCACGCGGAGTAGGAGGGCGAACACTTGCGCGGAGTAGGAATGCGGGTATGCGCGCGGAGCAGGAGCGCGAACACGCGCACGGCGTAGGGGCGCGAACTTGCGCGCGTTGTGGCGGCCCGCGCGCCGCGCCGGGCGCGCAGAAGCCGCCGGCCGAGGCCAGATCCGGCACCACCCGCCCTGCGCCTGCAGCCGCATCCGGCGCGCATGACGCCGTGGCGCGATCCCGTGCGACCGCCATGCGGCCGGCGGCACGCCAGGGACCGGCCTGCGGCCGACCGGCCGAAGCGCGGCAGCGGCCCCGACACGCCGCCCGCGGCATCCGCAGGGCCATGGCGGCGCTCGCCGCCGTCGGAGGCCCGGCCTGTCGTGCCCTCGCCGTCGCCAGGCGGCGCCAAGGCCGTGGGGCGCGATGCGCCAGCCGCGTCGGCGATGGTCGCGGCGGCGGGGTCGCCGCCGCTGGACGCCCACCGCCAGCCATGCTGCGCTTCCGGCACGACGGGAGGACCAGCACCATGCATCGCCGCACCCTGCTCGCGGCCGGCGCCGCACTCGCCGCCGGCCCGGCCGCCGCGCAATCCGCCGCGCAGCCCGCGGCCTGGCCCAACCGCACCGCCCGCATGATCATCCCCTGGCCGCCGGGCCAGTCCACCGACCTGCAGGGCCGCCTGGTCGCGCAGCTCCTCACCCAGCGGCTCGGCCAGAACGTGGTGCCGGAGAACCGGCCGGGCGCCGGCGGCCAGATCGGCACCGACTTCGTCGCCAAGGCGCCGCCGGATGGCTACACGATGCTGGCCGCCTCCATCGGGCCCATCACCTTCAGCCCGCTGGTGCAGCGCACGCCCTATGTGGTGGAGCGCGACTTCGCCCCCGTCATGGCCTATGGCCTGTCCCCCTACATGCTGCTGGTGCGGCCCGACTTCCCGGCGCGGACGGCGCGCGACTTCGTCCGGCTGCTGCTGGGCTCGCCCGGGAAGTACAGCTACGCCTCCTCCGGCATCGGCGGCGCGCAGCACCTGCTGACCGCGGTGTTCAACGCCCAGGCCGGAATCGACGCGCTGCATGTCCCCTTCCAGGGCAGCGGGCCGGCCATGGCGGCCTTCCTCGGCGGCCAGGTCGACTACGCCATCGAGACCATCGCCGCCGGCGGGCCGCTGGTGAAGCAGGGCGCGCTGCGGCCGCTCGGCAGCACCATGGCAAAGCCCAGCGCCCTGCTGCCCGGGATCCCGCCGCTGGCCGAGGCGGCGGACCTGCCGGGCTACGACATCGGCGGCTGGAACGGGCTGCTGCTGCCGGTGGCGACGCCGCGCCCGATCCTCGACCGGCTGCAGGCGGAGCTGGAGGCCGGCTTCGCCACCCAGGAGATGAAGGACCGCTTCCTTTCCATCGGGGTGGAGCTGGACCCGATCGGGCCGGACGGCTTCCGCGCCCTGCTGCGCAAGGAAGCGGCGCTGTTCGGGCCGGCCATCCGGCAGATGGGGATCCGCGCCGAATAGCGGGCGGGGGCGACCCGGGCCGGCGCGCCGGGCGGGGGCCCCCGCCCGACTTCCGCGCGTCGGGCAACGCATGCCGGGGCATGCGGAGTTCGTGCCGAATTCTCCCCGGCCCGCCGCTTGGCTTTCGCGAGGCGCCGGGCCACATCGGGCCGCGCAACGAAGGAACACGCCAGGATGCTCCGCCGGTCCCTGCTCGCCGCCCCCGCCCTGCTGGGCCTTGCCCCCGCCCTGCTACCGGGCCATGCCCGGGCGCAGGCATCCGGCTACCCGGCCCGGCCGGTCCGCATGGTCGTCCCCTGGCCGCCGGGCCAGGCCACCGACCTGATGGGCCGGATCGCCGCCACCAAGGTCAGCGAGCTCTGGGGCCAGCCCATCGTGCCGGAGAACCGGGCCGGCGCCGGCGGCATGATCGGCACCGACGTGGTCGCGAAGGCGGCACCCGACGGCTACACCATCCTCGCCGCATCCACCGGCCCGATCACCACCGCGCCGCTGGTCCAGCGCACGCCCTACGACCCGGAGAAGGACTTCGCCCCGGTCGCGCAGATCGGCGTCTCGCCCTATGTGCTGATCGTGCGGAAGGACTTCCCCGCCGCCACCGCCGCGGAATTCGTCGCGCGGCTGCGGGCGGAGCCGGGCAAGTTCAGCTACGCCACCTCCGGCACCGGCGCCGCGGCGCATCTGATCTGCCTGATGTTCCTGTCCAAGGCGAAGCTCGATGCGCTGCACGTGCCCTTCCAGGGCAGCGGCCCGGGGCTGACGGCGGTGACCGCCGGCCAGG
Source organism: Paracraurococcus ruber (assembly GCF_004353985.1). Classification (GTDB taxonomy): domain Bacteria; phylum Pseudomonadota; class Alphaproteobacteria; order Acetobacterales; family Acetobacteraceae; genus Paracraurococcus; species Paracraurococcus ruber. The sequence goes on along the minus strand of NZ_SMOA01000008.1, from coordinate 69,541 downwards.
TCGACTTCGCCGTGGAGACGCTGGCGGCCACCAGCCCGCTCTTCCGCCAGGGCGCCGTCCGGGCGCTTGGCACCACCCTGCGGGACGGCACTGAGCTGGCGCCCGAGCTGACGCCCCTGGCCCGGCTGCCGGGGGTGGAGACGCTCGATATCGGTGCCTTCGGCGGCTACATGGTCCCGGCCGCGACGCCGCGCGAGATCATCGAGCGGCTGGCGACCGAGACCGGCAAGGCCCTGGCGACGCCCGAGGTGCGCGACCAGCTCGCCCGCATCGGCTTCCAGCCGCGCCACCGCGACACCGCCGATTTCACCGCCTTCCTCCGCCGCCACCGGGAGGAATTCCGCGAGGTGATCCAGGCCAACAACATCCGCGTCGACGGGTAGCGGCCGGGCGCGCGGCGGCGGCGGGCCCTGCGCGCCGCCGCATGTCGCGTCCGGCGCTACTCCGCCGCCGCGCGCACCATCTCCCACCAGGCGCATTCGCCCGGCATGAGCTGGTGGTTGCCGGGCAGGACCTGCACCGGCGCCCGCTCGCCGCGCGCCGCCGCCTCCAGCTTCAGCCGGCGCGCGGCGGCCCGCATCTCCGGGCTGCCCCAGCTCCGGTCATGGCCCCAGAGGCTGGGGCCGCTGGTCATCTCCACCGGCGTCCAGCGTTCCACGTCCACCTGCCGGCCGCCCCAGCCATATTCCACCAGGAAGCCGCCCGGCGTGCGGGCGTAGAAGCTGGTCATGAAGTCGTTGGTGTGGCGGCCGATGGTTGTCGCCACCCGGTCCTCCTCGCCCTGCGCCAGGTCGTAGCCCTGGCCGACATCATCGAGGTTGAACAGCTCCACCATCAGGTGGTGCAGCCCGGCCTGCCCGGTCTCGATCAGCGCCAGCGAGTGGTGGCGCGGATTGACGTGCAGGAAATAGGCGTGGAACGGGTTGGTGACGTAGTCGGAGACGCCGAAGCCCAGCAGGTCGCGGTAGAAGGGCAGCGCATCCGCCATGCGCGGCACCGTCAGCACGGCATGCCCCATGCCCAGCGCGCCGGTGCGGAAGCCGCTGATGCAGCGGCCGGGGCGGAAGGCTTCCGCCGTGACCTCGGCGCCATGCACGATCTCCAGCCGGTTGCCCAGCGGGTCCTGCGTGACGATGAGGTCCGCGACGCGCCGCTGCCCGGCCAGCGCCCGGTCGCCGCGCGCGACCGGCACGCCCGCCGCCTCCAGCCGCGCCGCCAGCCCGGCGAGCGCCGCGGCATCCGCGACCTCCCAGCCGAAGAAGCGGGCCCCGTCGCGGGCGCCGGGGACGACCAGCAGGCGCTGCCGGCGGTCATCCATGCGGAAGGCGAGCTGCGCGGCGCTGCGCTCCGCCAGCATCAGGCCGAGGAAGCCGGTGCCGTAGCCCGCCCAGTCCTCCGGCGCGGTCGCCTCGATCCCGACATAGCCGAGGGCCTGGATGGTCATGGCTGCATCCTCCGTCTGGCATCCTCCGTCCGGCCAGCCTAGCCCGGCACCGCCGGGCATTTCGAGGGGGACGTCGTCCTCCTCGCCTCCCCCTGCCGGGGATCAGGCCCCCCCCGGACCGGCCCGGGCGTCAGTGGACCAGCGACATCTCCGGGATGCTCTCGCTGGCGGTCCAGAAACGGGCGATGCTGTCGGCATGCACCGCCCGCGCAGCGGCATCCGCCTCGGCCGCCGGCGCCGCCTCCAGGTCGAAATGCCCGTGGCGGTCCTCTCCGCGCACCAGCGTCGCCGAGAGCCGCGTCGGTCCGACATGCCGCACCCGCGCCGGGATGTAGCTGATGCCGAGGCCGACGCGCGCCGTCGCCGCCCGGTTCGGCGCCGAGGCATGCAGCACCAGCGTGTCGTGCAGGGAGAACTCGCCGGGCTGCAGCGGGATCGGCACCGCGGGCCGCGCATCCACCGCCGCCGCCACGGTCTGCCCGCGGGAGAGCATGACATGCGGGTCCTTGCGGTCGGCATGCGGCAACTGGCCGTGCCGGTGGCTGCCCGGCAGCACGGTGACGCAGCCGCTCTCCGCCGTGCTCGGCGTCAGCGCCAGCCAGGCGGTGACATGCTCATGCGGCGCCAGGCCGAAATAGGTGCCGTCCTGGTGCCAGGGCACGAAGCCCTCGCTGTGCGGCGGCTTCCACCAGAGCGTGGTGTGGAAGACCAGGATGTCGGGACCGACCAGGTCCTCAACCGCATCCAGGATGGCGGGGTGCCGCACGATCGCCGCCGCCCAGGGGAACAGCAGATAGGGCTTCACCCGGGCCGAGGGCTGCCGCAGGCCGGCATCCGATTCCGTCCGCGCCACCTCGCCGCAGCAGCGCAGCACGTCCTGGTGCCAGCGCTCCGCCTGCGCCGCCTCCACCGCCCGCAGCGGCGCGACATAGCCGTCGCGGCGATAGGCGTCCGCCTGCGCCGCGGAAAGCATCCTGCCCATCCCTGCCTCCATCCTGGCGGGCGCGGATCGCGCCGCCGCGCCCCGCCCCCTGGCCCCTGGCCCCTGGCCCCTGGCCCCTGGCCCCTGGCCCCTGGAGGGATGCAATCATCCGGCCACGGGGGCGGGCAACACCCAGAGCGCGCGGGCGATGCCGCGCAGCCCGCCATCCGCGCCGAACAGCGCCGTGCCGGCCTGCAGCTTCCGCCCCTCCCGCCCGATCTGCCAACCCAGCGCCACCACTGGCTCGCCGGCCCGCACCGCGCCGTCCAGGCGCGCCGTGATCCGCCCCAGCAGCATGCGCTGCGGCCGGTCATTCACCGTGAAGGCGAAGGCACCGGCACAGTCCAGCGCCGCCCAGAGGAACTCCGGCCGCACCACGCCATCCCCGTCGGCGAAGGCGGCATGCGGGCGCCAGAGCCCGGCGGCGATGTCCGGCCGCCCCTCGACGCGGCCGGTCAGCACGCGCAGCCCCACCCCCTCCTCCCAGGCGGAGCCGCAGACGAAGCACCAGCCGGTGGAATGGGTGAACGGGCTCGCCAGGAACCAGCGCGTCGCCGCCGCGGCCGCCTCCGGCGTCGGCGGCACGGGCGGGGCGAGGTCGAGCGCCGCCTCCCGCGCCTCGGCGATCACCATGCCTTCGGCATCCCGCGCCTGCAGGGTCTCGGCGTCCCGCGCCACCCGCAGCGGCACGTCGAGCGGCCAGCCGCGACGCAGCGTCACCTCGGCCGGCCGGGCGCCGAGCAGCGCCGCCATCCGGCCGGCGACATAGCCGCCATTGCCGATGCCGGCCGGGCCGCGGAAGCGGCCCTCCACCACCACCTCGGTCACCTCGCCTCCGCCGGCGTGGAGGTGCCCGGGCCTTCGCCGACGATCAGCAGCACCGCCGGCTCGTCCTTCGCGCCGTCATAGTGGATGCCGCGGCCGAAATGCGTGACGAAGCTGCCGGCCGGCACCGGCACGGTCGCGGCCGGGTCGAAGCGCGGCCCGGTGCCCATCCACCAAGTGCCGGACAGCACGGTGATGAAGCGGTCATTCGGATGCGAATGCGGCCGCGACATGTGGCCGGGAAGCCATTTCACCATCACCGCGTAGAAGCCGGGCTTCGACGGGTCGCCGACCAGCACCGCCTGCTGGTTGCCATTCGCCGTCACCGGCCCCCAGGGGATCTGCGCCGGCAGCCGGAAGGCGATGGCGCCGGGATCGAGGCCCTGCGCCGAGGCCGGCCCGGCGAGCAGCGGCAGCAGCAACAGCAGGCGTTTCAGCATCCCCGGTCCTCCCCTCGGTCCCAGCCGTAGAGCGCAGCCGGGTTGTCCACCAAGATGCGGCGCCGCAGCGCCGCCTCGGGCGCCCAATGGCCGAGCAGATCGAGCAGCGCCGCTTCGTCGAGCGCATGGTCCGGCGGGTTCGGGTGCGGCCAGTTGCTGGCCCAGACCACCCGCTCCGGCGCCGCGGCGATGGCGCCGCGGGCGATGGCCGAGACATCCGCATAGAGCGGCGGCCCGGCGCGGGAGGTGTTGTAGGGCGCGCTCGCCTTCATCCAGGCACGGCCGGACTCCAGCAGGCGCAGCAGGGCGCGCACCGGCGCGGAGTCCACCGGCGGCGGCGGGTGGAAGCGGCCGACATGGTCGATCACCAGGTCGCAGGGCAGCGCGCGCAGCATGGCCGCGCGGTCCGGCAGTTCGGTGCCGTCGAATTGCAGCTGCACATGCCAGCCGAGCGGGGCGATGCGGGCGGCGACCGGACCCAGCGCCTCCCAGCCCTGCGGCGCGCCCTGCATCAGGTAGAAGCGCGCGCCCCGGGCGCCGGCCGCATGCAGGCGTTCCAGCTCCGCCTCCGGCGTCGCCGGCGTGACGACCACCACGGCGCGCGCCGCCTCGCCCAGCGCCGCCACCGCATCCAGCGTGCAGCGGTTGTCGGTGCCGTAGGCGGAAGGCTGCACGACGACGGTGCGCGAGAGGCCGAGCCGGGCCAGCACCGCCCGCCAGGCCGCGAGATCCGCCTGGAACGGCGGCACCCTGGCCGCGCTGGGCGCCAGGGGGTAGCGGTCCGGCGGGCCGTAGATGTGCATATGCGTGTCGCAGGCGCCTGGCGGCACGGGCAGGCGCGGGGCGGTCGGCATGGCGGCTCCTCCGCGGCCGAGTGAAGGCGCGGGGCGGATGGCTGTCCAGGGCCCGCCGCGCCGCGCTAGAGCAGATCCCGATCGGGTGGACTCGCCTGAGCGGGTGACGATGCTCGTGGATTCGATTGGCCAGGGCGGTTGCCATGAGCCATGGCGAACGGAAACCGCGCTAGCCTCGCCGCAACGCCAGGGAGGGACATGCCATGCCGGGCCGCCGAGCCGCGATCGCGGGCCTTGCCGCCGCGCCCTTCGCCCTGCGGGCCCGGCCCGCCCGGACGCAGCCGGCCGGGACGCAACCGGCCTGGGCGCCCACACGGCCCGTGCAGTGCATCATCGGCTTCGCGCCGGGCGGCGGCGCCGACCTGATCGCCCGCGCCGTCATCGAGGCGGCGCAGCCCCTGGTGCCGCAGCCGCTGGTGGTGGTGAACCGCCCTGGCGCCGGCGGCACCATCGCGGCGCAGCAGGTGGCGGCCATGGCCGGCGACGGGCATGTGCTGCTGATGGGCGGCGGCAGCGAGAGCACCAGCATCCCGGCCTTCCGCACCCTGCCCTACGATGCCCGCAACGGCTTCCGCGCGGTCATCCGGCTGATGCGCCAGCAGATGTTCATCCTCGCCAGGGCCGACGGCCCCCACCGCACGATGCGCGACGCCATCGCCGCCGCGCGGACGCAGGCGCAGGCGGTCAGCCACGGCTCCTCCGGCGTCGGCTCCATCTACCACGCCGTCTTCGTGGTGCTGGAGAAGCGCGCCGGCGTCGAATTGCTGCATGTGCCCTTCACCGGCGGCGCGCCGGGCCTGCAGGCGGTGGCCGCCGGCCAGGTGGATCTGATGGTGGCGAGCCCGGAGGAATTCCGTGGCCTGACGGATGGCGGGGTGCTGCGCGTCCTGGCCTGCTGTTCCGCCAGCCGCGCCGCGGGCTATCCGGCGGTGCCGACCCTGCGCGAGCTCGGCTTCGACATGGCGCTGGAGAACATGAAGGGCTGGCTGGCGCCGGCCGGCACGCCGGAGGCGGCGACCGCCTACTGGCATGACCGCTTCCGCGCCGCCATGGCCCGCCCCTCCTGGCAGGCCTTCGTCGAGCGGGCCGGCGAGCAGGACGGCTACCTCGACGGGCCGGGCTTCCAGGCGGCGATGGATGCGGTGCTGGACGCCGTGGCGGGCGCGGTGACGGCGTGACTCAGCCGGTCGGGATGGTCAGCACCGGCAGCGAGGCGCCGCGCGCCCCCTCGGCGATGGATTTCAGCAATTCGAGGATGCTGAAGGCGAGCTTCGACTGGTAGTCCGTGTCCTCCACCCAGTACCAGGCATCGCCGATCCGCACCGACACGTAGCTGCCCGCCGGCGCGGCGGGGCCGGAGCGGACGAGGATGCTCGGCCGCGGATTGCCCGGCTCCCGCAGGGTCGGCGGGGCGCGCATCGCGGCGATGTCGCTGTCCGGCAGCTCGATCTCCGCCGCGATGGCATAGAGCACGTTGAGCAGGGAGCGGGTCAGCACCGGGATCTCCCGCGCGCGCGGCTGGCTCTGCGCGACGCCGTAGATCACCTCCACCTCCTCGGCCGAGGGATCCACGCTGAGCATGCGATACACCTCGGCCACCAGGCCGCGCATGGCCGGCACATGGCGCGTATCGAAGGCGAGGTAGACCCGGGCGCTCTCCTTCTCCCGCCGGACGCGCACGCGCAGCGCGCCGCCTTCCTGCAGCCGCAGCAGCCGGGCGAGCAGCAGCGGGAATTCGGCCGAGCCGCTGCGGTTCGGCCCGCCCAGCGGATGGGTGTTCTGCAGCGGCCCGATCGCCTGGGCGATCAGGCGGAACAGCAGGTCCACCGGGATGCCGCCCTGGATCAGCGGCAGCACGTCCACCGGCGAGAAGGGCCGGAGATAGGCCTGCACGAAATGCTCGCCGGTCACCGGGCTGAGGGTGAAGGTCGGCCGGTCGATGTACTGCGCGGTGCCGAGGATGGCGCCGAAGGTGCTCTGCTTCGCCGAGGGGAAGCCGGTGAAATTCCCCTCGATCGTGCCCTGCAGCGTGTAGCCGGAGACGACCTGGCTGACGACGAGGAAGGCCGGCGGCTCCCCGTAGCGCATGCGCACCAGGTTGAAGAGCGTCTGGCGCTTGCCCGCTTCCGCCATCACCCGGGCGTAGTCGAGCTGGTCGCGGTCGAGCCGGGTGGGCCCGATGGAGGTGCAGGCCGGCAGCGCGGCGGCGCAGCCGGCCAGCAGGGTTCGTCGTCCGGGTCGGTCCACGCCGCGCCTCATGCGGCGCAGAGTAGCGGTCAGGCCCGCCCCGTCCCGACACCTTTGCGTTGGCCGGTCAGAGCAGCGCCTTCGACGCCTTCTCGAAGGTGCCCTTGGAGAGGTCCGGCGTGTCGAGCACCCGCTGCAACTCCCGCCGCATCAGCGCGCCGCGCGCCGCCGATTGCCGCCGCCACTGCCCGAGCGGCCCGACCAGCCGCGCGGCGATGGAGCCGTTGACGGGGTCGAGCGCGATGACCGCATCGGCGAGGAAGCGGTAGCCCTCCCCCGACAGGTCGTGGAACTGCGACGGATTGCCCGCGGCGAAGGACGCGATGAGGGAGCGCGCACGGTTGGGATTCTTCAGGTCGAAATCCGGATGCGCCTGGAGCGCCCGGACCTGCGCGATGGCATCCGGCCGCGCCGCCATGGCCTGGATGGCGAACCACTTGTCCAGCACCAGGTCGTCGCCACGCCAGCGGGCATGGAAGCTGGCCAGCGCCGCCTCCCGCGCCGGCCCGTCCCCATCCGCCAGCAGGGCGAGGGCGGCGAGGCTGTCTGTCATGTTGGTCGCCGCGTCGAACTGCGCCTTGGCCAGCGCCGTGTCGCCGGCGGCGGTCAGATAGGCCAGGCAGGCATTGCGCAGCGCCCGGCGGCCGATGCTGGCGCCATCGATGCGATAGGGGCCGTGATCCGCCAGCGCGTCATAGGTGGCGCGCAGGGCGGGGCCGCAGCGCCGGCCGATCTCGGCCCGCAAATGCCGCCGCACCAGGTGGATGGCGACCGGATCGGCGATCTCCATCTGGTCGGCCAGGAAGCCCTCCCCGGGCAGCACCAGCGCCTCGGCCGCGAAGGCCGGGTCGGCATCGGCGGCCGCGAGGGTGTTCGCCACCGCCTCGGCCAGCGCCGCGTCGAAGCCCAGGGCTTCGCCACGCTGCTGCGCCGCCACCATCTCCAGCATCACGCTGGCGGCATATTGCTGGCCGCTCTCCCAGCGGACGAAGGGATCGGTGTCGTGCACCGCCAGGAAGCGCAGCCGGTCGCGCGGCACGCCGCGCAGCCGCACCGGCGCGGAGAAGCCGCGCAGCAGGGACGGCACGGGCGGCGCCGGCACATCCTCGAAGACGAAGCTCTGTTCCGCGGCTTCGAGCAGCAGGGTGCGGGTGCCGGACTGTGCCGCATTCTCGCTGGCCAGGCGCGTCGGCTGTTCCCGGCCATCCGGCCCCAGCAGGCCCATGGCGACCGGGATGGGAACCGGGCGCTTGTCCGCCTGGCCCCGCGTCGGCGGCGTCTGCTGCCGCAGCGTCAGCGTGTAGCGGCGCGCCGCGGGGTCGTAGCGGTCCTCCGCGGCGATCTCCGGCGTCCCGGCCTGGTCGTACCACCCCATGAAGGAGGAAAGATCGATGCCGGATGCGTCCTGCATCGCGCGCACGAAATCCTCGATCGTCACCGCCTGGTTGTCGTTGCGGGCGATGTAGAGATCCATGCCGCGGCGGAAGGCGGCGGCGCCGATGCGGGTATGGATCAGGCGCACGACCTCGGCGCCCTTCTGGTAGACGGTGGGCGTGTAGAAATTGTCGATCTCGATATAGCTGTCCGGCCGCACCGGATGCGCCATCGGCCCGGCATCCTCGGGGAACTGCGCGGCGCGCAGGCCGCGCACGTCGCGGATGCGCTTCACCGCGCGGCTGCCCATGTCGGCGCTGAATTCCTGGTCGCGGAAGACCGTCAGCCCTTCCTTGAGGGAGAGCTGGAACCAGTCGCGGCAAGTGACGCGGTTGCCGGTCCAGTTGTGGAAATACTCATGCGCGACGACGGTCTCGATCCCCTGCCAGTCGCCGTCGGTCGCGCTTTCCGGGCTGGCCAGGACGTATTTCGTGTTGAAGACGTTGAGGCCCTTGTTCTCCATCGCCCCCATGTTGAAGTCGGAGACGGCGGCGATGTTGAAGACATCGAGATCGTATTCGAGGCCGAAGACCTCCTCGTCCCATGCCATGCTGCGCTTCAGGCTGTCCATCGCATGGCCGCAGCGGCTCTCGTCGCCGCGGCGGACCCAGATGTGCAGCGCGACCTCGCGGCCGGAGCGGGTGGTGAAGCGGTCGGAGACGCTGACGAGGTCGCCGGCGACCAGCGCGAAGAGGTAGCTCGGCTTCGGATGCGGATCCTCCCAGCGGACCCAGTGCGTCGCGCCCTCCCCGCCCTGCTCCACCAGGTTGCCGTTGGAGAGGAGGACCGGGCAGCGCAGGCGGTCCGCATGGATGGTCACCGTGTAGCGCGACATGACGTCGGGCCGGTCGGGGAAGAAGGTGATGCGGCGGAAGCCTTCCGCCTCGCACTGGGTGTAGAAATTGCCGCCCGAGGTATAGAGCCCCATCAGCGAGGTGTTGGCCTCCGGCGCGATGCGGACCAGCGTTTCCAGCAGGCCGGATGCCGGCGGATCGGCGATGGTGAGCGACCCGTCGGCGCCGAAGACGAGCCGCTCCGGCGGCAGCACCGTCCCGTCCATCCGGGCTTCCTGCAGCGCCAGGCCGTCGCCGTCGAGCCGCAGCGGCGCATCCGCCGCCGCCGCGGGATTGCGCCGCAGGGCCAGCCGCGCCCGCACCTCCGTCGCGGCGGGGTCGAGGCGGAATTCGAGGCCGACCCGATCCACCAGGAAGGCGGGCGGGGCATAGTCCTGGCGGTGGATGGTGACGGGCGTGTCGGTGCGCATGCGATCAGGCCTGGAACCGGGTGAGGACATTCTCGAGCATCTGCGAGATCGGGTTCGCATAGCCGTTGTGGGAGAGGCTGCCACAGAAGGTGATGGAGCCGGTGGAGAAGACGGCGCCGCCCCGCGTGGTCTCGAAATAGACGATCTCGGCGCGGATCAGCGCCTCCGGCGTCTCCCCGGTGACGGTGGTGAGGTGGGTGAGCAGTTCCTCGGGCACCGTCACGAAATGCTCTTGGTGGTCCTCCGACCGCGCCAGGATGACGGCGTTGGGCGGCGTGCCCAGCATCGGGTCGGCGCGGTCCAGCTCAAACCCCGCGGCGCCGCCGCCGCACAGGCCGAAGCCGCCGAAGGGCTCGCCCGGCCCGATGCCGGTGCCCGCCAGGATCCAGACGGCGCGGGGATCCGCCGCGCCCGGCATGGCGCGGTAATGGCTGCCCTCGAACTTGCCCTGGCCGCTGAAGCCGACGCCGCAGAGCAGCTGCGGCGGCCGGCCGTTGCGGCGCCACAACCCGCCCAGCGTGCCGTCGAACTGGTGGAAGTATTCGCCGGGTTCGGCGGCCCAGGCGCGGATGCCGCCCTCGGCGCGGCGGATCTCCAGCACATGCGGCCGGTCGCGCCGGCGCGCCACCTTCCAGTAGAATCCGTTGCCGCCGAGATAGGCCAGCCGCCCGCCGCCCGCGACGAATGCCTGCAGCGAGTCGAGCGTCGTCTGGGTATGGTATTCCGGGTGCGAGCCGGTCACCACGCAGCGGTAGCGCGAGAGAAGCTCCGGCCCTTCGTTGTCGAGATCCTCGTCGGTGATGACGTCGTAGGCGAACCCCTTCTCCTCCAGCCAGTCGGTCAGGTGGCTGTCGGCCACCAGGTGCCGCACGCCGGAGCCCTTCTCGTCCGGCAGCGCCAGGCTGCCCGGCCGCATGTTCAGGATCGGCCGCAGGCGGGAGGAGAGATGGATCCCGCTGCGGTCGCGATGGACATTGTAGGTGGACAGGCCGTAGTCGCCGGTGGTGTTGCCGCACCAGTCGAAGGCGCCCCAGGCGCGGCGCTTGGCGCGCTGCGCCTCCGGGAAGTCCACCCGGCGGTAGTTCGCATAGACCTGGCAGGTGAAGGTGTTGGCGAGATAGGCGATGGGCGCCCGCGCCACGCCCTTCGGCGGCAGCACGAAGAAGGGGATCATGTCCCAGTGCTGGCCGCAGGCCAGGCGCACGGCATAGACGCCGCTCGGCATGTCCTGCGGGATCGGCACGGTGAAATCCGTCGCCCAGCGGCAATCCTCCAGGTCGTCGTCATGGAAATGGATCGCCGCGTAGTGCCGCGGGGCGTGGCGCCAGGCATGCTCGGCGCCGGTCCAGCGGCTGCCCTTCACCGCCCGCGCCGGCAGGTTCACCAGGCTGCCATGCAGCGCCGCCGGGCCGCGGTCACGCAGGGCCTCGCCCTCCATCATCGCGGAAAAATCCCACCACGCGGCGACGCGGCCGGAGGCAAGCAGCGCCTCCGGTTCGTCCAGCGTCACGCCCGGCGTCCCACGCAGCAGCAGCGGGTCCTCGATGCGGCCGTTGAAATGCGCCATGGCCTGGGCATCGGCGGCGAAGGTCACGCCGAACTCGCCGGTCCAGTCCGCCGCGGCGAGCGGGGCTTCCGCCGCACCGCCGTCGGTGGCGCCCCAGACGGGTTGCAGCGGCCGTTGCGACAGCGTGAGCCGCCCGCCCCCCACCGTCACCGCCAGCTCGTACCAGTTCCGCGGCTGCGGCGGCGCCGCCACCAGGCAGCGCGCCTTGCGGCCCGGGGGTCCGGCTTCGACGACGAAGCCTTCCCGTGTGAGGGACAGCGCCAATTCCTGTGCCGCGCCGGTGAGCGACAGCACCACCTGCGGCGCATCCTTGGCGAGCGTGGGCATGACGCGCAGCAACAGGGTGAAGGCCTCGCCCAGCGCCAGCCGGCCCCTGGCGCTGCCATGCGACCCCAGCGGCACCGGCTTGGCGACCGAGGGGTAGTCGCCCGCCCAGTCCGCCGGTACCGGGATCAGCTTCATCCCGGGGCCAGCCGGGTTCGGATCGGCCTGCCGCACCCGCACCAGCTCCGCCCGGTAGGGGGTGCCGAGCTGGGAGGAGACCTTGACCTCCAGCCGCTCTCCCGGCCGGGCCGAGAAGCGGTCCAGATACCCGATCAGCGGCACCACCATGGCCCGAACCCCCGCGCTGTCCCGCCGCAGAGCGTGACGAGGCCGGGCCGCCGGCGCAAGCCGCTACCCGACCGGGCCGTTGGTGCCCGGGTCCAGTGGGAAGACCGGCCGCCGGACATTGCGGAAGGTGAGCTGCGAATAGTCGCTGGTGCAGACGCCGACGCCCGCGCATTCCACGATCTCCCGCGCCAGCGGGCCGAGCGCGGCGCGCCAGTGGACGCGGGACTTGATCGCCAGGAAGCGCTTGTCGCGCGGCTCGATCCCCAGCACACGGAACATGTCGGGCGAGACCGGCTCGATCTGCCGGGTCACCAGCACGATCTCCACCTTGCCGGTGTCCAGCACCACGGTCGGGCCCATGAAGACCTTGAGGCCGGGCGAGAGCCCTTCCTTCGTCACGAAATACCCCGCCGAGAGGGTGCGGACCGTCCCCGTCACCTCCAGCGGTCTGGATGACTGCGGCAGCGCCGGCATGGGCAGCTTGCCGCCGAGCGCGAGCGTGACCGTCGCGCCCACGCCGGCCGCCTGGCATTCGGCGACGGCGGCGGGGTCGCAGATACCGAAGAAGGCGACATCCTCCAGCCCCTGCCGCAGGATCTCTGCGAGTACCTCCGTCGTATCCATCGTCCCACCCGACGCGCAGTTGTCGTAGTGGTCCAGCAGCACCACGGGCTTGTCGGCCTTCGTCACACCGGCCGCCTTGGCGCGGGCGACGCTGTCGGCCAGCGGTTCGGGGCGGAAGACGAATTGCTCGCGGGCCTGCCAGGCGAAGTCCAGCAGCTCCTGCACCATCCGCTGCGCATCGGCCTGGTCGCGATCGGTGTAGACCACGGCGGACAGGCCGGCGCCTTCGATATCCGCATGCGGAAAGCCGACGAAGAGGCTGGCGGCAAGGGCGCGGCCGCTCTCCTCCCAGGCCCGGCACATCGCCTGCAGCTCCTTGTTCGGAAAGGCATGGGTGCCCTGCGCCATGACATGCGGCAGCATCGGTGCGCGGCCCCAGGCGACCACGGGCTTCACCTCGCCGCGGAGCGCGCGCAGCAGAACGCGCGCGGCGCGCTCGGCCGTCTCCGCCTGGTCCACATGCGGGTAGGTGTGGTAGCCGGCGGCGATGGTCGCCGTCTCCACCATCGGGCCATAGACATTGGCGTGCATGTCGTAGGCGATGGCGATCGGCGTCGTCGGGTCGATGGCGCGGATGCGGCGCAGCAGCTCGCCCTCGCCATCCTCGAAGCCCTCGGCGACCATGGCGCCGTGCAGGTCCAGCAGGATGCCGTCCCAGCCGCCCTGGGCGACCGCGCCGCAGATGGCGTCGCAGAACCCCTCATAGGCCTCCCGCTGCACCGGGCCTGAGGGCGGCGCATGGGCGACGATCGACACGACGATCTCGGCGCCCGCCTCCTCCGCGACCTTCAGGAAGCCGCCCATGCAGGTGCCGGTGCCGCGGAAGAAGGCGATGGCGCGCTCGCCCTCCAGCAGCTCCTTCCCGTCGCGGCAGAAGCGGGTGCGCGGCGTCGGCACCGGGGAGAAGGTGTTGGTCTCGTGCGACAGGGCGGCGAGCAGCAGGCGCATGGGGATCCCCTTTCCCGACCGGGCATTCGGCCGGAAAGCCTGCTCGGGATTTCACTGCGGCGCAAACCCCCGGGAGGTTCGCTTGGGTTGCGTCCGGCATGGTGCCGGCGCGATGCTCGCCGGCAGAGCCAGGGAGGTCCCGATGCCCCGCCCGTCCCGCCGCCTGCCCAGCCCCCGCGCCATGATCGTCGCCCCGCAGCCGGAAGCGGTGGAGGCCGGCGCCGCCATGCTGGCCGCCGGCGGCAATGCGCTGGATGCCGCGCTGGCCTGTGCCCTGACCCAGGGCGTGGTGGACCCGCTGATGTGCGGCATCGGCGGCATCGCCACGCTGCAGGTCCACGACCCGCGGACCGGCACGCACCGGGTCTGGAACGGGTTGGGCACCTGCCCCGGCGCCGCGACGTCGGAGATGTGGCACGCGATCTACGAGGGCGAATGCCCCGACGGCTTCGGCTACCGCGTGCGCGGCCAGGTGAACGAGCTTGGTGCGCAATCCATCACCACGCCGGGCGCGCTGCGCGTCTTCGCCGATGCGCATGCGCTGCTGGGCCGCAGGCCCTGGGCCAGCCTGTTCGACGGCGCCATCGGCTTCGCCGAGGAAGGCTGGCTCATCCGCCCGCATGTCTATGCCATGTTCACCCTGGACGAGAGCGCCTATGGCCGCCTGTCCTTCGCGGAGAAGCTCCGCTTCACCGAGGACGGCGCACAGCTTTACTGCCGGCCGGACGGGTCGCCGAAGCGGCTGGGCGATGCGGTCCGCAACCCGGACCTGGGCGCGACCCTGCGGCGCATCGCCGCCGAGGGCGCGGAGGAATTCTACCAGGGCGGCATCGCCCGCGCGATCGCGGCGGCGGCGGCGCGCGGCGGCGGGCTGCTCTCGGCCGCCGACCTGGCCGGCTTCCGCACCGCGCAATCCGACCCGCTGCGCGTGCCCTATCGCGGCGCCACCGTCTGCCTGCCGGAGCCGCCGGCGGGCGGCGTGGTGGTTGGCGAGATGCTGCGCATCCTGGAACGCTTCGACCTGGCCGCGCTGGGGCACAACTCGCCTGCCTATATCAGGCTGGTCGCCGAGGCGATGAAGATCGCTGGCCGCGACAAGGAAGCGCATGTCGGCGACCCCGCCTTCCAGGACGTGCCGCTGGCGCGGCTGCTGTCCGACGACTACGCGGAGGCCTGCGCCGCCCGCATCCGTTCGGGCGAGCGCGCCAGCCTGTCCCGCGGCAGCAGCGATGCGCGCAACACCACGCATGTCTCCTGCATGGATGCGGATGGCATGGTCGTTTCCATGACCCATACCCTGGCGACGCCGAGCGGCCTGATCCCGCCCGGCACCGGGTTCATGCTGAACGGCGCGATGAACTGGATGGACCCGCGGCCGGGCCGCCCCGGATCCATCGCGCCGGGCAAGCGGCGCTATTCCTCCATGTCGCCCGCCATCCTGCTGGACGGCGCGCGGCCCGTGGCGACGCTGGGCGCGCCGGGCGGCGCCTGGATTACCGTGGCGGTCGCGCAGGTGCTGCTGAACCTGCTCGACTGGGGGATGAGCATGCAGGAGGCGGTGATGGCGCCGCGCTTTTCCGCGACCAGCGACGTCATCGACCTGTCAAACCGCATCCCGCGCGCGGTGCAGAAGGCGCTGGAGGCGGATGGCTATGCGACGCGGCGCAGCTACCAGAGCTACGCCTTCGCCGGCGTCCACGGCATCACCCGGTGGGAGGAGACCTGCGAGGGTGGCGCCGACCCGCAGCGGGACGGCTACGCCGCAGGCGTCTGAATAATTTTGGAGAGCAGATTCACGCCTTCGGGCGCTGCCGCCCTCCGGCGATCTGCTCTACCGATACCCGGGATCGCTCAAATTGGTCAGCGGGAAGGCGCTGTGGACATGCGGCGTCACCAGCGGCTCGACCGGGTGCAGGTAGCTGGCATCCAGCTGCCCGAAGCCGGTGACGCCGAGCAGGCCGAGCACCTCATGGACCTCCTCGGCCAGGATCTCCAGCATGCGGGCCACGCCGGCCTCCCCCGCCGCGGCGAGGGCGTAGCAGTAGAGCCGGCCGATGCCGACCAGTTCGGCGCCCAGGATCATCGCCTTGACGATGTCGCTGCCGCGGCTGAAGCCGCCATCCACCCAGACGCGCGCCTTGCCGCCGACTGCCTTCACCACTTCCGGCAGCACGGCGGTGGCGCCGCGGCCATGGTCGAGCTGCCGCCCGCCATGGTTGGAGACATAGACGACCTCGACCCCGTGCTGCACGGCGATCTCAGCATCCTCCGCCGTGGCGATGCCCTTCAGGACCACCGGCATGGTCGGGAAGCGGTCCTTGAAGCGCTTGATGTCGTCCCAGTTCAGCGCGGCCTGGAAATGCTGGCCGGTGGCGCGCTGCCGCCAGGGCTTGACGAAGCGCTTGGCGATGTCCCGTTCGCGGCGGCTGTAGATGGCGGTGTCCACGGTGAAGCAGAAGGCGTCGTAGCCGGCATCGACCGCGCGCTTCGCCACCTCGTCGATCCAGGCGGAATCGCCGCGGACATAGAGCTGGAAGACCTTCGGCCCGCTGCCGGCTGCCGCCGCCATCGGCTCGAGCCCGGGCATGGAGACGGAGGAGACCATGACGGGGATGTTCGCCGCCGCCGCCGCCCGCCCGGCCGGCGCGCCGCCCTCCGGGTCGAAATTCTCGAGCCCGCCGACCGGCGCCAGCATCACCGGCAGGTTGACCTTCCGCCCGAGCATCGTGCCGGAGAGGTCGATCTTGGAGACGTCGCGCAGCACGCGCGGGCGGAAGGCCAGCGCGTCCAGCGCGGCGCGGTTCCGCATCATGGTCGTCTCGGTCTCGGTCGCGCCGACCAGGTAGTCCCAATTGCCCGGGCTGAGGCGGCCCTTCGCCTCCTTCACGAATTCATGCAGCGTCAGGAAGGCGCCCTCGGTCTGGCTCACCATCGTACTTCTTTCCCCGTTGACCTAGGCGCCGCCCAGGAATTCCTTCGTCCAGCGCTTGTAGTCCGCGTCGCGCGTCGCGCGCGCCATCAGGTCGCCCTGCGGCATGCCGGCCAGTTGCTTCGGCGGCGTGCCCTCCCGCAGGGCCTTCATGGTCTCGTGGACCGCGCGCTGTGCCGCCTGGATCGGCTGGTGGCCCTGCAGGGCGATGCGCACGCCGCGGGCGGCCAGGTAGTCGCGGTTGGTCAGGTCCGGCCCCTCGGCGCCGCCGAGGATGATCGGCTTTGTCGCCACCGCGGCGATCGCATCCAGTTCGGCGGCCGTGGTGATGCCGGTGTAGAACAGCGCATCAGCCTCGGTCGCTGTATAGGCGCGGGTTCGCTCCGCCGCATCCGCCAGGCCTGTGACGGAGACGGCGCCGGTGCGCGCGATGATGCTGAACGCGGGATCGTCGCGCCCCGCCAGCGCCGCGCGCAGCTTGCCGAGGCCCTCCTCCAGGCTGACCAACGTCACCCTGCCGTCGCCATGCGGCCGCGGCAGGACCGTGTCCTCCAGCGTCATGCCGGCGATGCCGGCCGTCTCCACCTCCTGCACCGTGCGCATGGCGTTCAGCGCATTGCCATAGCCGTGGTCGGCATCCACCAGAACCGGCAGGCGCTTCACCGCGCGGCAGATGCGGCGGCATTGCTCGGCGAACTCGGTCAGCGTGATGGCGATGACATCGGGCGCGCCGAGGATGGTGAGCGAGGCGGTGGAGCCGGCGAACATGCCGAGCTCGAAGCCGAGATCCTCGGCGATCCGGGCCGACATCGGGTCGTAGACCGAGGCTGGGTGGACGCAGGCGGGGCCGGACAGGATGGCGCGGAAGGCGGCGCGGCGGTCGGTCACCGAACTCATGCGCGCAGCTCCGGCAGGTCCACCCAGCGGCGCTCTTCATGGCTGCGGTGGCAGGCCTCGATCAGCTGCAGGCCGCGCACGGCCTGCAGCAGGCTGGCGGTGTTCGGCGCATCCTCCGCGACATGGCGCAGGAAGGCTTCCCAGGCCTGGCGGTAGCTGTTCTTGAAGGGCTGCATCTCCGGCACCTCCGCCCACTGGCTGCGGAAATCCATCGCCTGCGGCGCCTGCACCGGGAAGACCGGCTTCGGCGTATTCGCCAGGGTCTGCACCCAGCACTGGTGCAGCGTGCAGGCGGCGCTGCCCTGCGTGCCCTCCGCGGTGATCACCAGCATGTCGTCGCGCCGGATGCGCGTGGCCCAGCTGGAGAAGACCTCTCCCACCAGGCCACCGGGAAACTCCAGGATGGCGCGGGCCTCGTCCTCCACATCCACGTCGTAGGGAAGGCGCCGCTCATCCCAGCGCTTCGGCTGCGCGGTGCGCATGTGGCAGGTCAGCGCCGTCGGGGCGCCGAAGAGATGGTCGATGACGTAGCGCCAGTGGGGGAACATATCCAGCACCAGGCCGCCGCCCGTGGCCTTCCGGTAGTTCCAGCTGGTGCGCTGCGCCAGGATCACCTCCCCGTCGAAGACCCACCAGCCGAATTCCAGCTTCATCGACAGCAGCCTGCCGAGCGTGCCGAGATCGAGGACGGTCTTCAGCTTCACCAGGCCGGGCAGGTGGATCTTGTCCTGCATGACGGCGTGCTTGCGGCCGGCGGCTTCGGCGGCGGCGCGCAATTCCTCCACCTCGACCAGCGTATCGGCCACCGGCTTCTCCAGGTAGATGTGCTTGCCGGCTCGCAGTGCGCGATGCGCGAGCTGCGCCCGGCCGCCGCCATAGGCGCATTCGAAGAACAGCTCGTCCTGCGGGTCGGCCAGCGCGGCGTCGAGATCCGTGGTCCAGCGAGCGAGGCCGAAGCGTTCGGCTAGCGCCTGCAGCTTCTCCGGCGTGCGGCCGACCAGGATCGGGTCGGGCAGCAGCCGGTCGCCATTGGCCAGCGGCAGCCCGCCCTCCTGCCGGATCGGCACCAGGCTGTTCAGCAGGTGCTGCGTGGTGCCGATGCGGCTGGTGGCGCCATGCATGATGATGCCGATGCGGCGAGTGGCCATGGACCCTTCCCCTCAAGCAAACGCCTCGGAGCTTGCTCTCTTCAAGCCGCTCGGCCCGCCGAGCCTCTCCGTTACGGCCTGTGTAGCACCACCGGCTGGCGCGTGAAGCTGCGGCGCCCACGCTTCCAGCCGGCCAGCACCGGCGCCACTTCCCGGATCGCCGCAACCGGATCCGGCGCATCCACCAGCACCAGGTCGGCCGGGTTGCCGACCGCGATGCCATAGTCGGTCCGCCGCATCAGCCTGGCCGACTGCGTGGTGAAGAAGGCCCAGGTCTCCCGCAGGTCGGCCGGCATGGCGTGCTGGGTGACGTTGGCGTAGAGGTTGGCCTGCCGGATCAGCTGCCCGTCCCCCAACGGGGTGAAGGCATTCAGGATGTTGTTCGAGGAGAGGGAGCAGGTGACGCCCAGCCGGTGCAGCCGGTTGGCGTCGGCCACGCTGCGCTCGATCCGGTGGTCCTTGTCCCGCCCCCCCAGATACAGGTCGGTGGAGGGCAGCACGGTCAGCGCCACGCCGGCATCCGCCATGCGCTTCGCCATCTCGTCCAGCTCGGGCAGCGGCATGACGGAAAGCTTCGTCAGATGGCCGCAGGCGACTCGGCCGCCCCAGCCATACTGCTCCGTTAGCTCGCAGACCAGGCGCGTGTCGAGATGCGCGGCGGAGGAGCCGCTGTCGACATGCATGTCGATATCGGCGTCGAACTCCCGCGCCAGCTCGAAGACTCTCCGAATTTGCCCGGCTGGATCGCTGTCGTAGGAGGGCGCGGCGCCGACCACTCGGGCGCCGTTCTTCAGCGCCGCCACCATCAGCGCATCGGTGCCGGGGTTGTTGAGCAGCCCTTCCTGCGGCATGACGCAGATCTCGATGTCGATCGCCCAGCGGTACTGATCGACCAGCGCCTTCACGCCCTCGAAGCCGCGCAGCCCGACCTTCGGGTCCACCTCGGCATGGGTGCGCATCAGCGTGGTGCCGTGGCTGATGCATTTCTCCAGGGTGCGCCGGGCGCGGCTGGTCACGTCCTCCACGGTGAATGTGGGCTTGATGGCGCTGGTGCGTTCCATGGCGCCATGCGGGAAGCGCTGGGTCTCGCAGGCGCAGCGGTCGATGGTGCAGGTCTTGTCGAGATGGATGTGGGTCTCGACGAAGCCGGGCGAGACGAGGCGGCCGCCGCAATCCACCACCTCATCGGCCTCGGCGGCCAGTCCCGGGCCGATGGCGGCGATGCGGCCTTCGGCGACGCCGATGTCCACGACGCTGCCATCCAGCAGCCGCGCATCGCGCAGCAGCAGGTCGAAGCCCATCAGAGCTTCTCCGCCGCCGTGGCATAGGGAATGTTGCGCCCGCCATAGCGTCGCACCCGGACATTCGCCTGCTCGGCATGGCCGGCGAAGCCTTCCAGCATGCACAACCGGGAGCAGACTTCGCCGATGCGGGCGCTCGCCTCGTCGGTCAGCACGCGCTGGTAGGTCACGGTCTTCAGGAACTTGCCCACCCAGAGGCCGCCCGTGTAGCGCGCCGCCTTCTGCGTCGGCAGCGTGTGGTTGGTGCCGATGACCTTGTCGCCGTAGGAGACATTGGTGCGCGGCCCCAGGAACAGCGCGCCGTAATTCGTCATGTGCTTCAGGAAGAAATCGTCGTCACGGGTCATCACCTGCACATGCTCGGAGGCGATGCGGTCGGCCTCCCGCACCATCTCCTCCAGGTTGTCGCAGAGGATCACCTCGCCATGGTCGCGCCAGGACTGCCGGGCGATGCCGGCGGTCGGTAGGATGCCGAGCAGGCGTTCGACCTCGGCCATGGTCTCGCGCGCCAGCTTCTCGGAATCCGTCAGCAGGATGGCGGGGCTGGTCGGGCCGTGCTCCGCCTGGCCCAGCAGGTCCGTCGCGCACATCTCCGCATCCACCGTCTCGTCGGCGATGACCAGCGTTTCGGTCGGCCCGGCGAAGAGGTCGATGCCGACGCGGCCATAGAGCTGCCGCTTGGCCTCGGCGACGAAGGCATTGCCGGGGCCGACCAGCATGTCCACCGCGGCGATGCTCTCCGTGCCCAGCGCCATGGCGCCCACCGCCTGCACGCCGCCCAGGCAGTAGATCACGTCGGCGCCGGCCAGATGCTGCGCCGCGACGATGGCCGGCGCCGGCCTGCCTTCGAAGGGCGGCGCGCAGGTGACGATGCGCGGCACGCCCGCGACCTTCGCCGTCACCACCGACATATGCGCCGAGGCCAGCAGCGGATACTTGCCCCCCGGCACGTAGCAGCCCACCGAGTTCACCGGGATGTTCTTGTGCCCGAGCACGACGCCGGGCAGCGTCTCGACCTCGATGTCGCGCAGCGCATCCTTCTGGTGCTGCGCGAAATTCCGCACCTGCTCCTGCGCGAAGCGGATGTCGTCCAGGTCCTGGCCACGGAGCTGGCTCAGGCATTCGCGGATCTCGGCATCGGTCAGCCGGTAATCGGTGCGGTCCCAGCGGTCGAATTTCACCGACAACTCGCGCACCGCGGCGTCGCCGCGCGCGGCGATATCGGCCAGCAGGCCTTCGACCGTCGCCCGGACCTTGGCGTCCGCCTCGGCCTTGTCCTCGGCGGAGATGCCCGTCTTCAACCAGCGTGCCATCGCGCGTTCCCCTCGTTCCGCCGGGCCGATGCATGGCTCCGGGCGGACTGCGCCCTCCGCCGATCGGGCCGGGATTCCTGTGTCGGCCGGGCCGATTTGCGGCTCCGGGCGCCAGGCGCCCTCCGCCGATCGGGCCGGCTCACTCGGCGGTCCACCCGCCATCCACCACCAGCGCGGACCCGGTCATCAGCGCCGAGGCGTCGGAGGCGAGGAACACCACCGCTCCCATCAGGTCCGTCACCTGCCCCAGCCGTCCGAGCTTGATCTTGGACAGGACCCAGTCCTTGAAGGCTGCATTCTCGAAAAAGGGCTTCGTGAGCGGCGTCTCGATGAAGGTCGGGCCGATCGTGTTCGCCCGGATCCCGAACGGGGCCAGGTCGACCGCCATCGCCTTGGTCCAGCCCTCCATCGCCCATTTCGACGCGCAATAGACGCCGCGGTTCGGCCCGCCGACATGCCCCATCTGGGAAGAGATGTTGATGATGGACCCGCGCACCCCGTCCGCCATCATCCGCTGCGCCACCGCCTGCGCCACGAAGAAGCAGCCCCGCAGGTTCAGCGCCATCACGGCGTCGAAGTCCGCCACCGTCACCTGGTCGAAGCGGGCGGGGCGGTTGGTCCCGGCATTGTTGACGAAGGCATGGAAGGCCGGGCGGGCGGCGATGGCCGCCTGCAGCGCCGGCACATCCGCCACGTCCAGCACCAGCGCCTCGGCCTGCCCGCCGGCCGCGCGGATCGCCGCCGCGGCGGCCTCGATCTCGTCCCTGCTCCGGGCGGCCAGTGTCACCGCGGCGCCGGCGCCGGCCAGCGCCGCCGCGGCGGCCAGCCCGATGCCCCGACCCGCCCCGGTCACCAGGGCGCGGCGGCCATCAAGGCGGAAGCTCGGGGTCTCGGGCAGCGCGATCATGGCCGGCAGGCTACACGGACCGGCCGCGCGGTCCAGGGCCGGTGCCCCGCCCTGCGCCGGGCACGGGCTGCTTACGCAAGGCCCCGGCCCGCCCCATACTGCGCCGCAGCAACCGGATGGGGGCGGGGATGGCGAACAAGGTGGTGCTGGTCACCGGGGCGCAGCAGGGCATCGGCGCCGCCTGCGCCCGGGCCTTCGCGGCGGCGGGCCATGATGTCGCGGTGAACTGGCTGGACAACCAGGCGGATGCCGAAGCGGTGGCGGCCGCCGTGCGCGCCGTGGGCCGTCGCGCCGCCCTCATCCAGGGCGATGTCGGCAGCGTCCAGGGCTGCCAGGCCATCGTGCAGGGTGCCCGCGACGCGCTCGGCCGCATCGACGTGCTGGTGAACAATGCCGGCATCTTCCCGCGCGTGCCCTTCCTGGACATGACCGAGGAGGAGTGGGACCGCGTGCTGGGCGTGAACCTGAAGGGCAGCGCCTTCGCCGCCCAGGCTGCGGCGCGCGCCATGGTGGCGGACGGGCATGGCGGGGCCATCGTGAACCTCTCCTCCTCCGCCATCCGCGGCACGCCGGTCGGCGTGCACTACAGCGCCACCAAGAACGGCGTGGTCGGCATCACGCGGTCCATGGCGCTGGCCCTGGCGCCGCACGGCATCCGGGTGAATGCCATCGCGCCCGGCACCACCGATACGGCCCAGCCGCGCTACGGCAACACCGAGGACGAGCTGCAGGCCATGGCGCGCACCCTGCCGCTGGGACGGATGGGCAAGCCGGAGGAGATCGCCGACCTCGCGGTCTGGCTCGCCTCCGACCAGGCCGCCTGGGTGACCGGGCAGGTCTGGCACATCAATGGCGGCGGCTACATGGCCTGACCGCCGGCCGGCGCCGCGGCAGGCCACCCTATTCCAGGGCCGGGCTATTCCAGGGCCACGCTATTCCAGGAAGGTGTCGCGCAGCGCCGCCAGCCGCGCGGCATCCAGGCCGAGGCCGCATTCCAGCAGCAGCGGCACGCCGCCATGCGCGGCGACGGCCGTGTCCAGCGCTTCCTCCAGCAGGGCGGGATGGGTGGCCAGCAGCGCATCCCCCAGCGGCTTCGGCGTGCCGGGCGGCAGCGGGTGGTCGCGCCGCCACAGCCGGTCGGTCGCCAGGTAGTCGTCCATCACCACCTGGCGCGTCGCGCCGAGCGCCGTCAGCAGCAGCGCGGCGCCGAGGCCGGTGCGGTCCTTGCCGGCCGAGCAGTGGAACATCAGCGCCGTCCGGCCGGGTTCCAGCAGCAGCGTGAACATGCGGCGGTACACCGGCAGGAAGCGGCTGGCGTAGTCCAGATAGGCCTGCCGCAGCAGCGCCACCACATCCTCGCCGGTCGATTCCTCCCGCTGCGCCAGGTCGCGCAGGGATGCGCCGACCGCCGGCTCGATCGGCAACGCCACCCGCTCGGCCGAAGGCGGCAGGCGGGACGGGCGCGCCGCCGCCTCCCGCTCCCCCCGCAGGTCGCAGACCGTGCGGATGCCGAGCGCCGCGACCTGCGCCTGGTCGGCCACGGTCAGGCCATCCAGCGTGGCCGAGCGATAGACCAGCCCGCGCCGCACCCGCCGCCCATCCGCCACCGGCCAGCCGCCGAGGTCGCGCAGATTCGACGCGCCCTCGAGCGGCACGGCCCAGGGAAGGGGATCAGGACGGTCGTGGTCGGCTGAAGACACGGCATCTCTCCGCAGGCATGCGCTGCTTGTAGCGCAGGCGGCAGCGCGGCGCGCGGGGCGGGTTGACGCCATGCGAGCGCCGGGCGGACCATCCGCGGCAATCCCACAGGAGGAAACATCCATGCCCGGCGCGTCCCTGTTCGACCTTTCCGGCAAGGTCGCCATCGTCACCGGCGGCAGCCGCGGCATCGGCCGCGCCATCTGCGAACGTCTCGCGGAGCATGGCGCGAAGGTGGTCGTCTCCTCCCGCAAGCTCGATGCCTGCCAGGCGGTGGTGGACGGCATCGCGGCCAAGGGCGGGCAAGCGCTGGCCATGGCCTGCAATATCGGCCGCAAGCCCGAGCTGCAGGCCCTGGCGGACGAAACCACGGCGCGCTGGGGCGGCGTGGACATCCTGGTCTGCAACGCCGCCATCAACCCGCATTTCGGACCGGCCATGGGCATCCCGGACGAGGTGTTCGACAAGATGATGGCCACCAACGTGAAGTCGAACATGTGGCTGAGCCATATGTGCATCCCCAGCATGGAGGCGCGGGGCGGCGGCGCCATCGTCATCGTCTCCTCGATCGGCGGCTATCGCGGCAGCACCAACCTGGGCGCCTATGCCATCACCAAGGCGGCCGACCTGCAGCTGGCGCGCAACCTGGCCTGCGAATGGGGGCCGAAGAACATCAGGGTGAACTGCATCGCCCCCGGCCTGATCCGCACCGATTTCGCCCGGGCACTGTGGGAGGATCCGGCGAACTACAAGAAGCGGACCCGGGACACGCCGCTGAAGCGGATCGGCGAGCCGGACGAGATCGCCGGCGCCGCGGTGTTCCTCGCCAGCCCCGCGGGCAGCTTCATGACCGGGCAGAGCATCGTGATCGATGGCGGGGTCCTCGCCGGGAGCCCCCCCGCCGCCGAGGATTGACGGCGGCCGCCCGCCGGCCGGGCAGGCCGGCCCCTGCCCTTCCGGGCGGTGGCAGCCCTTGCCATGGCGAAGCGCCTGGCGCGCCCCCTTCGGGACGCGCCGGCCATCCACCCGATTCCCGGCCGCTCGCTTGCCGGGCCTTCGCCGCCCCCCGGCCGGCGCGGGTCGCCCGATGGCGCGCCCCGGTCCGTCCCGGCAACCGGGTGCGAGCATCCACCCTGGCGCCCCGCCCGGTCCTGCCTATCTCATGGGCATGGGCGCCGCCGGCGTGGACCTCGTCGGGCGTCAATCTTCCGGCGAGGTCCTTCCCGGCAGGGTTTGCAAGGCCGGTGCGCAGGCCGGGCCACCGGCAGGCCGGGCGCCGAACCGGCTTTTGTAGCGCAGGACGCGCGCCTGGACAGCCTGCCTCGCGCCGGGGCCGCAACCACAGTGTTAGGAACTGTCACTGCTGCCGGAGACGCCACAGCGACAGGCAACCCTTGCCTGAAACATGGCCAAGTCGTGGTTGGCCGTTCCCATGAAGTGGCAGACAAGCGGCCCGTCTGCCGGACTGCCAGGGCCGTGATGGCCATGCGGTCGTGATTTGGCGACCGACGGATTCGCAGCACCCGTACGGCACCGCCGGGGTCCGCTCCCCCGGCCGTGATTTGCAATGTACAGGGGGGCGGTGCGCCGCAGCAATAAAAGTTTACCGCCATCGGCCTCGGCGAAGCCCATTCTAGAGGCGTTGCGCAATGGGCAGCGCTACCAGGGGCCGCCGATGGACACCATGCAGGACATCTTCGCCGATTACGCCCGGGCCTATGAGGCCCGGCGGGAATCGGACATGTCGATCGCCGAATTCCTCGAGGCCTGCAAATCCGATCCGGGCTGCTACGCCTCCGCCCCCGAACGCATCCTGAAGGCGATCGGGGAGCCGGAGGTGGTGGACACCGCGAAGGATGCGCGCCTCGGCCGAATCTTCCTGAACCGGACGATCCGCATCTACCCGGCTTTCTCCGAGTTCTTCGGCATGGAGGACACGATCGAGCGGATCGTGGGCTTCTTCCGTCATGCCGCGCAGGGGCTGGAGGAGCGGAAGCAGATCCTCTACCTCCTCGGCCCCGTCGGCGGCGGCAAGTCCTCGCTGGCCGAGCGCCTGAAGGCGCTGATGGAGCAGGAGCCGGTCTATGTGCTCAAGGCCGGCGACCAGATGTCGCCGGTCTTCGAAAGCCCGCTCGGCCTCTTCGACCCCGAGCGCATGGGGCAGATGCTCGAGCAGAAGTACAACGTTCCCCGCCGCCGCCTGAACGGGCTGATGAGCCCCTGGGCGCTGAAGCGCCTCGACGAGTTCGGCGGCGACATCACCAAGTTCCGGGTGGTGAAGGTGCGGCCCAGCCGGTTGCGGCAGATCTCCGTCGCCAAGACCGAGCCGGGCGACGAGAACAACCAGGACATCTCGTCCCTGGTCGGCAAGGTCGATATCCGAAAGCTCGAGATGTACGGCCAGAACGACCCGGATGCCTACAGCTTCTCCGGCGGGCTGAACCGCGCCAACCAGGGCGTCCTCGAATTCGTCGAGATGTTCAAGGCGCCGATCAAGATGCTGCACCCCCTGCTGACCGCGACGCAGGAGGGCAATTACATCGGCACCGAGAATATCGGGGCGATCCCCTTCCAGGGGATCATCATGGCCCACAGCAACGAGGCGGAATGGCAGAGCTTCCGCAACAACAAGAACAACGAAGCCTTCATCGACCGCATCTACGTCATCAAGGTGCCCTACTGCCTGCGGGTGACCGAGGAGCAGCGGATCTACGAGAAGCTGGTGCGGACCTCGGAACTGGCAGCGTCCCCCTGCGCGCCGGCGACGCTCGAGATGCTGGCCCGGTTCAGCGTGCTCAGCCGCCTGCGCAAGCACGAGAACTCCAACATCTACGCCAAGATGCGGGTCTATGACGGCGAGAGCCTGAAGGAGACCGACCCGCGGGCGAAGAACATGCAGGAATACCGGGATGCCGCCGGCCCGGATGAGGGGATGGACGGCGCCTCGACCCGCTTCGCCTTCAAGGTGCTGGCCGCCACCTTCAACTACGACACGACCGAGATCGCCGCCGACCCCGTCCACCTGATGTATGTCCTGGAACAGGCGATCCGGCGGGAGCAGATGCCGGACGAGGTCGAGAAGCGGTATCTCGAGTTCATCAAGGGTGAACTGGCGCCGCGCTATGCCGAGTTCATCGGGAACGAGATCCAGAAAGCCTATCTCGAATCCTACAACGACTACGGGCAGAACCTGTTCGACCGCTACGTCGCCTATGCCGACGCCTGGGTCGAGGACATGGACTTCAAGGACCCCGATACCGGCCAGATGATGAACCGGGAGCTGCTGAACCAGGAGCTGACCAAGATCGAGAAGCCGGCCGGCATCGCCAACCCGAAGGACTTCCGGAACGAGGTTGTGAAGTTCGCCCTGCGGGCCCGGGCGAATCGGGGCGGCAGGAACCCGTCCTGGACCTCCTACGAGAAGATCCGGGAGGTGATCGAGCGGCGGATGTTCAGCCAGGTCGAGGACCTGCTGCCGGTGATCTCCTTCGGGTCGAAGAAGGACAGCGACACGGAAAAGAAGCACAGCGAATTCGTGGCCCGCATGGCCGCGCGCGGCTATACTGAGCGCCAGGTTCGCCGGCTGGTGGAGTGGTACATGCGTGTGAAACAGGCCGGCTAGGGCGGATCGCGCAGGGCTCGACAGGGCCGGGAGCGTGAATCCGCTCTGCAAACAACAAGATGGGGCGGCTGGCCAGGCCCAAGGATGCCGGCCGCTCCAGCAGCAGACCCCGGAAGGCACGCCGCCGCATGCAGATTCTGGACCGCCGTCTCAATCCCAGCGGCCGCAGCCTCCCGAACCGGCAACGCTTCCTGCGCCGGGCCAAGAGTTTGGTGCAGGAAGCCGTGCGCGACGCCTCGGCCAAGCGGGATATCCGCTCGGCCGATGAGGGGGGGGAGGTCAGCATCCCCCTGCATGGCATTCGGGAGCCCTCCTTCCACCTCGGCCAGGGCGGCATCCGGGACCATGTCCTGCCCGGGAACAAGGAATACAAGGAAGGCGACGAGATCCCGCGGCCGCCCGGCGGCGGCGGCGGTGGCGGCGGTTCGGAAGGCTCGCCCGACGGCAGCGGGGAGGATGCCTTCCGCTTCGTCCTGAGCCGGGAGGAATTCCTCTCCCTCTTCCTCGACGACCTCGAACTGCCGGACATGGCCAAGCGCCGGCTGGTGGACGGGGCCGACCCGGCCTGGCAGCGGGCGGGCTATTCCGTCTCCGGCACGCCGGCCAATCTCTCCCTCGCGCGCACCATGCGCAACAGCCTCTCCCGCCGGATCGCGCTGCGGCGCCCGAAGCCGGAGGAGGTGGAGGCGCTGGAAGCCGAGATCGCCGCGCTGGAAGGCCAGCCGGACCATGCCGAGCGGGTGCTGGCGCTGCGGGCTGAACTCGAGAAGCAGCTGCTCCGCACCCGCCGCATCCCCTATATCGACCCAATCGATGTTCGCTACCGGCGCTTCGAGCCGGTGCCGCGGCCGGTCGCCCAGGCCGTGATGTTCTGCCTGATGGATGTCTCCGGCTCGATGACCGAGGACATGAAGGACCTCGCCAAGCGCTTCTACACGCTGCTGTATATATTCCTGCAGCGGCGGTACAAGCATGTGGAGCTCGTCTTCATCCGCCACACGCATGAAGCGAGCGAGGTGGACGAGGAGACCTTCTTCCACAGCCGGGAAACCGGCGGCACCCTGGTCTCGACCGCCCTCGAAGAGATGCGCAAGGTGGTCGCCGACCGCTACCCGCCGAACGAGTGGAACATCTACGCCGCCCAGGCCTCGGACGGCGACAACGCGGCCGGGGACAGCCAGAAGACCGCCCGACTGCTGGTGGATACCATCCTGCCGGCCTGCCAGTACTATGCCTATATCGAGGTGGGGCGGGAGGGCGAACATGGCATCCCCGGCTTCCCGCGCGGCCCGACCGATCTCTGGCGGACCTACGAGGCGCTGGTGAATGCCGGGGCGCCGCTGGCCATGAAGAAGGTGCGCCACCGGCGGGAGATCTTCCAGGTGTTCCGCGAGCTCTTCGCCAAGCGCGGCGTCGTGGAGGGGGCGACGGCGTGACCGCGCCGGCCTTCCCCCGTCCCTCCAGCATCGAGAGCCCGGCATGAACATCGTCGTCAAGCCCGAGAGCCGCCTGCTCTACGAGGGCGCCGAGTGGGACTTCAACACCCTGATGCGGGTGCACGATGCCTGCGCCGAGATCGCCGGGGAGGAGCTCGGCCTCGACTGGTATCCAAACCGGATCGAGGTGATCAGCGCCGAGCAGATGCTGGACGCCTATGCCAGCACCGGCCTGCCGCTCTTCTACCGGCACTGGTCCTTCGGCAAGCATTTCGCGCAGCACGAGGCGCTGTACCGCAAGGGCCTGCGCGGCCTGGCCTATGAGATCGTCATCAACTCCGACCCCTGCGTCTCCTACGTCATGGAGGAGAACACGGCGACGATGCAGGCGCTGGTGATCGCCCACGCCGCCTTCGGCCACAACCACTTCTTCAAGAACAACGAGCTGTTCCGGCAATGGACGGATGCCAAGGGCATCTTGGACTACTTGGAATTCGCCAAGGGCTACGTCCAGTCCTGCGAGGAGCAGCATGGCGAGCTGGCGGTCGAGAGGGTGCTCGACTCGGCGCATGCGCTGATGAATTACGGCGTGCACCGCCACCGCCGCCGCGCCCCCGACCTGCTGAGCGAGCAGAAGCGCGAGCGCGAGCGGCGCGAGCACGACGAGAAGATGTATAACGTCCTCTGGTCCACCCTGCCGGAGAAGGCGAGTCAGCCCGCCGCCCGCGGCGACGAGGAGCGGCGTCGTGCCCTGCTGCAGCTGCCGCAGGAGAACATCCTCTACTTCCTCGAGAAGTCGGCGCCGCGCCTGGCCCCCTGGCAGCGCGAGATCCTCCGCATCGTCCGCAACGTGGCGCAGTATTTCCACCCGCAGCGCCAGACCAAGATGATGAACGAGGGCTGCGCGACCTACACGCATCACCGCATCCTCACCCGCCTGCACGAGCAGGGGCGGATTAGCGACGGCAACATGCTGGAATGGCTGCACAGCCATTCCTCCGTCGTCATGCAGCCGGATTTCGACGACCAGCGCTATTCGGGCATGAACCCCTATGCGCTGGGCTTCGCCATGATGGAGGATATCGAGCGCATCTGCCGGGAGCCGACGACGGAGGACCGGCAGTGGTTCCCCGACTTCGCCGGCTGCGGCGACCCGATGCCCATCCTGCGCCATGGCTGGGCCGAGTTCCGCGACGAGAGCTTCATCCTGCAATTCCTCAGCCCGGCACTAATGCGCAAGCTGAAGCTGTTCCACATCGTCGACGATGCCGGCCAGCCGGTGCTGCGGGTGGACGCCATGCATGACGAGCGCGGCTATCGCCGCCTGCGCCGGTCGCTGGCGAAGCAGTACGATCCCGCCTGGCAGGATCCCGACATCCAGGTGGTGGATGTGGACCTCGGCGGCGACCGCAAGCTGATCCTCGAGCACCGGGTGGCCAGCGGCCGCCTGCTGGAGGAGCAGGAAGCGCGGCAGGTGCTGCGCCACCTCGCCAGCCTCTGGAGCTACGACGTGCTGTTGCGGGAGGTGGACCCGGTCTCCGGCGCCAGCCTGCGCGAGCATGCGGTGAGCCCGCCGCGCTGAACGGCGAGCCGGCATGGCCGGCCGCGGTGGCCCGCGTGGCCCCCGGGGCGGGATCCGGGCGGCGGGTATCGGGCGGCGAGTCGCGGCGGGGGTTCGCCCGCCGCTGACATTCCCTTGCCCCAGGCAGGCCGGATGCACGGCGGGACGGTCCGGTACGCTTCGGCCAGGCTTCGAGGCGGCGGGCCGCACCGCCTCGACGGGCGGATATCCGGTGGAGTCCCGTCGCTGCGCGATCCGCTCTAGGCTGCGGCAGCCCATCCAGACCGGAGTGCCGCATGCCGTCCGACCTCGCCGCCCGCCCCGCCGCCGCGCCCGCCACGCAGGACCTCGGCCTGCTGCTCGCGCGGGTGATGCTCGTCGCGCTGTTCCTGGTCTCCGGCTGGATGAAGCTGTCGAATCCGGGCCGCACGGCGGGCTACCTCGGCAGCCTCGGCCTGCCGATGCCCGGCATCCTGGTCTGGCTGGTGATCGCCACGGAGCTGCTGCTGCCGCTGCTCCTGCTCCTCGGCGTCCGCGCCCGCTGGGTGGCCCTCGCGCTGGCCGGCTTCACGGTGCTGACGGCGTTGTCCGGGCACCGCTTCTGGGAGTTCGACGCGGCCACCCAGGCACAGCAGTTCAACGGTCAGATGACGCAGTTCCTGAAGAACCTGGGCATCGCTGGCGGCTTCCTGGTGCTCGGCCTGGTCGGGCCAGGCCGCTTCTCCCTGGACGCCCGGCGGCACGGCTGACGCTGCCGCGGCCTTGCCGGCCCGGGCGCGCGGGCTTTCGCCGGCCGCCGCCATACCCTACATGCAGCGCCCAGGGCTCGGCGGGCCAGCGCCCGACCCGGGCCGGCAACCGGAAGGCGGTGGCGGGCTCCGCGCGGGGCCCGGCGCCGGCAGCACATGTCGAACATCGAGTCCCCCTCGCCCGTCGTCACGCTCGGCCAGGTGCGCTTCGCCAATGACGCGCCCCTGGCGCTGATCGCCGGACCCTGCCAGATGGAAAGCCGCGCGCATGCGCTGGAGATGGCGGAGGCGCTGCGCGGCATCGCCACCCGGCTCGGCATCGGCCTGGTGTTCAAGGCGTCCTACGACAAGGCGAACCGCACCAGCCTGGCCGGCGCCCGCGGGATCGGCATGGCCAAGGCGCTGGAGGTCTTCGCCGAGGTGAAGGACCGCTTCGGCCTGCCGGTGCTGACCGATGTCCACGAGACCGGGCAATGCGCCCCGGTCGCCGAGGTGGCGGATGTGCTGCAGATCCCCGCCTTCCTCTGCCGCCAGACGGACCTGCTGGTCGCCGCCGCCGTCACCGGCCGGGTGGTGAACATCAAGAAGGGCCAGTTCCTGGCGCCCTGGGACATGAAGAACGTGATCGCCAAGGTCACCGGATCCGGCAATCCCAACGTCCTGACGACCGAGCGCGGCACGAGCTTCGGCTACAACACCCTGGTGACCGACATGCGCGGCCTGCCGCAGATGGCGGCGATGGGCACGCCGGTGGTGTTCGACGCCACGCATTCGGTGCAGCAGCCGGGCGGCCTTGGCGGCGCCTCCGGCGGGCAGCGGGAATTCGTGCCGGTGCTGGCGCGCGCCGCCGTCGCGGTCGGCGTCGCCGGCCTGTTCATCGAAACGCATGAGGCGCCGGAGCGCGCCCCGTCCGACGGGCCGAACATGGTGCCGCTGCGCGACTTCCCGGCGCTGATCGAGGACCTGATGGCCTTCGACGCGGTGGCGAAGGCGCGCCGGATCGTGCTGCCCGCATGAACCCGCTGGTGCTGATTCCGGCCCGGCTGGCCGCCACGCGGCTGCCGGACAAGCCGCTGCTGGACATCCATGGCCTGCCGATGATCGTGCATGTCCTGAAGCGGGCGCAGGAAGCGGATGTGGGGCCGGTCGCGGTCGCCACCGACACGCCGGCGATCGCCGACGCCGTCCGCGACCATGGCGGGCTGGCGGTGATGACGGGCACGCATCACGCCTCCGGCTCCGACCGCATCCATGAGGCGCTGGGCAGGCTCGACCCCGATGGCCGGCACGACGTGCTGGTCAATGTCCAGGGCGACCTGCCGACCATCTCGCCGGGCGCCGTCCGCGCATCCCTGCAGCCGATGGCGGATGTCGAGGTCTCGCTGGCGACGCTGATCGCCGGGATCCGCGAAGAGGCCGACCGGACCGCCTCGCATGTGGTGAAGTTCATCGGCACCGCGCTGGGCGGCGGCCGGCACCGCGCACTGTACTTCACCCGCGCCACCGCGCCCTGGGGCGATGGCGTGCTGTGGCACCATATCGGCCTCTATGCCTGGCGCCGCACGGCGCTGGACCGCTTCGTCGCCCTGCCCCCCTCCCCGCTCGAGCAACGGGAGAAATTGGAGCAGCTGCGGGCGCTGGAGGCCGGCATGCGGATCGACGCGATGGAGGTGGCGGAGGTGCCGCTGGGCGTGGACACGCCCGCCGACCTGGAGAAGGCGCGGCGCATGCTGGCGCCGGGCGCGGCGGCATGAGCCCGGCCTCCGCGGCGGCGCTGCGCCAGGCGCCGGCCGATGCGGCGGCGATCCGCGCCGCCGGGCTGCGGACCATCGCCATCGAGGCCGCCGGCCTCGGCGCCCTGCAGGCGGCGCTGGAGGGCGCGCTGGGCGAGGCCTTCATCCGCGCCGTCGAGACCATCCACGCCGCCCGCGGCCGCCTGGTGGTGACCGGCATGGGCAAGAGCGGCCATGTGGGCGGCAAGATCACCGCGACGCTGGCCAGCACCGGCACGCCCTGCTTCTTCCTGCACCCGGCCGAGGCCAGCCATGGCGACCTTGGCATGGTCACCTCCGGCGATGTCATCCTGGCGCTGTCCTGGTCCGGCGAGACGGCGGAGCTGCGCGACATCATCCACTACTCGCGCCGCCACCAGGTGCCGCTGATCGCCATGACCAGCGGCGCGGCCAGCGCCCTGGGCCGCGCCGCCGATGTCGCGCTGATCCTGCCCAAGGTCGAGGAAGCCTGCCCGCACGGGCTGGCGCCGACCAGCTCCACCACGCTGCAGCTCGCGTTGGGCGACGCCATCGCCGTGGCGCTGCTGGAAAAGCGCGGCTTCACCCCGGCGCTGTTCCACCAGTTCCATCCCGGCGGCAAGCTGGGCGCGCAGCTGCTGACGGTGGGCGACCTGATGAAGCACGCGCCGGACCTGCCGCTGGTGCGGCCGGGGGACGCCATGGGCGCGGTCATCGTGGCGATGACCGGTCACAACCTGGGCTGCGCCATCGTCGTCGACGACTCCGGCGCGCTGGCCGGCATCATCACCGATGGCGACCTGCGGCGGCATATGGGCCCGGACATCATGGCCCGCCATGCCGCCGACATCATGACCCGCGCGCCGCGCAGCGTGGCGCCGGCGATGCTGGCCAGCGCCGCGCTGGCGCTGATGAACGAGCGCAAGATCTCCGTGCTGATCGCGGTGGAGGACGACCGGCCGGTCGGCGCGCTGCACATGCACGCCCTGCTGGCCGCCGGCGTCGCCTAGGACGGCTTCGGTTCGCCACGGCGCACGGCAACCGCCCTGGTCACTTGAGTGGACGCGCATCGTCACCCGCGCAGGTGATGCCGCCTGAGCGGGATCTGCTCGGGCGCCGAAGGCCGGCCTGCCCGCCAGCCCCCGGGGCGGGCGTGGTCAGATCAGGTCCGGGGCGAACCAGTCCGGCAGGGTGAGCAGCACCTGCGGGCGCACATCCTGCGGCAGGCGATGCATCCCCTGTTCGATCCAGCCGCGCTGCCGCATCGCCGCCACCTCGCCTTCGAAGGCGAAGTCGGCGCCGGCTTCCACCGGCCAGCGATCGAACTCCAGGTAGTTCTTCAGGAACTGCGCATAATCCGCCTTGTGGTGGCTCCGCGCATTCGGGTCCAGCCATTCGACGGCCCGCGTCGTCCGCAGCCGCTGCAGGCATTCGCCGAGGTCGATCCAACGGAGATGCAGCAGGTAGAGGCCGCCGAAATCCGGCGCCGCGGTGCTGCCATGGAAGCCGCCGGTCCAGCGGATGGGCCGGCGGGTCACCAGCGTCTTGCACATGGGGGAGACGAACTGAACGTGCCGGCGCTGCCGCAGGATGGGCTGCGTCGCGTCGAAGGGATCCTCGGCGCCCAGCTTCTGCACCAGGTTGAGCCCGAGCGCCGTCACCGCATCCCGCCGGTCCTCTGCCAGGAATTCCGCCAGGCTGGCATGCCGCCGCGGGTCGGCCAGCAGCAACTCGTCCGCATCGGTGCAGATCACCGCGTCGAAATTGCGCAGCAGCGCCTGGGTCATGTCGGCGACGAAGTTGGCCCGCTTCCAGTCGTCGAAGCGGGACCGCGGCAGGCGCAGCACCGAGGTGTCCGGGCGCAGCGCCGCGATCGACCCGTCGGTGCTGCCGTCGTCCAGCACCAGCCGCGTCGCGCCGGGCAGCTGCCGGGCATAGTGCCTCTCCCAGATCGGCAGGTTGAAGGCCTCGTTGAAGACATTGGTGAGGACGCAGATGCGCGGCGGGGCGGCCATGGCGGCTCCTGGGAAGAATGCGGGCGCGCGCCCGGCGGGAAAGGCGCGGCCGGGGGGAACATCCCGGCCGCCGGGACTGCCTTGCGCATTCACCGGAACACGCGGGCCGCCCCTGCTCATTGATCGTGTCGCGGCGGCAGGTGGCGCGGCGGTCCGGCCGCGCCGCGATCCGCCCTAGAGCGGCTGGCGCGTTCTTCTGAACGTGCAAGCCGCTCCATCCTATTGATTGCAGAGCGGGGTCTCGCGTCCGGGCGTTCACGCCCTCCCGCGATCCGCTCTGGAGCGGTTTCCGTGCGCCATGGCTCACGGCACCCGCTCTCGTCTTTTGAATCTACGAGCATCGTCACCCGACCAGGTGATTCCACCTGATCGGGATCTGCCCTAGCTGCCGATGATGCGGCCCAGCCAGGCGGAAGGCGCCAGCGCGTTGGACTGCAGGAACCCGTCCATGGTGCGCGCCATCGCCCGGCGATGCGCGTCGAAAGCCTCGCCGTCGAAGACGAAGCGCGACCTCAGCTCCTCCAGCGTGGTGCCCCTGATGACCTCCCCGGCCATGATGAAGGGCACGCCCATCGTCTCGCACAGCTCGCGCGTGCGGCTGTCATGCGCGATGCACAGGCCGGGCGTGCCGGCCTGCAGGGC
The DNA here is from genome assembly GCF_004353985.1 of Paracraurococcus ruber. Lineage (GTDB taxonomy): Bacteria > Pseudomonadota > Alphaproteobacteria > Acetobacterales > Acetobacteraceae > Paracraurococcus > Paracraurococcus ruber. Next base: position 34,331 of record NZ_SMOA01000008.1, on the reverse strand, counting down.
GAGCACGATGCCATGGATGCGCGTGCCGGCGACGAAATCCACGCCGCGCAGATGCTCCATCCACTCGGAGATGTTGAAGAAGGCGCGGGCATGCCGGCGCGACCAGCGCTTGAACTCGTCCAGCGTCGTCCCCGGCCGCGCATAGTCGCGCAGCTCGACCAGATCCTCCTCGGGCAGGCTGTCCGCCTCGCCGCGCGCCAGAGCCACCATCTCGATCGGGCTCTGCACGATGTAGGATCCGCCGGACTCGTCCAGGATCCGCGTCAGCGAGGCTTCCAGCGCGGAAAGCTGCCGCCACTTCTGGTGCCCGGCGGCCATCGCCACATGCGCGAAGGGCTTCGCCGCCTTCGCCGCGATGCGCCGGCCGAGCATGGGATCCGGGTTGAGGAAGAGCGTCGGGCAGCCGGTGACCACGGCGCGGTCGCCCAGGCCGCATTGCTCCAGCACCTTCAGCGTGAAGGGGCCCCGCAGGCCGATATTCGGCGCGCCGCGCGGCGACCGCTTGGCGATCTCCTCGATCCAGCGGCGGGTACCCTCCGGCACCTCCGGCAGGGCGTAGTCGGCGCCGCCCTGGGCGCCCATGCCGACCGCGACCAGCGGGATGCGCAGCGTGGCGAAGCGGTCCGCCAGCCGGCCGTAATCGGCATGCGGGCCGATCTGGTTGGCGCAGGGCATCACGCCCAGCCGCGCCATGGCATTCATCCTCTCGGGATCCACATGCCATTCCAGCGAGTCCTGGGGGCCGCCCAGGATCTTCGTCATCGCATAGTGGAAGGCCAGGTTGCCGACATTGTGGCCGACCGCGTCATAGGCCGCCTTGGTGCCGAGATGGCAGACGCCATCAACGGAATCCTGGATGCCGAGAATGAAGGTGCTGGACAAAGGCATTCTCCCGGAACGGGCTGTCCCCCGCCATCCTGCGCGGGGTGGTGCTCGCTGTGGCCAGGAGAGGGCCGGCAAGGCCGACGGGACCGCATCGTCCCGTGCCTGCAGCATCGGCTTCGCCCTGGTCGAACCAGCATCCAGGGCGACGATGCCAACCGGCACTTGCCGGTTTCTGAACCCGCGCCGCGTGCCCGGCGCGGGGTTTCCCGGCGCTACAGCGCGTAGCCGAGCCGCAGGCCGAGGCTGTTCAGGCCCTGGTTGCGGCGCGCCGTGCCGCCATTCGAGTCATGGTCGACGAAGAAGGAGACGGACCAGTTCCGGTCCACCTGGTAGCCGATCTCCGCGCCGACATGGAACAGCAGGTTGCCGCCCAGGTCCTTGCGGTCCGCCAGGCGGGCATTGTGCTTGCCGTCGTTGAGCGACCCGCCGAACAGGAAGTCGAAGCGGATGCCGTCGCCGCGGCGGAGCACGTCGCGGGCGAGGAAGGTGGTCCAGGTGAGGCCGGCATAGCCCTTGCTGGTCTTACCGTCGGTGTTCGCATGGAAGCCAAGATGCGGCCGCGGCTCGAACACCCAGCGGTACAGCGGCGGCAGGCCGGCGGTCAGGCGCTCCGGCACCGGGGTGGCGAACAGCACTTCGCCATTCACCGCGAAGCTGTCTTCCTTCGCACCCGGATCATGCCAGATGGCGCCGCCGCGGATTTCGCTGAAGACGCCGGCGAGCCCCTGCCCGGCATAGATCCGTGGCCCGGTCGTCTGCGCCGCGGCCAGCCCAGGCAGCAGCCCCGCCGCCAGAATGGTCCATCCAACTGCCCGCACGCGCACCCCCCCTTTGGCCCCGACGCTGTCCGCGGCACGCTAGCCCGAGTCCGGCTGCATTGCCAGAACGCACCGGCGCAGGGGCTTGCGGCGCGTTGCGGTCAGACGTGGAAGCTTTCGCCGCAGCCGCACCGCCCCTTCTCGTTGGGGTTGACGAAGGTGAAGCCGGCGGACATCGCCTTGACCTCGTAGTCCATGACCGTGCCGATCAGGAAGAGGCTGGCCTTGCTGTCCACCAGCACGGTCACGCCCTTGTCGGTCACCTGCTCGTCGCCCTTCTGCGGCCCGTCCACCCAGGACAGGTCGTAGGACAGGCCGGAGCAGCCCTTGGTCTTCACCGCAATGCGCAGCAGCCGGCCGGCTTCCCCTGCGGCATAGAGGCCGCGCAGGCGCTCGGCCGCAGCATCGGTCAGCGCCATCAGCGGCGGCAGGGCCCGTTTCGGCCGGGCGGTCGGCGTCGTGGTCGTGCTCATGTCTCGGCCCCCGTCAGTACATGTTGAGCGCGAGGCGGGCATCCTCGCTCATCCGCCCCTGGTCCCAGGGCGGGTCCCAGACCACCTCGACCTCCACATCGGTCACGCCCGGGACCATGCGCACCGCCTCCTCCACCTGGCTCGGCAGCTCCTGGGCCGAGGGGCAGGAGGGCGTGGTGAGCGTCATCTCGACCTTCACCTTGCCGGCGTCGTCCAGCTCGATGGCGTAGATCAGGCCGAGCTCGTAGATGTCGACCGGGATCTCCGGGTCGAACACCGTCTTCAGCATGGTGATGACGGTATCCTCGTCCACTTTCGCGGCGGGCGGCGGCACCTCGCCCTCCGGCGTCCAGGCACCATGGGTCTGGGGCGTCGTGGTGGCGTCCTCACTCACTGCTCGCCTCCTTCGCCCCGTCGAGGGCGGCGTTCAAGGTGTGCCAGGCGAGCGTCGCGCATTTCACCCGGCTGGGGAATTCATGCACGCCCGACAGCGGCTGCAGCCGCTCCATCTCCTCCGACAGCGCCTCCCCGCAATCGGGGCAGGTGCCGGTCATAGCCAGCGCGCGGAACTGGTCGGAGAGCGCATGCGCCTGCTCCAGCGTCTTGCCCTTCACCGTTTCCGTCAGCAGGGACGCGCTGGCGGTGGAGATGGCGCAGCCGCGGCCCTGGAAGGCGGCATCGGCGATGGCGCCATCCGGCCCCAGCTTCACGAACAGCTCCAGCCGGTCGCCGCACATCGGGTTGTCGCCGCGCGCGGTGCGGTCGGCATCCTCCAGCCGGCGGAAATTCCGCGGCTTGCGGCCATGGTCCAGGATCACTTCCTGGTAGAGGTCGCGCAGGTCGTCGAACATCAGCACTCCTCCGGCGGCCAGTCACCCGCCGTCATGTCCAGGACGTCCAGTCCGCGGCCCCCGGCGATCCGGCCCGCCGCCGATCGGACGTCATGCGAAGAACTCCCGGGCCTTGGTCAGGGCCTCGGCGAGGTAGTCGATCTCGCCCTCGGTCGTGTAGAGGCCGAAGCTGGCGCGCACGGTGCCACCCTCCACGCCGAAGCGCGCATGCAGCGGCTCCGCGCAGTGGCGGCCGGCGCGGACCGCGATGCCGGCGCGGTCCAGCAGGGTCGCCAGGTCATGCGGATGGGCGTTGTCGAGCGAGAAGGCGAAGACCCCGCCGCGGTCCTGCGCCCGGCCGAGCAGTCCCAGCCCCTCGATGTCCGACAGCCGCCGCATGGCATGGTCCACCAGCGCCCGCTCATGCGCCTCGACCGCCGCCATGCCGATGGCCGAGACATAGGCGACGGCGGCATGCAGCCCAACCGCCTCGACGATCGGCGGCGTCCCGGCCTCGAATTTCGCCGGCGGCGGGGCGAATTCCACCCGGTCCAGCGTGACCATGGAGATCATGTCGCCGCCCCCCAGGAAGGGCGGCATCCGCTCCTGGTGCTCCAGCCGCGCCCAGAGCACGCCGATGCCGGTCGGGCCGTAGAGCTTGTGGCCGGTGAAGACGTAGAAATCCGCGCCCAGCGCCTGCATGTCCACGCGCCGGTGCACCGCGGCCTGCGACCCGTCGAACAGAATCTTCGCGCCGGCCTCATGCGCCATGCGCACCAAGCGCTCGGCCGGCGTGACCGTGCCGAGCACGTTGGACATGTGGGTGATCGCCACCAGCCCGACCTTGCCGTCCGCCAGCTTGGCGGCGACGTCGTCCATGTCGAGCTCGCCGGCATCGGTCACGCGGGCGATGCGCAACTCGATCCCCCGCCCCTCGTCCCGCAGCATCTGCCAGGGAACGAGGTTGGCGTGGTGCTCCATCTCGCTGATCAGCACCGCCTGGCCCGGCTTCAGGACGCCGCGGCCCCAGCTATGCGCGACCAGGTTGATCGCCATGGTGCTGTTGCTGGTGAAGATCACCTCGCGCGGATCGGCCGCGTTAATGAAGCGCGCCACCGCGCCGCGCGCCGCCTCATAGGCCTCGGTCGCCGCTTCGCTCAGGAAGTAGGCGCCGCGATGGACGTTCGCGTAGCGCTCCTCCATGCAGCGGACCATGGCGTCGATCACCGCGCGCGGCTTCTGGGCGGAGGCGCCGCTGTCCAGGAAGACCAGCGGCTTGCCGCGCACCGTCTGGGACAGGATCGGGAAGTCGCGCCGGGCCCGCTCGACGTCGAAGCTCACGCCGCCTTCTCCCACCAGCCGGTGATGGCGGCGTCCAGCGCCGCGCGCGCCGCCTCGTCCTGCACGCCCTCCACTGCCTCCTTCAGGAAGGCCTCCACCAGCATGGCGCGGGCGCGCGGTTCCGGGATGCCGCGGGCCCGCAGGTAGAAAAGCTGCTCGGCATCGATCTCGCCGACCGTCGCGCCATGGCTGCACTTCACGTCGTCGGCATAGATCTCCAGCTGCGGCTTGCTGTCGATCTCGGCCTCGGGCGACAGCAGCAGCGCCTGGTTCATCTGGTAGCCATCGGTCCGCTGCGCGACCTGGTGGACATGGATCTTGCCCTGAAAGACGCCGCGCGACCGGCCCATCAGCACGGTCTTGTAGGTCTGCCGGCTGGCGCAGTCGGGCGCGGCATGGTCCAGCACCGTCGTGGTGTCGGCATGCTGGCCATCCCGCAGCAACTGGGCGCCGTTCATGTGGCAGGCAGCATTGGGCCCGGCGAGGACGGTGTGGATCTCGTTCCGCACCAGCCTGCCGCCGGCATTGAGCGTGAAATTGTCGTAGGTGCCGCCTTCGGCCACCCGAGCATAGGCCGTGGCAAGCTGGAAGGCGCGCGGCGCTTCCTGCTGCAGCCGCGCATGGGTCAGCGTCGCGCCCGCCGCCACCTCGACCTCATAGACCGGATTGTGCAGGTAACGCGCGCCCTCAGGCCCGGTCGCGGTCTCGATGATGGTCAGGCTGGCGCCCGCCCCAAGCCGGATCAGGTGACGCGGGTGGAAGGCCTCCGGCCGCTCGGACGCGGTACCGATCGAGACCAGGTCCAGCACGCCGCCGGCGGCGCCCGCCGGCACGGTGACGACCAGGCCGTCCTCGAACAGCATGGTGTTCAGCGCGGCCATGGGCTGCGCCTCGACCCGCGCCAGCGCCCCGAGCCGCCCGTCGAGGCCGGGCAGCGCCATGGCCAGGCTCTCGACCGCATAGGGCAGGCCGTCGAGCGCCGAGAGGTCCGGCCGGAAGCGGCCATCGACGAAGACCGCGCGCGCCGTGCCATGCGCCGGCGGCAGGTCCGGCGCGCTGTCCACCGCGGTCAGCGCCTCGTCGAAGCCGGCATCGGCGACCGGGCGCAGATCGGTGTATTTCCAGGCCTCGACGCGCCGCGTCGGGAAACCCTGGGTCCTGAAGGCCTCGGCCGCCTGGTCGCGCAACGCCGCGACGAAGGGCAGGCGCGCCCCGGGCAGCCGCATCCGCAGGCCTTCGTAGCGGTGCAGGAACCCCGCCGCGCCGGTGGGATGGGCGCTCATGCCGCGGCCTGGACCGAGGCATAGCCCTCGGCCTCCAGCTGCTTGGCCAGCTCCGGCCCGCCGGACTGCACGATGCGGCCGCCCATCAGCACATGCACGCGGTCCGGCACGATGTAGTCCAGCAGCCGCTGGTAGTGGGTGATGACCAGCGCCGAGAAGCCCGGGCCGCGCAGCGCATTCACGCCGTCCGAGACGATCTTCAGCGCATCGATGTCGAGGCCGCTGTCGGTCTCGTCCAGGATGGCGAGCTTGGGCTGCAGCAGCGCCATCTGCAGCACCTCGTTGCGCTTCTTCTCGCCGCCGGAGAAGCCGACATTCACGCCGCGCTTCAGCATGTCCTCGCCGATCTGCAGCGCCTTCAGCCGTTCCCGTGCCACCTTCAGGAACTGCATGGCGTCCAGCTCCGGCTCGCCGCGCGCCTTGCGCACAGCGTTCAGCGCGGTGCGCAGGAACAGCGCATTGCCGACGCCCGGCAGTTCGACGGGGTACTGGAAGGCGAGGAAAAGGCCGGAGGCCGCGCGCTCCTCCGGCTCCAGCGCCAGCAGGTCCTGGCCGGCGAAGGTCACGCTGCCGCCGGTGATCTCGTAGCCCTCGCGGCCCGAGAGGACGTAGGAGAGCGTGCTCTTGCCCGAGCCGTTCGGCCCCATGATGGCGTGCACCTCGCCGACGGGCACTTCCAGGTCGATCCCCTTGAGGATCTGCTTGCCCTCGACCTCGGCGGTCAGTCCTTCGATCTTCAGCATGACGCTATCCCTTGTCTCGCGTCGCCGGCCCCGGCCTCCGCGGCCCTCGCCGCTCCGGCCATCCGGCGCATGTCTGTCGGGCGCAGCCGGTCCGGCTGGCAGGTTCCGGCGGCGCGGCCTAGCCCACCGAGCCTTCGAGGCTGATCTGCAGCAGCTTCTGGGCTTCCACCGCGAATTCCATCGGCAGTTCCTTCAGCACCTCGCGGCAGAAGCCGTTGACAATCAGGCCGACCGCGTCCTCCTCGGACAGGCCGCGCTGGCGGCAATAGAAGAGCTGGTCCTCGGCGATGCGGCTGGTCGTCGCCTCATGCTCGGTCTTCGCCGTCATGCAGCGATTCTCGATATAGGGCACGGTATGGGCACCGCACTGGTCGCCGATCAGCAGGCTGTCGCACTGGGTGAAGTTGCGCGCATTGCTTGCCGTCGGCGCCACCCGCACCAAGCCGCGATAGGTGTTCTGCCCGCGCCCCGCGGAGATGCCCTTGGAGACGATGGTGCTGGTCGTCCGCTTGCCGACATGGATCATCTTGGTGCCGGTATCGGCCTGCTGGCGGTTGTTGGTGATGGCGACGCTATAGAACTCGCCCACCGAATCATCACCCAGCAGCACGCAGGACGGGTATTTCCAGGTGATGGCGGACCCGGTCTCCACCTGCGTCCAGCTCACCTTGGACCGCTTGCCGCGGCACTGGGCGCGCTTGGTGACGAAGTTGTAGATACCGCCCTTCCCCTCGGCATCGCCGGGATACCAGTTCTGCACCGTGCTGTACTTGATGCGGGCATCGTCCAACGCCACCAGCTCCACCACCGCGGCATGCAGCTGGTTCTCGTCCCGCATCGGGGCGGTGCAGCCCTCGAGGTAGGAGACGGTGCTGCCCTCGTCGGCGATGATCAGCGTGCGCTCGAACTGGCCCGTGCTCTTCGCATTGATGCGGAAATAGGTGCTCAGCTCCATCGGGCAGCGCACCCCCTTCGGGATGTAGACGAAGCTGCCATCGGTGAAGACCGCGCTGTTCAGCGCCGCGTAGAAATTGTCGCCCTGCGGCACCACAGTGCCGAGGTACTGCCGGACCAGGTCGGGGTATTTCTCCACCGCCTCGCTGATCGCGCAGAAGATGATGCCTTCCTTGCCCAGCCGCTCCTTGTAGGAGGTGGCGACGGAGACGCTGTCGAACACCGCATCCACCGCGATCGGCATGCGGCCGCCCTCGGCCGGCACGTCGCCGGCGCCCTCGACCCCGGCCAGAATTGCCTGCTCCTTCAGCGGGATGCCCAGCTTGGCGTAGGTGCGCAGCAGTTCCGGGTCCACCTCATCCAGCGACTTCGGCTTCACCTTGTTGGCCGGGGCGGCGTAGTAGTAGGCATCCTGGTAGTCGATCGGCGGGTAGGTCACCGCCGGCCAGCGCGGCTCCTCCATCTTCTGCCAGATGGCGAAGGCCTTCAGCCGCCAGTCCAGCAGCCATTGCGGCTCGTTCTTCTTCTTCGAGATGAAGCGGACGATGTCCTCGTTCAGCCCCTTGGGGGCGAACTCCATCTCGATCTCCGTCTCGAAGCCCCATTTGTAGGTGCCCTCGGTGACGGACTGGACGGTGTCGATCGTCTCGGTGACGGCGGGCATCGGGTATCCCTATTCGGCAGGCAGGGTGGCGTAGCGGGCGGAGACCCGGGCAGCCGGGCAATGGGCGGGGCCGGCCAGGTCGGCGACCGTGATGCCGGACAGCGCGGCGCGGATGGCCTCGTTCACCGGGTCCCAGCGGCCGCGGACGGCGCAGATGCCCTCCGCCTCGCAGGACCCGGAGCCGCCATCGACGCAGGCGGTCAGGGCGATCGGGCCATCCACCGCGGTGATGACCTCGGCCAGGGGCACGGCCGGCAAGGGCCGGGTCAGCCGGTAGCCGCCACGGGCCCCGCGCACCCCCTCCACGAGGCCCGCCTGGCCCAGGATCTTCAGCACCTTGGCGACCGTCGGCTCGGCGATGCCGGTGGCCGCGGCCAGGCCCGGGGCCGTCTGCACCGGCCCGACCGGCCCGGCGCCATCCAGCGCCAGCCTGGCCAAGACCACGACGGCATAATCGGTCAGCTTCGACAGCCTGAGCACGGCATCCATCCTTCCGCCGCCGATAAATAGGACCTTTCTTGTCCTCTTTGAAGGGTTGGCGCGGGCGTGAAGCCATGCATTTCCGGCATGCATGTCCCGGGGGGGCGGGCTTCCGGGGCCCGCGGGCGGCGAGTAGCCTCCCCGCCGCAGGCTTCGGGGAAGGGCAACGCCATGCCGGTGGTGACGACGGATGACGGGGTGGATCTGCACTACGAGGAGGCGGGCAGTGGCACGCCCATCGTCTTCGTGCATGAATTCGCCGGCGACAGCCGAAGCTGGGAGCCGCAGATGCGCTTCTTCGCCCGGCGCTACCGCTGCATCGCCTTCAACGCCCGCGGCTACCCGCCCAGCGCGGTGCCGCATGACGGCGCCGCCTATTCGCAGGACCGGGCGACGGACGACATCGCCGCCGTCATCAAGGGGCTGGGGCTGGCGCCGGCGCATGTGGTCGGGCTGTCGATGGGCGCCTTCGCCACCCTGCATCTCGGCCTGCGGCACCCGGATCTGGCGCGCAGCCTGACCGCCGCCGGCGTGGGCTACGGCGCCGCCCCCGGCAAGCGCGACCAGTTCCGCGCCGAGGTGGATGCCACCGCCGCGAAGATCGCCGAGGAAGGCATGTGGAAGATGGCGCGGTCCTATGGCCGCGGCCCCACCCGCCTGGTCTTCGAGGAGAAGGATCCGCGCGGCTATGCCGAGTTCATGTCGCAGCTGGCCGAGCATGACACCGACGGCGCGGTGCTGACCATGCGCGGCGTGCAGCGGGAACGGCCCAGCCTGTTTGAGCTGGAGGCCGAGTTCCGGCAGATGAAGCTGCCCACCCTCGTCATCTGCGGCGACGAGGACGACCCGACGCTGGAGCCTGGCCTGTTCCTCAAGCGTACCATCGGCACCAGCGCGCTGCTGGTGATGCCGCGCTGCGGCCACACCATGAACATCGAGGACCCGGACGCCTTCAACCGCGCGGTGCTCGACTTCGTCACCTGGGTGGATGCGGGACGCTGGTGGGAGCGCAACCCGGAGACGCTCTCCGGCGCCATCATCGCCGGCAAGCAGAAGGGCTGACACGGTCCCATAGAGGGGGGCCTTGCCCCCCCCTCAAGCTCTCCCACCAGGCCGGAACCCGGCCTGGACCGGTCCGAGTCAGGCGCCGCTCGCAATCGGGCCTGCCCTTCCGGTAGGCTGCCCCCATGCCGCGCGCAGACGCGGCCGCCCGAGGGAGCCAAACCGTCCATGAACGCCATCCCCGACAAGCGCGCCCTGCAACTGCCGCTGGACCGCTTCGACATGAGCGACCCGGCGCATTACCAGGACCAGACCTATTTCGCCTATTTCGACCGGCTGCGGCGGGAGGCTCCGGTGCACTGGTGCGCCGACAGCCGCTTCGGCCCCTACTGGTCGATCACCCGCTACAAGGACATCATGGCGGCGGAGGTGAACCACCAGGTCTTCTCCTCCGAGCTCGGCGGCATCCAGGTGCTGGACCAGCCGAAGGAGATGCAGCGGCCCAGCTTCATCCGCATGGACCCGCCGAAGCATGACGAGCAGCGCAAGGTGGTGCAGCCCATCGTCGCGCCGGGCAACCTGGCGAACATGGAGCCGCTGATCCGCCAGCGCACCCAGGCGGTGCTGGATGGGCTGCCGCGCAACGAGGAATTCGACTGGGTCGAGCGCGTCTCCATCGAGCTGACCACGCTGATGCTGGCGACGCTATTCGACTTCCCGGTGGAGGAGCGGCGCAAGCTGACCTGGTGGTCGGATGTCGCGATCGCCGACATCACCGACCCCGAGGCGCCGGTGCACTCGGAGGAGGCGCGCTTCGCCGAGCTGAAGGTGATGGCGGAGACCATGGGGCGGCTGTTCGAGGCGCGGAAGGCGCAGGCGCCGGGCTTCGACCTGCTGTCCATGCTGGCGCATGGCGCGGCGACGCGGGAGATGCCGCTGCGCGAGTTCATGGGCAACCTCGCTTTGCTGATCGTCGGCGGCAACGACACCACGCGCAATTCCATGTCCGGCGGCCTCTGGGCGCTGCACCAGAACCCGGCGGAATGGGCGAAGCTGCGGGCCGATCCGGGCCTCATTCCCAACATGGTCTCGGAAGTCATCCGCTGGGTGACGCCCGTGATCCACATGCGCCGCACCGCCAGCCGCGACTTCGAATTCGGCGGCAGGACCATCCGCGAGGGCGACAAGGTCTGCATGTGGTATGTCTCGGGCAACCGCGACCCGGAGGCGATCGAGCGGCCGGACGAGTTCATCATCGACCGGCCGCGGGCGCGGCAGCACCTGTCCTTCGGCTTCGGGGTGCATCGCTGCGTCGGCAACCGCCTGGCCGAACTGCAACTGCGGATCCTGTGGGAGGAAGTGCTGGCCCGCTTCGACCGGATCGAGGTGCTGGGCGAGCCGAAGCGCATCTACTCCAACTTCATCCACGGCATCCGCAGCCTGCCGGTGCGCATTCCCGGCTGACGGCGCCGCCGTGGCGCGCCGCCGTCAGCCGCGGCGGCGGGACGGCGCGGCGGGAGGCGGCGGGGCCGGCGGCTGCAATTCCGCCAGCACCGCCTGGCCGAAGGCCGCCACCGCCTTGGCGGAAAAATCCTCCGCCGCCGCCGGCAGGGTCATCCGTAGCTTGACGAAGCGCCCGGCCACCACGCCCAGGCAGACCGTGCTGTCGGCCAGGGTGCCGCCCTCGAAGGCCAGGACCAGGGGCTGACAGCGAAGCCCCTCCCGCCCGCCGGCGCCGCGCAGGTCGACCGGCGTGCCGCGCTCCGCCACCCGGTAGCGGCGCAGTGGTGCGACCGCCTCCACCTCCCCCACCGCGCCGCGCAATTCCGCCTCCACCTCGGGCGATGCGGCGCCGTCGCGCAGATCGGTTCGGCCACGGTCGTAGAGATACACGGTGGCGATGCCCGGCCCGCCGGGGGCCGGCCGGTACTCCACCGCGGCGCCCAGCCCGGCCCCGCCGGGGCGCTGGGTGAAGTCGGTCACCGCGCCGCGCCGCCACCCGGCCAGGTCGGCTGGCAATCCGCCCGCCACCGCATCGGCGGTGGCCGGCCCCTTCACCCCCTGCCCCGCCGCCGGCCCTGCCAGCAGCAGCAGACCCAAGGCCCAGACCCGCATCGCGCCTCTCCCGTCCCGTCCGGAGCCTAATGTCCTGCCCGCGAAGCTCGCAGCCGTCGGCTGCCAACGCAGCGGATCACCAAGCCACTGCAAACACAGGCGAGTGGTCCGAACCGCAGGGCGCCGCCGGTGGCGGCGCACTTCGGATTCGGTACACCAAGGCGGTTTCCGTTCGCCGTGGCGCACGGCAACCGCCTGGTCATGTGACCCTACGAGCATCTTCACCGCACCAGGTGATCTTACCCGATCGGGATCTGCTGCAGCGCCGATCCTCGCCGGGGGGCCAGTGTGGGCGACGGCGTCAAACCCGCGAAGGACCGCCCGTCGAAGCCCCGCAGCCTGTCCGGTCCCGCAGCGCTCCGACCGTCCCGCTTCGGCGGGGCGGCCGCGCGGCGGGCAGGCGGCGCGCATCCCCCCTTGGCCAGCAACCGCCGCTGCCGGCACTCTCGGCCGATGCGCGCCCTGCTTCTCCCCGCCCTGCTCGCCCTCGCCCTGCCTGTCTTCGCCCTGCCCGCCCGGGCGGCGGAGCTCAAGCTCGCCAGCTGGAACATCGCCTGGCTGACGCTCCGCCAGGCGGGCGACCCGGACCTGCCGCGCAACCTCACGCCCCGGCGTCCGGGCGACCTCCAGCTTCTCGGCGGCTATGCGCGCCGCCTCGATGCCGACATCGTCGCCCTGCAGGAGGTGGACGGGCCGGAGGCCGCGGCGCGCATCTTCGACCCCGCCGCCTACGCCTTCTTCTTCCCGGAGGAGCGGGACATCCAGCGCACCGGCTTCGCCGTGCGCCGGACCCTGCGCGTCACCCAGAACCCGGACCTCGCCGCGCTCGACCTGCGGCCGCAGGCGCGCTTCTCGCTCCGCCGCGGCACCGACATCACGGTGGAGGCCGGCGGGCAGCGGCTGCGCCTGCTGTCGGTGCATCTCGATGCCGGCTGCCGGGATGACCGCTTCTCCCAGCCCAATCCGGATTGCGAGTCGCTGGCGCGGCAGGCCGCCATCCTCGCCGGCTGGGCGGCCGCCCGAGGTCGGGAGGGCGTGGCCTTCGCCATCCTCGGCGACTTCAACCGCGCCATCGGCGGGCCGGAGGACGATTTCCTCCAGGCGCTCGCCCCGGCCGGGCCGCTGGCGCGGGTGACGGAAGGGCTGTCCGACCCCTGCTGGGCCGGGGCCCGCGGCCCGCGCCGCTTCATCGACCACATCCTGCTGGGCGGCGAGGCGCGCCGCTGGCTGCTGCCCGACAGCATCCGCGTCATGGTCTATGCCGAGCGGGACCGGGAATGGCGGGAACGCCTGTCGGACCACTGCCCGATCAGCATCCGCCTGCGGCCGCCCGCCTGAGAGGCCGCGGCAGGATGCCCGCCGCCCGCACCCGACGCCACCGGCGGGTGGCTGCCGCCGGCCGGTCCCGGCCCGGCCGGTCCCGGCAGCGGGCCTGAGGCATGGCGCCGTCGCGCATCTTCCTCCGCGTCAGCCTGCCCTTCGCCGCGGTCGGCTTCATCAACCAGGCCTCGCGCATCGTGGTGGCGACGGTGGGGCCGGCGATGGCGCTGGAATTCGGCCTCTCGGCCAGCGGGCTGGGGGCGCTGGCGGCGGTGTTCTTCGCCGCCTATGCGCTGGCGCAGCTGCCGATCGGGCTCGCCATCGACCTGCACGGCGCGCGGCGCGTGCAGATGCTGCTGGCGCTGGTCGCCGCCGGCGGCTTCCTGCTCTGCGCCCTGGCGGCGGACCCGCTCTGGCTGGCGATCGGCCGCTGCGTCACCGGCCTCGGCGTCGCCGGCGCGCTGATCGGGCTGATGCAGGCCAACCGGCAGTGGTTCCCCGCCTGGCGGCTGGCGGCGATGACCGGCGCCGGCGTCTTCCTCGGCGCCGCCGGCGGGCTGGCCGCGACCTGGCCGGCCCAGGCGGCGCTGCCGCTGCTCGGCTGGCGCGGCGTCTTCCTGGTGCTGGCCGGGCTGGCGGTGCTGGCATCCGCCTGGATCGCCCTGTCCGTGCCGAGGCAGGCGCCCGGCCCCGCGCCGCCGCCGCGCCGGCCGCTGCGGGCGGAGATCGCCGAGTTCGGCCGCATCTTCGGCCACCCGGTCTTCCTGCGGACCATGCCGGCGATCGCGCTGCTCTCCGGCCTGGTCTTCACCTACCAGGGGCTCTGGGCGGGTCCCTGGCTGCGGGATGTCGGCGGCCTCGGGGACGCGGCGCGGGCCGGCGTGCTGCTCTGCTATGCGCTCGGCATCATGGCGGGGCAGCTCCTGGGCGGGCAGCTCGCCTCCGCCCTGCAGCGGCGCGGGGTGGACCCGATGCGCGTGCCCTATGCGGGCATCGCCGCCATGGCGGCACTGCAGGCGGTGCTGATCGCCGGGCCGCAGGGCATCACCACCCTCTCGCTGGTGTGGTTCGGCTTCGCCTGCGTCGGGTCGGTCGGCCCGATCTCCTATGCCGTCCTGGCGCAACGCTTCCCGGCGGAGCTGACCGGGCGCGTCGCCACGGCACTCAATTTCAGCATGCTGGTGCTGGTCTTCCTGCTGCAGACGGGGATCGGGCTCATCCTCGACCTCTGGCCCCGCACCGCTGCCGGCGGCTGGGACCCGGCGGGCTATGGCTGGGCGCTGGCCTTGACGCTGCTGCTGCAGGGCCTGACCGTGGCCTGGCTGGTGGCGGGACCGGCGCCGCGGATGCGGCCGACCGGCTGACCGGCGGCCGCCCCGGCCGCTCCCGCGCCCGGCGCCGGACCGGCAGGGAGGGGCGGCCATGGACCTGAAGCGGGTGCGGAAGCTCGTCGAGCGCTATCGGGTGGAGCACGGCAAGGGCTTCCGCCTGAAGGACCGCGACCCCGGCGACACCGGTGGCCTGAGCATCGACAAGAAGGAAGCGGAGGCGATGCTGCAGGACGGCATCGCCCTGCTGAAGGACCAGCAGGACATGCTCTATGCCCAGGACCGCTGGGCCCTGCTCTGCCTGTTCCAGGCCATGGATGCCGCCGGCAAGGACGGCGCCATCAAGCATGTCTTCTCGGGCGTGAACCCGCAGGGGGTGCGGGTCACCAGCTTCAAGGCGCCGGGCCCGCTGGAGCGCGACCACGACTTCCTGTGGCGGCACATGCTGGCGCTGCCGCCGCGCGGCGAGATCGGCATCCACAATCGCAGCTGGTACGAGGAGGTGCTGGTCGCCCGGGTGCATCCGGAGATCCTGGCGGCGCAGACCCTGCCCCCGGCGCTGCGCGGCAAGCGGATCTGGGACGAGCGGCTGGAGGATATCGCCGCGGTCGAGCGCTACCTGTCGCGGCAGGGGATCGTCGTCCTGAAATTCTTCCTGCACCTGAGCCCCGAGGAGCAGCGCCGGCGCTTCCTGGCGCGCATCGAGGAAGCCGAGAAGAACTGGAAATTCAGCGCCGACGACGTGGCGGAGCGGCGCCACTGGGATGCCTATCAGGATGCCTACGAGAAGGCGATCCGCGCGACGGCGGCGCCGCATGCGCCCTGGTTCGTCGTGCCGGCGGACAACAAGTGGTTCACCCGGCTGGTGGTGGCGGCCTGCATCGCCACGACGTTGAACGGCCTCGACCTGCATTACCCCAGGGTGAGCGAGGCCGAGCGGGAACGCCTGCTGGCGGCACGCCGGGAATTGGAATGACCATCCGCCTCCGCCCTGGCTCCCGCCGCTTGACGCCAGCCCCGGCGCTTGCGATTCAGGCAGGGTGAGGGATCTCGTCAGCGTCGGCCGTGCCGACGACGACATGCTCTGGGCGGTATACGCGACCGTGGGCCGCACCAGCCGCGTCGCGGAGGTCTTCCGCAGCCGCGCCGCCGCCCTGGCCGACCGGGACTGGCGGGCGCAGCAGGTACGCGCCTACGAGGATTTCCTCCGCCGATCCGCCCAGCCCGTGCCGCATTACAGCGTGGCGCCGATCAAGCGGCACGAACTGCCCCGCAAATGGACCCCGCTGCCGGCGCTGGGTTTCCTGCGCGGCCAGTTCATCTGAACCTGCGGCCCCGCGCCGGCCGGGCCGGTGCCGGCGCGGCGCCTTGGGCCCGAACCTGGGCCTGGGGATGGCATCGCCGTCCCGATCCGTGGCGGCATGCCGGCCCGGGCCCGGGCAAGCGGCGTCCCGACCCGCGACACGCGCAAGGAATATGTTCACAGCGATTTGCCTCGCCTGCGCCCCTCGCCGGCGGGACGCGGCGCCCTGGGCGGCGGAAGGCGGCCAGTCAGCCCACGACCCGATGCCCCGCCGGGCCACGCCGCGTGAATTCACCGCGCGAAAGACCGTGAAACCGACCACCTGACCGGCCGCGCCAACGGCCCGCGCGGCTCCCCACCAGGTCACGGGCTGCGCGGCGTGATGCCACCGCGCCGACTTCCTGGCGACCGGAGGGCGGCATCGCGCACCGGTCCTGCGCGGCGCCCGGGCCGCGAGCCAGACGACCCTGCGGATCGACGGCGGCGGCCCGCCCGAGCGGCACCTTCGGACCCAGGCGCCGGGCAGGGCCGGGCGGCCGGGCATCCGACCTGCCGGACGCTGCACCGCCGTCGGCCTTCGGCCGCGGCGCGGATGCCCGCCGCGCGGCCTTCGCGTCGCACCGCGAGGCGCGCAAGAGCCGATCCCGATCAGGTGGAATTACCTGATCGGGTGACGATGCTCGCAGAAGCAAAAGACGAGAGCGGTCGCCGTGAGCCATGGCGACCGGAAACCGCGCTAGCGCAGGCCGCCGAGCTTCAGCCCATTCGCGTAGTGCTGCCGGTCGGCAAGGCGGCGCAGCGGCGTGCGCGCCAGGGCCTGCGCCACGGTGAAGTCCGGCTCGATCTCCAGCAGCCTGGTCAGTGCCGCCGTCGCTTCCGCGGCCCGGCCCAGATGCCCGAGCGCGGCGAGCCGCACCTTGTAGGGGAAGCTGAAGCCCGGCTGCAGCGCGATTGCCGCGCTGCAGACCTCCGCCGCCGCCGCATGCCGGCCGAGCAGCAGCAGCGGGATCGCCCGCGCCGCATCGAAGAAGAAGGCATGCGGGTGGCAGGGCGCCAATTCGCGGTAGCGGTCGTGCCGACGCAGCGCCGCGGCATGCTCGCCCAGATAGCTCTCCGCCATGCCGAGGAAGACCCACGCCATCGCCAGGTTCGGGTTCAGCGCCAGGGCGCGGCGATGCAGCGCCGCCGCATCCTCCACCCGATGGTGCAGGAAGGCATGCACATGGCCGAGGATGGTCAGCGCCTGCGCGTCGAGCGGGTCCAGCGCGATGGCGCGGCTGGCCAGCCGCTCGGCCTCCGACATGCCGGAGGCCGCTTCGCCGAGGTGCCAGCCCTGGCCCAGCCCCAGCAGGTGCCAATAGGCGGCCCAGGCATGCGCCGGCGCATAGTCCGGCTCCAGCGCCATCGCCTCCCGCAGCCAGTGCCCGGCGGCGGCGAAGCCGGCCGGCTCCAGGCGGTGCATCGCCGGGATGGAGCGGAGCAGCAGATCGTAGGCGGAGGCGCCGACATGGCCGCGGGCGGTGGCGCGCGTCGCCTCGATCAGCAGGATCTCCGGGTCGATGCGGGCGACCACCGCCGCCGCGATCTCGTCCTGCAGCGCCAGCATGTCGTCCGCCTCGCGGTCGAAGCGCTGCGTCCAGACGACGCCGGCGGGCTCCCGCAGATCGGTCAGCCGCAGGGTGACGCGGATGCGCGTGCCGGCGCGCTGCACCGCGCCCGACAGCACGAGGTCGAGGCCGAGCTGCCGCGCCGCCGCTTCCGGATCGCCGCCGCTGGCCGCGCTGGCGAGGGAGGCGCAGTCCACGACGAAGATCCAGCGCAGCGCCGCCAGCGCGGCGGTGATCTCCTCCGCCAGCCCGGCCGAGAGATGCGGCGCCGCTTCCTGGCCCAGCAGGGCGAGCGGCAGCACGCCGATGCGCGCGCCACGGCCGGACGCCCGGCGCGGCTCGGGCACCGGCGCCTCGGCCATCGCGCCGCCGGCGCGGATGGCGCGGGCCAGGGCCTCGGTCTCGGCGGAGGGACAGGCGCGATGGCGGCTGGCCAGCGCGGTGCGGCAGGATTCATAGGCGGCGAGGGCCGCGCCACGATCGCCGCGCGCCAGTTCCGCGCGGATCAGGCTGCGCCAGGCGCCTTCGGAGCCGGTATCGATCGCCAGCAGCCGGCGCGCCGCGGTGGCGACGGCATCGGGCTCGGTCGCCGCGGCCAGCAGCGCGCTCGCCTCGCTGGCCGCATGGCTGCGCAGCCGGAGCCGTTCCGTGGCCAGCCAGGCGTCGAAGGCCGGATCCAGGCCCTCGAGGTCGGCCAGCAACTCGGCCCGCAGCAATTCCAGCGCGCCGGGCCGCGCCGCGCCGGCGCGGGCGACTTCCACCGCATCCACCCAGACCTGGTCGGCCGGCAAGGCGAGCGTGTCGCGCGTGGCGGCGATGGCCGGCCCGCCGGCCTCGGCAAGGGCCGCCTGCAGCTCATGCAGGGCCTGGCGCAGGGATGTGCGGCGCTGGTCGTCGCCGCGGCCGGACCACAGCAGGGCGCCGAGCCTGGCGCGCTGCACCGGCACCCCCGCGGCCAGCCCCAGGACGGCGAGCAGCCCGCGCGCCTTCCGCGACCGCGGCAGCGCCGGCACGCTGGCCAGGCTCCAGGCTTCCATCTGGCCGATGAGCACGAGGCGAAGGGATGGCGCGCGGTCGGCCATGCCCGCGGACGGCATGGCAGGCTCGGCGATGGTCAGGCTCTCGGCCATGCCGCCGAGGATAGAGGCCCCTGGCCGCCGTTAGCAGCCTGCCTCGATGCGCAAAAGAAAAAAACTCCTTCGCGGCGGCATGGATCATGCCGCCCACAAGCTGCACTGCAATGCTGGCTACCCGCCCTGCGCGATTCAGTGCGGCATGGTGCCCCCGATGGTTGATGGACGTGGCTGGGACTTCGCGCCGGATGGATGCGCCGGCCCGGTCCTGCGGCGGCACGCCGCGGTCGGGCGCGCCGCATGCGGCACCGTGCCGGGCACCGGCCCGTTCACTCCTCCTCGGCGTGGCGGGCGCGGGCCTCGGGCTCGGACAACCAGAACGGCGCGGCATCCGGATCCAGCGCGATCACCGCGGCGCGCAGCTCGCGCTCCGCCCTGGCGATGTCGAAGGCGAGGAAGTCGCGGTCGATCGCATCGGCCAGGGTCCGCGCCTCCGGGATCCGTCCCGAGGCCATGGCGGCGGCGCGTTCGCGATAGGCGACATAGCGGCGGGCGGCGTCCAGCACGCGCTGGATCCGCGCCGGGTCCGGCTCGCTCTCGGCCTCCACCGCGAGGATGTCGATCTGCATGGCTCATTCCCCGTCCCGTCTGTCCCGAGGAATGCCGCAACGGGCGCCGGGCGGCATCCGGCGAGACGGGGCGAAGCGTGAACCTAGCGTGAAAAATGCGGGCAGCGGCGGGGCGGCCGAAGGGCGACTCGACGAGTGGTTAATTCTTTAAGAATAAAATCGTCAATACAGCGATATTTTTTCCTTGTTCCGTGTTCTTGTTCTGTGCCAGTTTCCCTCTGCCGCGGGACCGGTGCCCCGCGGAGCCGGACCGGGACCCGTCCCGACCCAGCCTCCCCCGCACCAGAGCTCGCATCACGGAGATCCCCCATGCGCAAGATCACGCTCGCCGCCGTCGCCGATCAGGGCCTGGTCCGTCTCGGCGCCGGCATCCGCAAGCCCGGGCTGCGCCCGACGGCGCCGGCCACCCGCCCGGCCCCGGTCGCCGTCCCGGCGGCGGTGGCCGACAGCGGCAAGGTGCGCCTCGGCGCCGGCATCCGCCGCGGCTGAAGCCGGCGGGCGGCTGGCGGCATCCGCCCCGGCCGCCCCTGCTTCGGGTTGGGCCCGCTTCGGGTTGGGAAGGAATACAAGCCCATGAGCGCGACACCCGCTCTCGTCACCTTCTACCGGATGATCCCCGATGCCTCCCTGCCGGAACGGGCGGACCGCTCCGGGCTCGGCAGCCTGCCCACCCGCGCCTATCGCTACTGCGACGCGGTCACGACCGCCGCCGGCTTCGGCTGGCATGTCGCCCCGCCGGTCGATTTCGACCTGCTCTGGGACGGGCGGCAGATCTGGTGGCACACCGCCGGCCTGCCGGACTGGCTGCCGCTGGGCGCCGCGCAGTTTCCGCATTTCGCGGAACATTTCAAGAACTCGGCACCGCCCGGCATGGGCGACTATGCCCCGCCCTTCCTCACCGCCCTCCAGGAACCGGGCGTGGTCCAGGTCTGGACCGGCCTTGCCGCCCGCACCGCCCCGGGCTGGAGCCTGCTGCTGCGCGACCTGGTGAACCTGCCCGCCGCCCCCGGCTTCGAAGCCTATGAGGGCATGGTCGAGACGGATCGCTGGTTCGGGCCGCTCTTCACCAACCTCCGGCTGACCCGCACCGACAGCGCCATCTCCTTCCGCGCCGGGGAGCCCTTCCTGCAGGTCCAGCCGATCCCGCAGGCCGCCTATGCCGAGGCGCTGCTGAACAATGCCGGGATGGTCGGTGGCCTCGAGGAATTCTCGGCCGAGGACTGGGCCGGCTACCACGCGGCGATCGTCGCGCCGAGCCAGGATCCGGCGGCGCAGCCCGGCCGCTACGCGGTGGAAGGCCGCAAGCGCCGGAAGGCCGGCGGCTGCCCCTTCGCCGCCGCCATGGCGCTGGGCCGTGCCATGCTGCCGGCCGGCGCCTGATCCTTCGCCGCCGATCCTTTGCGACGCCGCGGCATGCCGTTTCGCACAGCCGCATCGTTGCAGGCCTGCTAGGCTGCCGTCGCATGGATCGGGGGGTCCGATGACTCTGTTCTCGACGCTGGCGGAAGCAGGACGCATCCGCATCGCGCATTACGGCATGGCGCTGGGCGCCGCCGCCGCGCTTGCCGGGCCGTTCCTGCGTGGCGCGGTGGGCGGGGCCGCCGGCAAGGCCGCGCTCGGCGCCACGCTCGGCGCGCCCGTCGGGCAGCGCAGGCTCTTTGCCCTGCAACGCGCCTTCACGCCGAACCTCGTCACCGCGGGCCAGGGCATCCGCGCCTATGACAACAGCGGCACCGCGGTCGTCACCCGGCATGCCGATGTGGTGGAGGTGCTGGAGCGCGAGGCCGACTTCGCGGTGGTCTACGAACCGCGGATGCGCAAGCTGACGGCCGGGGAGAATTTCTTTCTCGGCATGCAGGACGGCGCCGACTACACGCGGGACGTGACCAACATGCGCGCGGCGGTGCGGCGGGACGACCTGCCGTCGCTGGTCGTGCCCCTGGCGGCGCAGCGGGCGCGGGACATCATGGCGGCGGCGCCGGGCCGCATCGACGTCCCGGTGGAACTCGGCCGGCGCATCCCGCTGCACCTGCTGGACCGCTATTTCGGCACGCCGGGCCCGTCCGAGGCGGAGATGGCCGAATGGACCAGCATCCTGTTCTGGTATCTCTTCGCCGATCTGGAGGCCAACCCGTCCGTCGAGGCGCGGGCGATGCAGGCCGCGGCCAGCCTGCGCGACTATCTCGACGCCGCCATCGCCCTGCGCAAGGCGCAGCCGGAGCATGGCGGGGACATCCTGGGCCGCTGCCTGGCGCTGCAGGCGGCGGGGCAGCCGGGCATGCGCGACCTCGACATCCGCAACAACCTGATTGGCCTGCTGATCGGCTTCGTCCCGACCCTGGCCAAGGCCGCCACCCAGGCGCTGAACCAGTTGCTGGAACGGCCGGCGGCGCTCGCCGGCGCCCGCCGCGCGGCGCAGGCGGATGACGACACGCTGCTGGCGGCGCATGTGTTCGAGGCGCTGCGCTTCGACCCGGTTAATCCCATCATCTATCGGCGCGCGGCGCGCGATGCAGTGATCGCCCGCGGCACCCTCCGCGCGAAGCGGATCCCCGCCGGGACCATGGTGCTGGCCGCCAACCTGTCCGCGATGTTCGACCCGCTGGCCTGGGACGCGCCGGAGGAATTCCGCACCGACCGCCCCTGGGACCAGTACATCCTCTGGGGCCATGGCATGCACACCTGCTTCGGCCAGCACATCAACCGCGCGGTGCTGCCGCAGATCCTGAAGCCGCTGCTGGCGAAGGACGGGCTGCGGGCCACCGGGCCGCTCGACAAGGGCGGCACGCCCTTCCCGGTCCGCTTCGTGGTGGAGTGGCCGGCCGCCTGACGCGGCGCGGCGCCCTTCCCGCTTTCCTGCGCCGATCGGTACACCCCGCGCACGCAAGCCGCCGGCGCGGGGTGTGCCGCGCCGCGGCGGATGGCGCTCGTGCCCGCCACGGCTTGCGCCCGATCGGATCACGGCGCGGCCCGGCGACCAATGGGCCGGACGGGTCTGCGGCCGCACGGGACCGCGCATGCCGCACCGGGCGGCACGCGCCTGGGCGCCGGTCCGGCCGGCAGCGCCGGACCGGATCGCGGCGCACTATTCAACGCGCTGGGTGGCCCCTGATCGCGCCGCGTCACTCCCCGCGCGCGATCAGGTGGTCGCCGGTGCCTGCCTGCGCCGTTGGGCGCCCAGAAGCCGCCCGGGGCAGCCCGACCGGCAGGCTCGCGGCTACTCCGCGGCGGCCGCGTCCAGCACCGCTTCCCAGGCCGGGTTGACCAGCGGGCTGCGCGTGCCGAGCCGGGTCCGCGCGACGGCGTATTCGCGGCGGAACCGCTCCACCAGCGCCGCCGCCGGCGTCACCGCCTTCACCGTGCCGATGCCCTGGCCGCTGCCCCAGATATCCTTCCAGCGGCGCTTGCTGCGGTCGGTGCCGAAGCTCATCTGGGTCGGGTCGCTGGTCGGCAGGTTGTCCGGGTCCAGCCCCGCCTTGCGCAGCGACGGCTTCAGGTAGTTGCCATGCACGCCGGTGATGAGGTTCGTGTAGACGATGTCCTCGGCGCCGCTCTCGACGATCATCTGCCGCTGCTCGGGGACGCTGCGGGCTTCCTCGGTGGCGATGAAGGCGCTGCCGATATAGGCGAAGTCGGCGCCCAGCGCCTCCGCCGCCAGGATGGACGCGCCATGCGCGATGGCGCCGGACAGGGCGATCGGCCCGTCGAACCAGGCCCGCGTCTCCTGCAGGAAGCCGAAGGGCGACAGCGCGCCGGCATGCCCGCCGGCGCCGGCCGCGACCAGCACCAGGCCGTCCGCGCCCTTGTCCACCGCGCTGTGGGCGAAGCGTTGGTTGATCACGTCGTGCAGCACGTAGCCGCCATAGGAGTGCACGGCCTGGTTCACCTCGGGCCGCGCGCCGAGCGAGGTGATGATCAGCGGCACCTTGTGCTTCACCACGATCTCCAGGTCGCGCTCCAGCCGGTCATTCGACTTGTGCACGATCAGGTTGATGGCGAAGGGCGCCGCCGGCCGGTCCGGGTGGCGGGCGTCATGCGCCGCCAGCCTTTCCTTGATCTCGGCCACCCAGTCGTCGAACTGCTCCGCCGGGCGGGCATTCAGCGAGGGCATGGAGCCGATGACGCCGCTGGTGCATTGCGCCACCACGAGGTCGGGCACCGAGATGATGAAGAGCGGCGAGCCGATGACGGGCAGCGACAGCCGGCCCTTCACCATGTCCAGCAGCGACATGCGACATTTCCTTCCATGCGCCGGCCCGCTGGCCGGCGCGCCCGTGACGTGTTGCGCCGCGCCTCAGCGGGCGGCGGGTTTCGGCTTCAGCACATGGGCCATGATGGCCTGGGTCTCCGGCGCGCGCAGCCGCTCGGCCAGGATCGCGCGCTCCTCCTCCATGCGGGCCAGCAGCGCCTGCTCGGCCGCGGGCCGCAGCAGTCTCTTGGTCAGCCGCAGCGCCTCCTGCGGCTTCTGCGCCAGGGCCCGCGCCGTGGCGGTGGCGTTGGGCAGCAGCTCGGCGCGGTCCATGATGCGGTTCACGAAGCCCATGCGCTCGGCGGTCGCGGCATCGAAGAAGTCGCCCAGCAGCAGCAGTTCGGCGGCGCGGTGCTTGCCCACCAGCCAGGGGACGAGCATGGAGGCGCCGAGCTCCGGCACCAGGCCGAGATCGACGAAGGGCAGGCGGAAGCGCGCCTCGGGCGCCGCATAGACGATGTCGGCGTGCAGCAGCATGGTGCAGCCGATGCCAATCGCCAGGCCGGGGACGGCGGCCACCACCGGCTTCTCGAGCCGCGCCAAGCCGAAATAGAAGCGATGGCTCGGGCCGGGCTCGGCCGGGTTGTCCTCCGGCCGGGGCTTGCGGAAATCGGCGATGTCGTTGCCGGCGCAGAAGACCCCCGCCGTGCCGGCCAGCAGCAGGCAGCGGATGGCGGGGTCCTCGGCGGTGCGCTCGATCGCGTCGGCCAGGCCGGCATACATGTCGCGCGTCAGGGCGTTCTTCTTCTCGGGCCGGTGCATGGCGACGGTGCAGACGCCGTCCGCCACGGTGACGCGGATGTGCTCGGACATCGCTGGTTCCTCCTGTCGCCCGGCATAGCGCCGTGCCGCGCCGCCGCCGTCAAGCGCGGCCCTTCCCGGCGCTGGCGGGGAATGGCAGCCTGCCCGCAACAAGCGCGGGAGGACCGGGATGCAGGGACGATGGAGGGGGCGGCGCCCCCTGCTGACGGGCGGCCTGGCGGCGCTGGCGGCGCCGGCCCTGGCGCAGGTGACCGGGCGGCCGATCACCCTCGTGGTGCCCTTCCCGCCCGGCGGGTCCACCGACCTGATGGGCCGTCTGCTGGCGGACCGCATGCAGGGGGCGCTCGGGCAGCCGGTGGTGGTGGAGAATCGCGGCGGCTCCGCCACCGTGGTCGGGGCGGATTACGTGGCGCGGGCGGCGCCGGACGGCTTCACGGTGCTGGTGAACAGCGGCACCACCCTCACGCTCAACCCGCTGCTGATGCGCAGCCTGCCCTACCGGCTGGAGGATTTCGCGCCGGTCTCGCTGCTCTCCACCCTGCCCTTCGCCTTCCTGCTGCAGAACCGCCTGCCGGCGACCATCCCGGAATTCGTGGCCCTGGCGAAGGCAAGGCCGGGGCGGCTGAACTACGGCACCAACGGGCCGTCCAGCTTCAACAACATCGCCGCCGTGCTGGTCGCCGAACAGCTCGGCATCCGCATGCAGGACGTCACCTATCGCGGCGATGCGCAGCAGCTCAACGACTTCCTCGCCGGCACGCTGGACCTGCTGGTGGTGGGCGGGGCCAGCGCCATCGCGCCGCACCGCAACGGCCAGGGCCGCATCATCGGCTGGACCGGGGACCGACGCCTGCCGGCGACGCCGGACATCCCGACCTTCGCCGAGGTCGCGCCCGGCGCGGTGGCGCAGACCTATTTCGGCCTGGCGGTGCCGGCGCGCACGCCGCGCACGGCGGTGGAGCGGCTGTCCCAGGCGGCCGCGGCGGCGCTGCAGGAACCGGCGCTGCGCGACCGGCTCCTGGCGGAAGGGCAGTTCGCCCTCGGGACCGGGCCGGAGGAGTACGGCGCCTTCCTGCGGGCGGAGGCGGCGCGCTGGGCGCCGGTGCTGCAGCGGATGAACCTGCAGATCGACTGAGGGGTTGCGCCGGCATACCAACCGCCGCGCGGCGGGACCGAGAGGTCCCGCATGGTCAACGGCCAGTCTTTCACGGGTTTGATGGCGTTCTACCCGCTGGGCCCTGGCGACCATGACGCAGCCGCCCAGCGGACGGCCACGCGCTGTCGTCATTCGCGGTCCCGGAAGGCTGCCTCCAGGTTGCGGTTTCCCAGGTGCCTCGCCAGGGCGAGCATGTCGGTGCCGTAGCCATAGGTCCCGATGAAGCCGTGCATCCAGGTCGCTGCGGCGATGCGGTTCAGCCAGTATTGCAGCGCCTCGACATCCCCCGGCCGGAACAACCGGCGGTCCAGCGCCTGCCGGACCAGGGCGAGCCAGGACAGCAGGCTGTCGAAGGCAGTCCGGTACACCTGCAGCAGGGGCTCGGCGATGACCGCATCGCTTCGCAGGTCGGGGTCCATGCACCGGTCGCGCAGCGCCGTGTCGTGCAGGATCGCGGCGGGCGGATCGGCCCCGTCGCGCGACAGGATGGGCCGCAGCGTCTCCGGCACGACGAGCCGCCCGGCCTCCCAGTCCAGCGCGCGGCAGGCGAAGACCAGTTCGGCGTTCGAGGTCAGGTCCGCGAGGTAGCCGTTGGCGAGCTCGGCCCGCTTCCAGCGATTGGCCCGCAGGAAGCTGACCAGCGCGATGCCACCGCCGATGGCGGTGACCAGCAGACCGCCCGACGACACCAGCAGCTTCTCGAGCTCGTAACGCTCCTCCGTCGCCGCCTTCGCCGCGGCGGACGCCTCATCCGACATGCCGCACTCCGCATCCTCCGGGCCGGGCCGGTCGCCGGGCCCGGCCTCGCCTCACGCCATCGGCGGCGCCTCGCCCTTCACCTGGGTCCGGTGCATGATCCGCCGCGCCGCGGCATCGAAGGGGTCCCGGCGGTGCATGGTGCTGCGGTTGTCCCACAGCACAAGGTCGCTCACCCGCCACTGGTGCCGCCAGCAGATCGCCGGCCGCGTCGCGTGCTGCCACAGCACGTCGAGCAGCGCCTCGCTCTCGGCCAGGTCCAGCCCGTCCACATAGGCCATGCGCCGGCGCCCGAGATAGAGCATGCACCGCCCCGTCTCCGGGTGCCGGCAGACCAGCGGATGCAGGTGGCCGGGCGCCGCGCGCGGGTCGTCGGTCGGCGTCACGCCGGCGCGCAGGAAGCCGCCGCTGTTGTAGGTGCCGTCATGCTTCACCTTCAGCCCCTGCACCCGCGCCTTCAGGTCGGGCGGCAGGCCCTCATAGGCCGCGGCCATGCAGGCGAAATGCGTGTCGCCGCCGCTCGGCGGGATCTCCAGCGCATAGAGCATGGAGGCCTTGGGCGGCCGCGGCAGGTAGGACATGTCGGTGTGCCAGACCGCCTCCCCGGCGCCGAGGCTGCCGATCGGCTGGCCATCCGGCCCGAGCACGTTCGAGACCACGTAGAGCTCCGGCCGGCCCTCGACGAAGCGGCGGCCATTCTCCTGGATGGGGGCGTGGTCGAGCGCGCCGAAGCGGCGGCTGAAGGCGATGAGGTCGTCCGGCGAGAGGCTCTGGCCGCGGACCAGCAGGACGCTGTGCCGGTGCCAGGCGTCGAGCAAGGCGGCGAAGGCGGCAGCGTCCAGCCTGCGGAGGTCGACGCCCCGCAGCTCCGCCCCCAACGCGGCGCCGGTCGGGACGAGTTCGGGGTCCGTGCGGTCGAGCATTGCGGCGCTTGCCATGGCGTTTTCCTGTTCGTTGCCGTGGCGCGGGACGGTACCACCGGGGCGGCGGGCGGGAAAAGCCGCGGCTTGACCCGGGGATGCAACGGCCCACCCTGGAGGAGGGGGGAGGAGGTGGCGGATGCGCTGGAGCAGACGGGCGATGCTGGCGGGTGCCGCGGCGCTGGCCGCACCGGTCGCGGCGCGGCAGGCGGCGGCGCAGGACGGGCCGGTCACGCTGCTGGTTCCCTTCACACCGGGGACCGGGCAGGACCTTCTGGCCCGGCTGATCGCGCCGGCGCTCCAGGCGGCGCTCGGCCAGCCGGTGGTGGTGGAGAACCGTGCCGGTGCGTCCGGCAATATCGGCACGGCGGCGGTGGCGCGGGCGGCACCGGATGGCCGCACCCTGCTGCTGCAGGCGAACACCCTGGTGATGACCCCGCCCCTGTTCCGCCAGGTGCCCTACGACCCCGTCGGCAGCTTCGCGCCGGTCATCCGCCTGGCCCGCAGCGACCTCGTGCTGGCGGTCCATCCCGACATCGCCGCCGATGGCGCGGCGGGCTTCGCCGCCCTCGCCCGGCGGCGGGCGCTGGACTATGCCAGCCCGGGGGTCGGGACGCCGCAGCATCTCGGCATGGCGCTCTTCGCGCTCGAGGCCGGGATCGACCTGAACCATGTGCCCTATCGCGGCAGCGCGCCCGCCATCCAGGACCTGCTGGGCCGGCGCGTGGCGGCGATGATGCTGCCGGTCCACACCGCCCTGCCGCTGGCCGAAGCCGGGCAGGTCCGGCTGCTGGCCGTGGGCGGCGCGGCGCGGGCCGCCGCAGCGCCGGCGGTGCCGAGCATGGCCGAGGCCGGGTTCCCGCGGGTGGCGGTGGATCTCTGGTACGGGCTGCTCGGCCCGGCCGGGCTGCCGCCGGCGCTGGTCCTGCGGCTGAACGCCCTGCTGGGCGCCTGGCTGGCCCAGCCCGGCACGCAGGACCAGTTGCGGGCCCAGGGCCTGCAGCCCGTGGGGGGCCCGGCGGCGGATTTCGCCGCGGTGATCGCCGCCGACTTGGCGCGCTGGGCGGGGGTGATCCGCGCCGCCGGCATCTCGGCCGAGTAGGATTGCGGTTCCCTTGCCTCCGCCGCGACCCTAGATGATGTCTGACGATTGAAGGATTCCGTCACGCCATGTCAGGCCAGGCCGCCGCCGAGACGCAGACCGCCCGCGCCGAGGTCACCCGCGCCCGCATCGAGGAAGCGGCCGAACGGCTGTTCCGCAGCTTGGGCTACCAGAAGACGGCGGTGGCCGACATCGCCCGCGACCTGGGCATGTCCCCGGCCAATATCTACCGCTTCTTCCCGTCCAAGAGCGCAATCAACGAGGCCATTGCCCAGCGCACCCTGGGCGCCATGCTGGCCGAGATCGAGTCGCTGGCCGGCGGCCCGGGCACGGCGGAAGCCCGGCTTCGCCGCATCTTCAGCCGCATGTTCGAATTGAAGATCGAGGTGTTCTTCCACGAGCGCCGGATGCACGACATGGTCGGCGCCGCCATGGACGAGCATTGGGACGTCATCGATCGCCATATCCTCGGCGTGCGGGCGGCGCTGGAACGCGTGGTCCGGGACGGCATCGCGGCCGGGGAGTTCGCCGCGGGCGATGCCAGCAAGAAAGCGGAAATCCTATTGCATACGATGGTGCCTTGGAACCACCCGGCGCTGATCGCCAGCTGCATCGCCCGGAAGGGGCAGACCGTCGAGGAACTCCGCGCCCAGGTCGCGGACATGACCGAGTTCGTGCTGCGCGCCCTCCGGCCGTGAAGGGTGCGCTCTGACGATTATTGACTTTCGTCAGATCGCACTCATACTGATCTCCGGCCACCCGGAGACCGCCATGCGTGCCCTCCCCGTTTTCGTCCGTCTCGCCCCCGCCCTCGCAGCCACCCTCGCCCTGGCCGGCTGCAAGGCCGAGAGCGCGGCCCCGCCGCAGGCCGAAGCGCCGAAGCCCGTCCAGGTCGCCGAGGTCCGGCTGGCCCCGACCACCGAGGCGCGCGCCTTCACCGGCGTAGTGAAGGCGCGGCGGGAAGCCGACATCGCCTTCCGGACCGGCGGCCGCATCACCGCCCGGCTGGTCGAGGTCGGGCAGAAGGTCACCGCCGGCGAGCCCCTGGCCCGGCTGGACGACAGCGACCTAGCGCTCGCGGTCCGCGCCGCCGAGGCCGACCTCTCCGCCGCCGAGGCGCAATCCCGCCAGGCCGGCGCCGATGCGGCGCGGTCCCGCACCCTGCTGGCCGCCGGCCATGTCTCCGTCGCCTATGACGACCAGCGCGTGGCCGCCGCCCGCAGCGCCGCCGAGAAGGTCGCCAGCGCCCGCGCCAGCCTGGACCTGGCCCGCCGCCGCCTGGGCTATGCCCAGCTGGCCGCGCCCGGCGACGGCGTCGTGACCGCCCTGCTGGCCGAGGCCGGGCAGGTGGTGGCGGAAGGCGCGCCGGTGCTGCGCATCGCCAATCCGGAGGAGCGGGAGCTGGTCGTGCAGGTGCCGGAAGCCGCCGTCGCGCAACTGGCGGAGGCGCGGGTGCTGGCCGGCTTCTGGGCCCGCCCGGGCGAGACCCTGCCGGCGCGGCTGCGCGAGCTGGCGCCGCAGGCCGATGGCGCGCTGCGCACCTACACCGCCCGCTTCTCCCTGCCCGGCGCGCCCGACTGGGTCGCCATGGGCATGACCGGCACCATCCGCGCCGAGGCGACCGCCGCCATCCTCGCCACCCTCCCCCTCTCCGCCCTGCATGACCGCGGCCAGGGGCCGATGGTCTGGAAGCTGCAGCGCGACCGCGTGACGGCCGTGCCGGTGGAGGTGGTCTCCCTGGGCGAGGTCACGGCGACGCTGCGCGGCGCCCTGGCCGAAGGCGACCAGGTCGTCGCCCTCGGCCCGCAGCTGCTCGACCCCGCCAGCCGCGTCCGCATCGCCGGCACCCGCGCCGCCGCCACGCTGCGCTGACCGGTCGCGCGGTCCCGATGACCGCCGCGCCGGCCCGGCCGGGCGAGGCGTGGCGATCCGGATCGGCGCCGCCAGCAAGGAGACACGCGATGTCGTTCAACCTGTCCGACTGGGGCGTCCGCAACGGTGCCCTCACGCTCTTCCTGATCCTGCTGCTGGGTGCCGCGGGCGCCGCCGCCTATCTCCGGCTCGGCCGCGCGGAGGATCCGGGCTTCACCATCAAGGTCATGACGGTCTCCGCCGCCTGGCCGGGCGCGACCGCCGAGGAGATGCAGACCCAGGTCGCCGACCGCATCGAGAGCAGGCTGCAGGACCTGCCCTGGCTCGACTACGTCCAGACCTTCAGCCGCCCGGGCTCCGTCGCCATGACGGTCACGCTGCGCGACACCACGCCGCCGAAGGCGGTGCCGGAACAGTGGTACCAGGTGCGCAAGAAGGTCGGCGACATCCGCCAGCTGCTGCCGGCCGGCGTGCAGGGCCCCTTCTTCGACGACGAATACTCCGATGTCTATGCCATCGTCCTGGCGCTGACCGGCGCCGACAATGCCGAGCTGGTCCGCCAGGCCGAGCGCATCCGCCTGCGCCTGCTGGGCCTGCCCGCCGCCGGCAAGGTGGCGATCTTCGGGGAGGAGGCGCAGCGCGTCTTCGTCGATGTCTCGCACAGCCGGCTGGCGACGCTGGGCGTGCAGCCCGCCGCCATCCTTGATGCGCTGGCGCGGCAGAACGCCGTGACCCCGGCCGGCGTCGCGGAGACCGGATCGTCCCGCGTCTATCTCCGCACGGAGACCGGCTTCGATGGCCTGGCCGCCATCCGCGCCGTGCCCATCGAGAGCAACGGCCGCACGCTGCGCCTGGGCGACATCGCGCAGATCAGCCGCGGCCTGGCCGACCCGCCCAGCAGCCAGATCCGGCACGAGGGCAGGCCCGCCGTGCTGGTGGCGGTCGCCAAGCGTGCCGGCACGGATGTCCTCGCGCTCGGCCACGACGTGGATGTGGCCGTCGCGCAATTGGGCCGCGAGCTGCCCGTCGGGCTGCGCCTGGAAAAGATCGCCGACCAGCCCGCGGTGGTGGAGGAAAGCGTCGGCGAATTCCTGGTGAAATTCGCCGCCGCGCTCGGCGTGGTGATGCTGGTCTCCTTCCTCTCGCTGGGGTTCCGCGCCGGCATCATCGTCGCGCTGTCGGTCCCGCTGACCCTCGCCATCGTCTTCCTGGTGATGCTCTCGCTCGGGATGGAGCTGGAACGGATCACCCTCGGCGCGCTGATCCTCTCGCTCGGCCTGCTGGTGGACGACGCCATCATCGCGATCGAGGCCATGGCGGTGAAGCTCGACCAGGGCTGGGACCGGGTGCGGGCCGCGACCTTCGCCTGGTCCTCCACCGCCTTCCCCATGCTGTTCGGCACGCTGGTGACGGTGGCGGGATTCCTGCCCGTGGGCTTCGCCGCCTCCACCGCCGGCGAATATGCCGGCGGCATCTTCTGGGTGGTGGGCGTGGCGCTCATCGCCTCCTGGCTCGTCGCCGTGCTGTTCACGCCCTATCTCGGCGTCAGGCTGCTGCCGGCGCCGAAGCCCGGCGCGGCGCAGCACGACAGCTATGACAGCCGCGCCTACCGCGCCCTGCGCCGCGTCGTCGGCTGGGCGGTGGACCACCGCGCCGTCGTCCTGCTCGGCGCGCTGGCCGTGCTGGTCGCCGGCTTCGCCGGCATGGCGGCCACCCGCAAGCAGTTCTTCCCGACCTCCGCCCGCCTCGAATTGCTGGTGGACATCACCCTGCGCCAGGGCGCCGGCCTGCCGGCGACCCGCGCCGCCGCCGAGCGAGTCGAGGCCGCGCTGGCCGGCGACCCCGATGCCGGCACCTTCACCACCTATCTCGGCGCCGGCGCCCCGCGCTTCTTCCTGGCGCTCAACCCCGACCTGCCGAACGAATCCTTCGCCAAGCTGGTCATCCAGACCACCGACCTGGCGGCGCGGGAGAGGCTGCTGGCCAAGCTGCGCCGCCTGGCCGCGGACGGGTCGGTGCCGGAAGCGCGCATCCGCGTCTCCCGCCTGGAATTTGGCCCGCCGGTCGGCTTCCCCGTCCAGTTCCGCATCCATGGCCAGGACCCCGACGCGCTGCGCCGCGTCGCCGAGGACGTGACGGCCGCGCTCCGCGCCACGCCCGGCACGCGCGACGTGCAGCTGGCCTGGGGGGAACGGGCGCCGGGCATCCGCATCGCCCTCGACCAGGACCGCCTGGCGCAGCTCGGGCTTTCGCCCGCTTCCGTCGCGCAGTCGCTGCAGGGCCTGCTTTCCGGCAGCACCGCGACCCAGCTGCGCGAGGGCAACCGCATGGTGGACGTGGTGCTGCGCACCCCGGCCGCCGAGCGCCTCTCCCTCGCCAGCCTTGGCGACCTGTCCATCAGCACGCCGGCCGGCGCGGTGCCGCTGACCCAGCTGGCGCGGCTGGAGCCGGTGATGGAGGAACCCATCCTCTGGCGCCGCAACCGGGAGCTGTTCCTGACCGTCCGCGCCGATGTGCTGGACGGGCTGCAGGGCCCCGATGTCACGATGGCCGCGCTGCCGCGCATCGACGCCATCCGCGCCACCCTGCCGCCCGAGATCCGCATCGTCACCGGCGGCGCCACCGAGGAAAGCGCCAAGGCGAACAAGGCGCTCTATGGCCTGTTCCCGCTGATGGTGGGCGTCATGCTGCTGCTGCTGATGTGGCAGCTGCGCCATTTCGGCCGCGTCGGCCTGGTGCTGGCCACCGCGCCGCTGGGCATCCCCGGCGCCGCCGCGGCGCTCCTCCTCACCGACAGCCCCTTCGGCTTCGTCGCCCTGCTCGGCGTCATCGCCCTGGCCGGGATGATCATGCGCAACACCGTCATCCTGGTGGACCAGGTGCGGCAGGATCTGGACCAGGGCGAGACGCTGCGCCGCGCCATCATCGAGAGCACCGTGCGCCGCGCCCGGCCGGTGGTGCTGACCGCCCTCGCCGCGGTGCTGGCCTTCGTGCCGCTGACGCTCTCGGTGTTCTGGGGGCCCATGGCGGTGGCGATGATCGGCGGGCTGACGCTGGGGACGCTGGCGACCCTGCTGGTGGTGCCGGCGCTGTACGCGCTGGCGCTGAGGCACCCGAAGAAGCACGCCGTGCCGAACGCATTGCCGATGCCGGCCGAGTGAGGCAGCAGGTGGGGGGGGGGAAGAAAGTATCCCCCCCCTTGCCCCCCCTCATCTATGCCTGCAAGTCAGCCAGCGCCGACCATGCCGATAGCACCGCGCCTTCCTGCCAGCCTGTCAGCCAGGAGAGGTGCTCGCCGGCGAAGACATAGGGGCCTTCGGGCGCGCGCAGCAGCGGATACTCCAGGCCGCGCTGCGCACGGGTCCACTCCGCCCAGGCGCCCAGGGCGCGCGGCATCCGCCCCCAGGCGACCGATACCGGCGCCGAGACCGCCTGCGCATAGCCCGGATGCAACGCCTCGCCATCCGCCGCCATGGCCGCGGCACGGGCCTCCGGCGCCGCCGCCTCGAACCGCTCCGCCGCCGGCCCGTCGAAGATATAGGCGCCGACCAGCACCCCGCCTTCGCCATGCAGGCCGTGCGAGGGATACCAGACCTGCGTCGCATCCCCCGACGTCCAGGAGATGCCGCCATAGATCGCTGCATCCTCCTCCCAGAAGCGCCGCGCCGCGTAGAAGCCCAGCTTGCAGGCATGGGCATAGCGCAGCGACGCCAGCGCTGCCTTCCGGTCGGCCGGGAAATCCGTGTCCAGCCGGGCGAGCACCGGGGCCGGCAAGGTCACCAGCACGCGCGGCGCCACCTCCTCCCGCACCGCGCCGTCCGCGCCGCGCCAGGCGACGCGCGCGCCGCCCTCCACCCGCCGCAGCGACAGCACCTCGGCGCCCGTCACCAGCGCATCGCCCAGGACCCGCGCGAAGGCCATGGCGATGCGGTCCATGCCGCCCACCGGCTGCAGCATGGTCGCCTGGTAGTCGATGCCCTCGGCGAAGCTGGCGGCCATCCAGACCTCAGGCCGCATCAGCGCCCGCGGGTCCAGCGGCAGGTTCGGCACGGGCGGCGCCAGTCCAGCGCCCGGCGGCTCCGCCCAGCCGGCCCGGCTGTTGCCGCGGTAGCGCAGGTCCGCATCCAGCCCGCCCCAGTAGCGCAGCGCGCCCTTCAGCCGGACCAGATCCTCCTCCGACACCGGCATGGCCAGCCCGCCGGCGCCCAGCCCCTTCACCGCCCATTCCGTCACCAGCCCGCGCAGGTCGGCCTGCAGCCGGCGCAGCGGCACCGCCCCGCCCGGCGCCGCCACCAGCGCGGCGCGGTTCTCGTTCACCAGCACCTCCAGCGGCACGCCCAGCGCCTTGCAGTAGCCGAGGATGCCGCGGTGATGGTGCGGGATGCGGGCCGGGCCCGGGTTGAGATACAGATGCGGCGCCACCGGCCAGGGCACCGGCTGCGCCGGCCCGCCGGCCTCCCGCACGGTGTCGCCGGCGCGCAGCGTCAGGCAGCGGCCGCCGGCCTGCGGGGCGGCTTCCAGCACCCGCACCTGCCAGCCCGCCCGCCGCATCTCCCAGGCGGCGACCAGCCCGGCGATGCCGCCGCCCAGGACCAGGACCCGGCGTCCGTCGCGCGGCAGGGCGGGCGGGGCGGCCGCGGCGGGGGTTGCCGGCAGCCCGCCCAGC